>JAGHUI010000002.1 GCA_018064885.1 Candidatus Minthosoma equi | reverse complement strand
ACAAAGTTACTAAAAATACCGCTATTTACCAAATATTCAGATAGTTATATTCGTTAAACTATCTTAAAGCAAAGACCTTCCTTATCCCGAACTGGGGTATAAGTTAAAAGTTAAGAGTTAAAAGTTAAAAAGAACAACCCAATGAATTTGATTGATATAATCGTTGAAACAACAAAGGCAATTTCTGAGAATGCCAAGAATGTAGATGCTTACAAGCAGAGGGCAATTGCGCTGATACAGATGGAACAGCTAGATGAGGCTCTGAAGGATCTTGATATGCTGATAAACCGCCTGAAGGTGCAGGATGCTGAGGTGTATCAGTTGCGTGCTGGCATAAGAATGCAAAAGGCCGACAAGAATGGTGCTCTTGCCGACCTTCAGGTTGCTATGAAACTTAATCCTCAACTTCTTGAAATGCTTAACGGCAGATTCCAATCAGCAGAAGGTAAAAGCTGCCATGAGGATTAAGATTTGATTGCAGAAACGTAATTTATTTTATATTGTTTCTGATCTTTGTAAGATACTGCTGCATGTGTTCCTCGTCGCGATTGTCAATGATCTCGATGAGTTCCTTCATTTCCTTGCGGATATTTTCTATTTCGTGCTTTGTGTAAGGATTGAAAAGGATTTCGCGAAGCAGAGTGTCGTCTTCTGACAATACGCCTTGAGCAATTTTCATGTGGCGTTTGAATGTTGTTCCCGGTGCATCCTGGTGCTTCATCACGGCTGCAAATGTGAATGTTGAGATGAATGGGATGGAGAGGGAATATGCCACAGTCTTATCGTGCTCTTCGAATGTGTATTCGCAGATGTTCAAACCGAGGCGTGAGTACAGTTCCTTGAAGAAACAGCGTCCCATGAAGTCACCTTCGCTTATGATAATGGCATTCTCTGTTGCCAGCTTGCCAAGGTTTGCGAATGTAGGACCGAACATTGGGTGAGTGCTGACGTAGCGCATTCCTGTCTTTTCGTAATATTCCTTGAAGCCTGTCTTCACGCTGCTGATGTCGCTCAGCACGCACATGTCTGGAAGATAAGGAATTACTGTGTCGAATACGCTCAGAGTGTATTTCAAGCTTACTGCATTTATCACAAGCTCTGGTCGGAATTCCTTGATCTCGTCCAGCGAAGTGAAGCGCATTGTGTTATACATGAATCTGAGCTTCTTTGGGTCGATATCGTAAACGGCTACCTCGTGGTCGAAGCTGAGCAGGTCGGTGAAGAATGAGCCCATCTTGCCTGCACCTAAAATCAAAATCTTCATATTGGAATGTTGTTTTTTGAGATCAACTTTTTATCCTTTTAACTTAAAGAACCTTTCTTGACGAATTGTCCGGATGGACTCCCTCGCCCTTTACGGGAGAGGGTTAGGGGAGAGGGTCTTCTTTGTTTACTTGTTCTGGTTCAACACATTCATCTGCTGATTTACTGACTCTTCGTGTATTGCTTCGAAAATCTTCTTTACGCACTCTGGGTCAATGCCCATGAGTGAGCCCTGTGCACCACGCTTATCAAGAATCTCATTGTAGCGGCTTGTCTGCACGATAGTCATTCCATGCTCCTTCTTGTACATACCGATTTCGCGGCTTATGCCCATACGGCGTGAGAGCACGTCAATGAGTTCGCGGTCAATCTCGTCAATATGCTTGCGGAGAGCCACGATGTCCTCAGTCTTCTGAGTCTCCTCACGAATGACGAGCATTGAGATGATGAAGTCGAGAATGTCTGGAGTAACCTGCTGACTTGCGTCGCTCCAAGCCTTGTCAGGATTGCAATGGCTCTCAACGATCAGTCCGTCGAAGCCAAGGTCCATAGCCTGCTGGCAGAGTGGGGCGATGAGGTCGCGCTTGCCACCGATGTGGCTTGGGTCGTTGCAGATTGGAAGCTCAGGAATGCGGCGCTTGAGCTCGATAGGAATCTGCCACATAGGACTGTTGCGGTAAATCTTCTTCTCGAAGCTTGAGAAACCGCGGTGGATAGCACCAAGACGCTTGATGCCTGCACGGTTGATGCGCTCAAGGGCGCCAATCCAAAGTTCAAGATCTGGGTTTACTGGGTTCTTGATAAGCACAGGGACATCAACGCCAACAAGGCTGTCGGCAAGTGCCTGCATGGCGAATGGGTTTGCTGTTGTGCGAGCGCCAACCCAAAGAATGTCGATGTTGTATTTGAGTGCAAGTTCCACATGCTCAGGAGTTGCAACCTCGGTAGCTGTGAGCATGCCTGTTTCCTTCTTCACGCGTTCCATCCAAGGAAGAGCCAATTCTCCGTTGCCCTCAAAGCCTCCTGGTTTTGTGCGTGGCTTCCAGATACCAGCACGGAACATGTGGCATCCTTTTGCAGCCAGCTGAGTGGCTGTTGTCATTACTTGCTCTTCTGTCTCGGCAGAGCATGGACCGGCAATTATGAATGGGCGTTCGCTGTCACTTGGCAAACCCAGTGGTTGAAGTTCGAGTTCCATATTATATAATATGTGTGTTTATATAGTTTGTTTTTGATTATAGATTATTTTTGATTTCTTTGATTCTCTTGAGTGCTTCCTGCATCTTCTCATCCTTAGCGCAGAGCGAGATGCGCAGATAACGCTTGCCGTTTGTTCCAAAAATGAAGCCAGGAGTGATGAACACTCTTGCATCGTGAAGCACCTTCTCTGTAAGGTCTTCCACATCAGCATATTTCTCTGGAATGCGTCCCCAAAGGAACATGCCCTGCTGTGTTGGATCAAACGTGCATCCGAGGGTGGTCATAATATCCTCAGCAATCTTGCGGCGTGAAGCGTATGTCTCGATATTGGCATTAGTGTGCCAAGCCTCTGTGTTGTCGTATGCCTGAGCCGCGGCAAGCTGGAGTGCGCGGAATGTTCCAGAGTCGATGTTGCTCTTGATCTTGAGTACCCACTGGACAAATTCCTTGTTTGTGGCAAGCATTCCCACACGCCATCCTGGCATGTTGTGGCTCTTGGACATAGAGTTGAATTCTATGCAGCAATCCTTAGCTCCAGGCACCTGAAGTATGCTGAGATGCTCATCGCGGTTGAGAATGAAAGAGTATGGATTGTCATTTACAACAACAATGTTGTGCTTCTTGGCGAATGCAACAATCTTCTCGTAAAGCTCGCGTGAAGCGCGACCGCCAGTAGGCATGTTTGGGTAGTTTGTCCACATGAGTTTCACATCAGAGAGATCCATGCTCTCAAGCTGGTCGAAATCTGGCTGCCATCCGTTGTCCTCACGAAGATCATAGTTGACAATCTGCTGGCCGAGAATCTTGCTGAGAGAAGTGTATGTTGGGTATCCTGGGTTAGGCACAAGCACCTTGTCGCCAGGGTTGCAGAATGCGAGAGTGACATGCAGTATGCCCTCCTTGCTTCCTATAAGAGGCTGAATTTCTGTGGCAGGATCAAGCTCCACGCCATACCAGCGCTTATAGAAACGAGCCATTGCTCCACGCAGTTCAGGAATACCCACAGTTGGCTGATAGCCGTGAGCATCAGGGCGTTTAGCGTTCTCGCAGAGCACATCGATGGTTTCTGGACTTGGCGGCATGTCTGGCGAACCGATAGCAAGGCTGATGATGTCCTTGCCCTCTGCATTCATCTTTGCCACCTCTTTGAGTTTTCTTGAGAAATAGTATTCTGAGACTAATGAAAGTCTTTCTGCTGGTTGTATCATGTTGTTGTTTTTTTACTTAAATAGTAGAGCGTCCCTCTTTGTATTCTCCCAATATCTTAAGTTGCTTTGTCAAAGGTCGCACAGCGTCGATGCTCTGGCGGTAGCGAGTGTAGTCATCGTAGAGAACATCTATGTAGAACAGGTATTCCCACTCTCTGCCGATGATTGGCAACGACTGAATCTTAGAGAGATTGATCTTGTAGAATGAGAAGATGCTAAGCACCTGAGAGAGCGAACCCTCGTTGTGAGGAAGGCTGAACACGATGCTTGCCTTTCTTGACTGGCTTGGCACGCAAAGCTCCTCTGCCTGCCAAGGGTCGGCGAGAACGAGGAAGCGAGTGAAATTGTGCTTGTTTGTCTCAATCTCCTCCTCCAACACCTTCATGCCATAGAGCGGAGCGGCAAACTTAGAGCAGATAGCAGCATGGCCGCGAAGTTGATTCTCGCTGATGTTCTTTGCAGAGCCTGCAGTATCGTCAGTTTCCACAATCTTCATTTCTTTGTGCTTCTTCAAGAAATCGCGGCATTGCATCAGAGCCACAGGATGAGAGTTCACCTCGGTGATGTCAGCCCAATCTTCATCGGGCAGGCACATGATACTGTGGCTGATTCTCAGCTTATGCTCTCCCACAATCTGCATTCCGCTCTCGCGCAGCAGTTCGTAGTTGTGAAGGAGTGAACCGGCAATGGTGTTCTCAATAGCCACCAAGCTGATTACGCTCGAGTCCTTCTTCATCTCTTCAAACACCTGCTCGAAGGTGTCGCAGCAGATAAGTTCCAGCTCCTCGCCCTCGAAATAGTGGTGACTTGCCACATCATGGAATGAACCCACCTGACCTTGTATTGCTATCTTCTTCATGTTACAAATAAAAATCCCACTCTGTTAGGAGCGGGACTCATATACATCTTTATTGTTATTGTCTTTGTTGTTGTCTTTATGCACACACATTCCCGCTCTTACTATTTGCTAAAGTAAAAGTAAAAATAAAAATATGTGCTGCTAAAAGAATTCATGTTTTTATTATATTTCGCTTGCAAAGTTAAGGATAATTCGGAAAACGACAAACAAATTGACAAGAAAAATGCATAAATATATGAAAATGGTAAATAAAACAACCAGAACTCCCCAAATACGAGGAAGCTCTGGTCATTCTTTATATATTAATAATGTGTAATGCTTTTGTGATTTGTGTGCTTATATATATTAATAATGTGTAAGCTTACTTCTTGAACAGGTGGAAATCGGTAGCAGAGAAATAGCCTTCGGTTGCCACGCCGCCAGTGAAGTCAGGATCGGTGCTGATGCCGTAAGTGATTGTTGAAGGTGCTGTGATCACAATGTCCTTCACAAACACAACATTCCACCCATATCCTTCTCCGTTATTAGCGTTCTTGATGCTGGCATACTTGCTTGGCGAAATGAAATCTCTCAGGTATTGGCGGACAAGCAGGTTGTCAGGAGCGAGGGCTTCTGCTGTATCCTCATCAGTATCCTCAACTTCATCCTCATCAGTATCCTCAACTTCATCCTCATCAGTATCCACAGCTTCATCTTCTGTCTCATATTCCATGTGCCTCCTCTTTTGACGGTGGGTTATGTTGAGCGTGGTTTTTGTTGACGACTTCACAAGTTCCTTCTTTGCATTGGAAGCAGCAGCCCAAATGTTGCCGCCTTCATTCTCCGATACAGGTATTTCTGACACATAGAGAGTGTCGTTGCCCTCCACCTGAGCGAAGATGTATCTGCCAGTATTGTCTGCGCGGCAGGCAGCAGCGAGGGTGTAAATGCCTGGCTCAACCTTTTCCGTCTTCTCAATTGTCACGATAACAGGTTCGTTCCAGTTGCAAGCATCAAGATAGCGCACATACTCGTCGCCGTCCATATATTCGCCAGAGTAAGTGTAGCGATCCGTATTCTGACTCTTTGTGATTGTCCAGCCGCCTTCTCTGATGACATCCCAATCCTCATCGCTCATAATGATGCCGTCATGCGTGTGCTGTCTGTCCCATGCCGCCTGCTCTTCCTCTTGGCGCTGTCTTTCAGTATCAAAGACTTCCTCTCGGCGTTTGTCAAGGAAAATTGCTGCGCCAACGATGTTGATTACGCTGATAATCCAAACCACGAGCCACACGATGCGCTGAGTGACACTCATCGTCTTGCACTTCTTGAACGAGCTAACGGCAGAATGGATGCTGCAGTAAAGCAGTATGCCGATGCATGCCATGATGGAAAGGAAAAGAAGGGCAAATGGCAAACTGACATAAACGTAATTTTGAACAAAGGCAAGTCCAAGCATGCTGCTGACGAAACCTTGTGTATTCACAATGAGAGCCACGAGAAAGCCCAGAGGGATAAGGAAGAAGATGCCAAGAAGAATGCTTAATCCAACGCTGAACACACCCGAAATGGCATTCCATACAGTCACGTTGTTAGGATCCTTTTTCCTCTCCTCCTTTGCTGTCTGCTCTGTCACCTCCATTGCAATGCTCTGTGGAGTCACTTCCTTGCCTTTCATCTTCAGCTGATCCTCAGGGTTGACGGCTTCCTTGGCAAAGATGGCAGCAAGGAAATATGGCACAGCAGGGGCAAGCATTACTGGCGCGAAGAAAATAGCCATGATGAAGCCTGCAAAGCTCAGAAGACCGCTCGTGAAGAATGCAAATGAGAATGGATTGAAGCCGCAAACGATCATCCATGCCACGCAAATTGCTGCGTATATCCATCGCCAAGAGTTTGCTGTACCCCCAAAGTAGTGGGCGCATCCGCTCAGCACGCCGCAGAACACCTTGTCGTTGCCGTCGCGGAAGAATGTTTTTCTTTGAGAGTTCGTTTTCTGAGCATTGCCAGAAGCGTTTTCGTTATCGTTATCGTTTTTGTTATGGTTTTCGTTATCGTTTTCAGCCTCGCCTGTGATATCTTCCACGTTTCCAATCTGATGGATTATGGCTTCAACGTGCTCAATAGTGATAGCCTCAATGCCCTGAGCTTTAAGTTCGTCAAACAATTCAGCTATGCGCTGTTCAATGTCGTCAGCAATCTCTCCGCACCCCTCCTGCTTGGAGAAGTAATTGCGAAGACTATCAGTATAGTTGCTGAGCAAAGCGAAAGCATCCTCATCAATCTGGTAGAGGCGGCCGCAAAGATTTATGGTGATATTCTTTTTCATTTACGTTAATTATTGGTTATTGAGGTTTTCGTTTTCGTTTTCGTTTTCCCACCGTCAACGTCCCTCAAAACTGAACGAGCATCAAATATTTTTTTAAAAATTATATTTTGACGTTCAGCTTAAAGAAATATGTTGACGGTA
>JAGHUI010000041.1 GCA_018064885.1 Candidatus Minthosoma equi | reverse complement strand
GTTAAGCCCGGGCGCGCCGATGGTACTGCACCGCAATGCGGGAGAGTAGGTCGCCGCCTACTTAGAGCTCCTCCGAGAGATTTTCTCGGGGGAGCTTTTTTTGCTTTGAGTATTATTGATTTTCTGATAGAAGTACAATGCCTTCTTTCTTCATTCCGTCAACCTTTATTATTATAGGGTTATTGAAATGAACTCTTCTAACGTGTTCGGTTTCTTCTACTGCTGACATGGCATTGAGGATGTTTTGACGATAAACACCATCACCAAGGTAGTCGTTGACAGTGAAGTAACTTGCACCCATACTTGTCAGATTCTGGAAGAAGTGTGTGCCTTGACTTGGATCCACATGGAAATTCTGTAATGCAGCTTCTACAATTACTTTTGCTGCTGATATGTTTGGCCACTTTACAGGAATACCAAGCCAAGGATCGCTTGTTCCCCATCGTCCTGGTCCGACAAGGACATAGTTCTCGCCTCGTTCAAGGAAACCGCGGTTTATCTTTTCTACTTCATCGGCAATCTGGGTTGTTTGGTTTGCAGTAAAGCTTTCAGTCTTAACATAAACAACATCGTGAATGTCATTGATGATACCATGCCCTATGGCATTATGACTTCTGATGATGCAGTCCTCGTCTGGTACAAGAGTTATATCTTCGTCCAATTGCATTGTGTTGTCCACCATTGGTCGAATCTGCAGTAGGTAGAACTCTCCAGTCTTGTCCTTGTGAAGGTTAACTGCAAATTCTATTTCAACAGGTCGTCCCATCTCTTTCTGTCCATAATCAAGTGCTTTCTGCAATAGTTCAGGCAATGGGAATACACCATGCTGCAATACTCCTGCAAAGGAGATAATCTTGCGGTTCTTTCCTTCATAATATCCATCATAGATGCATTGGTCATACGGATCGAAGGTGCTGACTATCCACTGAAGCGAACCGTCTTTATCGGCATCGCGAACAGTGACGGTCTTAAGATTGAATGCGTCATCAACTTTAAAGTCGAGGCTATTTCCTAACTTTTCTTCATTGACATCAAGAGCATAGAATTTTGTCTGCGTTTCTCTCAACGCAATTTCCATTTCGCTTGTCTGCAATACCTTGTCATGATGGTGAGGACATACTCTAAGGCAAAGTCCTCCATCAACGATGTATTTTCCCAAACCAAGAGCAAGCTCTACAGTTCCTTCTTCGGCTTTTTCATCACCTATAGGGTAATAATTGATGCTTCTGCCCACACCAGAGATAGTAGGGTAGAAACCGCTTTCATACTCTTGACCTACAACTTCTTGCAATATCACAGCCATCTTTTCTTGGTCGATGACGTTAGATGTTGCCACCATATAATCCTTGCTGGCTTGGTAGAAAACGCTGGCATACACACTCTTAATTGCATTGGAAAGCATTTCAAGACGTGCATATTTATCACCAACTTGTGGAATCATATATGTAGAATATATGCCTGCAAATGGTTGGTAATGGCTATCTTCGAGCAATGATGAAGAACGAATGGCAATAGGTCCGTGTACAACGTCCATAAACGACATCAAGTCATCTGCAAGTTCTTCAGGAAGTCGTCCATGAAGGAAATGCTGAAGAATATCTTCGTCTGAAATGTTGCTGAGTGCTATCTCATACAGAGAATTACTCTCCATGAACTTGTCGAAGATGTCGGTACAGAGCACCACTGTCTTAGGAATCATCACACTGGCATTCTCGTATTCATTCAGGTCTGTGCGGCGCTTGATGATGTTGTCGAGGAATGCGAGACCTCTGCCTTTGCCTCCCAGCGACCCTTCGCCGATACGGGCAAACTGACTGTAGGAGTCGTATCTATCTCTATGGAAAATTGCGACGACACCTTGATTCTTCATCCTTCGGTAGCTAACGATAGCATCGAAGATATACTGACGGTGTGCATCAACGTCACTCTCAACCTTCCATGTAATCTTCTTCAAAAATTCCGCAACAGGGAATATGGCGCGCGAACTGAGCCAGCGACTCACATTATTGTGCTTCAAGTGATAAGCCAACGATTCTGCTGGCAGAGAGAATATGCTTTCCTGTAATCCTTTTAGGTTCTTCACACGTGCAATCTCTTTCAATGTGTCAGGATCACGGAATACAAAATCTCCGAAACCAAAATGCTTGGTGAGCACATCCTTGAGGTCTTGAGCCAGTTTCTTTGAATTCTTGTCGATGAAAGCCGCAAAAACTCTATCTGCATATTCCTTTTTATCGGTCTCGCTTGAATCCATCACCAATGGCACATATTCGTCCACTCCATGAATTGCTTGAAGCAGCTTATATCCAGCCAATTCATCCTTTTCTTTGTCATCAGCCTTCATAGGGAAACGGCAATCGGAAATCACACCCAGCACATTGTCGCTGTACTTGGTGTATAAATCCCATGCCTCCTCGTATGAGCGAGCAAGCACAATCTTAGGGCGACCACGCATTCGCAGCATTTCAAGCAGCGAGTTCAAAGCCTCTGTAGCAAACTCCAGACTTTGCTGAAGCACAAACTGATAGAGATTAGGCAACAGCGAAGAATAGAAGCGTATGCTATCCTCCACCACAAGAATCATCTGCACGCCAGCCTCAAGGTCATGTTGCAGGTTCATCTTGTCCTCCATCAGCTTGATGATACTCAGCAGAAGTTCTGTATTGCCTAACCAGCAGAACACATACTCAAAGACGCTCAAGTCCTCATTCTCCATTCTTCTGGTGATACCATGAGAGAAGGGTGTAAGCACCACGATAGGTACATCGGGATGCATTTCCTTGAAGTCACGAGCAATGTCAAACACATTATTATTGTCAGTACCTGGCATACAGATTACCAAGTCAAACTTATTATTTGCAACAAGACCATCAGCATCCTCCTTTGATGCTGCACGGAAGAATCGAGGCGGATACCTCAGTCCCAGTTTTGAGTATTCGTCAAAAATCTTTTCATCCACACGACCGTCATCCTCCAGCATGAAAGCATCATAAGGATTAGCTATAATGAGTACATTGAAAATGCGTCTTTGCATGAGGTCAACAAACTTCGTTTCCCTCAGTACTGGATATTTATTATTGTCAGCAAGTGCCATTGGTATTATGTATTTATCTTTCGGAATGCAAAATAACAAAAAAAAATACATTCACACAAGTTTCATACCTTAAAATTTGCCTTCAAATATGATTAAATAATGGATATTTTCGTTTACAATATTCGTTGAAGTACGAATCTTTGACCTAATATTTGTTATTTAATACAAAAAATGTGTAACTTTGCGGCAAAATTAGACATCTGACTTACTAACTATTTCCTTCATTGACGTTTCAACACACTTTTTATTGACTAAAAAATGAAAAAATTTTTTATTCTCTTTGCCCTTTGCTGGCTGAGTTTGGCTTCTGTGGCTCAACGACACACAGATGCTCTTGATCGCGGTTTGGTAGCTGTGAAGGTCAGCTCTGGCGTATTTGTAAGTTGGAGGGTGCAAGCTGATGAGTATTATGGCGTGACCTACAACCTCTATCGCAATGGTTCGCTCATTGCAGAGAACCTCAAAGCCTCAAACTATTCTGACACAGGCGGTTCGACAAACAGCACTTACACCGTGGCTCCTGTGAGATATGGTGTTGTTGGCGCTCAATGTGCCGCTACAAGCACATGGGCAAAGCAGTATCTTGAGATTCCTATGGCTAATGTGCAGGCAAACAACGGTGTGACTGTTTGGAAATTCAGCGACCCAAGTTCTGCTATGGCAAACTACACCATCAATGATGTGTCGCTTGGCGATGTGGATGGTGATGGCAAGATAGACTTCATCGTGAAGCGCAAGAACCAGACAGACCAAGACAACCTGTTCCCAGCAAACAACTATACGATGTATTGTCACATCGAATGCTATGCTTCCTCAATCAACTACGGCAGATTGTGGTGGATAGACTGCGGCCCTAACATCTGTTATGGTGCTGATGAACAATGGGATGCTGTTGCATTCGACTGGAACGAAGATGGTGCTTGCGAAGTGCTCTATCGTGGTGGAGCCAACACTGTGCTTCATCATGGCGATGGCACAACTCGTGTGATTGGTAATGCGAATGAAAACATCCGTGGCGGCATCACCCACACAGCTAACATGACTTTCTCTAACTCAGGTGAGGAATGGCTCATGTATATCGACGGTCGCACAGGTAAGGCTTACGATTATATCTCCTACCCTCTCCCTCGTGGCAATGCAAGCGATTGGGGCGATGGCTATGGTCACCGTTCGAGCAAATACTTCATGGGTGCTCCATATTTGGATGGTCAGAATCCTTACATCTTCCTCGGTCGTGGTATCTACACTAAGATCATGGCTTGTACATATCGTGTGAACAAGAGCACTAATAAATTATATAAGGTAGGCAACACTTGGAACAGCTACAACAATGCTGGCTGGTATGGACAAGGCTATCATAACTTCTCGATTGCAGACGTTGACCTCGACGGTGCAGACGAAATCATCTATGGTTCGATGACACTCGACTTCCACACAAGCGACAACAGTCTTCACGGCTTGTCTTCCACAAGTCTTGGCCATGGCGATGCATCCCATACAGGCGACCTCGACCCTTACCGCAAGGGATTGGAAACGTTCGCCTGCAATGAAGACAAGCCTGGTTACAACTTCCGCAATGCTGCCACATGCGAAATCTATGCACGCGGAACAGCATCATCTGATGATGGACGCTCTATGGCTGGCAACTTCACAAATGAATACCCAGGCGGTATCGGTGCTTCTACTTCATCTGGTATCTTGCCTCTGAGCTATGTTCAGCCAAGTCCTTATTCTCCTACATATATTGATGGTATGTCAAACGGTTGGAACAACCAGACTTCATATCCTATGGCTCTCAACTTCCGCATCTATTGGGATGGCGACCTTCTGTCGGAGTCTATCAATGGTCCTGGCTCTAACGAAAGCATCCTGTATGTAGATAAAAACGGAGGTCGAATCTTCAACACAATGGAGAATAATGATTACGCAACTGCATGTATCAACGGTACGAAGAAGAATCCTTGTGCTACAGGCGATATCCTCGGCGACTGGCGCGAAGAAATCGTAATGCGTTCTTCTGACAATAAATATCTCCGTGTCTATACCACCGTAACCCCAACCGAACACCGTATGCCTTCGCTCTGGTATGACCACGAATATCGTCAGGCTATGGTTTGGCAAACAGAAGGTTACAATCAGCCTCCTCATCCAAGTTTCTTTGTGGGCGAACTCGAAGGCTTGACTCAGGCTCCTCCTCCACTCACTTGGACGGGAAGAAGTGCTGACTATAACGGTGAACTCCGTGGTTCGCTTATCGGTGGTAAGGATGTACTCATCATGACAAACGGTGAAGGTCAGGAACGCAATATCAAGGTGAACGCAAATGCTTGTCCTTCTACGCTCTTCATCAATTCGCGCACTACTATCGAAGGTGGTGATCAGGTGACATACAATGAGACAAAGCATACTTGGGATCGTGTTCGTTTCACAGACAATCCTTTTACAGGAACGACAAACATCTGTAAGCAGGGCGCTTCGGCTGCTCACCTCATGTATGGCAACCACACCCATTCGGGCAAGACTGACGTGTGGGACGGTGCTCTCATCTGTAACGGTAGCATTCTCTACAGCCCAATCTGGGCAAACCTCCACACGGAACTCTTCCTTGGTTGTGCCCTCAATGCAACTGAAAGCACATACAAGAGCATTGAAATGGAATATGGTTCGGCTCTCTACATCACCGACCATGCCAAGTCAACTCCTCTCACCAACGACAATGGCTATGCCCACATGAAGGTTGGCGACCTCTTCGTTAAGGAAGGTTCACGCATCGTATTCGACCTTAACGGCACAGGTAATGCTTCGGGCGACCGACTTGACATTACAGGAGGCGTAAAGGTTCGTAAGCGCACTTGGCAGTATGGCCCTCCATACTCTGCTCCTGTCTTTGAGATGCGTTCTGCTGGCACACTTGCTGCTGGTGAATATCTGCTCGGAACATTCGGCACATTGGATGAAGGCAATCTTGGCGACATCGTGGTGGAAACACCAAGTGGCAAGAGCGGTTCGGTAGCCCAAATCTATGCTAAGGCTGGCAACTACTACCTGCACATTGGTGATTCAAAGGTGGCAGATGGCTCTGGCGACCCTTTGGGCATCGGTGGCGAGATATTCTATGTTTATAACGCATTGCAGGACAAGTTCCTAAGCCGCAGTGGCAATGACGCATGGGTTGACAACTTCGGCATTCCAATGGAGTTTGAGGCTAATGCTGGCAAATATACCATCAAGCAGGTGGACAATGGTATGTACTACAGCGGCATGTACTGGACAAGTGCCGCATCGAATGCTGCATCGGCTACTCATTATCTTCTGAAAGCGGTAGATGGCATGGAGAATACCTACACATTCACCAATACCACAAACCCTGCTGACGATGCCAATATGTATATAAACATGTCGACGAAGTACAAGGTGGCTAACAATTCAAGCTCAACGAATACACCTGACCTTCGCAACAGTTACTGGAAGTTGATGACAGCAGAGGAGCATAATGCTATCGTGGCAGCGAGAATGCATAAGGCGGCTCTTGCGGTGGCAACCAAAGCTGGTGCTACTGAAGATGATTATGAAATGCTGGGCAAGCTGACTACGCTGGAGGACTGCACAAGCAAGCTGGCAGACATAACGTTCGGTCTTACTACAGAGAACAATGTGTATGAGGTTTATCAAAACACAGTCAATCTCACTCAGACAGCTACAGGATTGAGTAAAGGTCTCTATCGCATCACTCTCCCTGCTCTTTATCGTCAAGGTTCATACCAGAACTGCACTACATATGCTGATAAGCAGATGTCCGTAGCTTACATGGAAGTTGGTGGCAATCAGGTGCAGATAAAGGACTGGGCAAGTGACCATTCCAATACAAGCAATCCTAACACGAGAGCAGAGGCGAACGTGAAGTTCGGCAACGGCAATTACCAGAACGTGATATACGCTTGTGTGGAAAACGATGGCGGCAGTCTGTCTGTGAAACTCGGTTGTCCTGTAAACCTCGGTTCTTGTTGGTTTGCTTTCGGAGCAATAAAGATAGAGCATGTGTCAACAAACACCTATATTGAGATTACCGATTACAACTTCAAGGAATGGACTGCAGAGAATTGCACTATCTCAAATAGCAATAATGGTGTTTATGAAAAGGTGGGTACTGCTTGGGAAATCGGCAATAGCAGGTATCAGGACATTTACTCTTGTACTTCGCCTTCGGCAATGGCTGGTGAGTTTGCATTCCAAGGAGTGACTAACGAATGGAACGGCAAAGGCACTATCATTCGCCAAGGCTATGGCATGGGTATGCTCAACGCCAACCGCTCTGCTGCTATCCTCGATTTGGCAAAGGGTGCTGTGGTTACTTTCGAGATTGGCAACAAGGCAAGTTTCCCTATCAACTTCAAGGGTGGTGGCAATGGCGATGGCACTTGGGAGGTTGAGGAAATAGACGGTGGTTACAAAGTCACAATGCTCTCTGAGGGCAATCTTGGATTCTGTATGGCAAGGGGTGGCTATAACGATGCCAATTCCTACATATCAAGAATTACAGTAGAGAATCTTGTTCGCAAGTGGCGGCGCGGTGATGTCAATCATGATGGCAAGATAAATCTCAGCGACCTCACCACTCTCATCAGCATCATCATAGACGGAGCTTCGGACGATAATAACGAAGCAGACATCAACGATGACACGGTGAAAGACATAAAAGACATCAATACACTTGTGACTATCATTCTCGGACAGTAAGAAATTCTGATATTAATGATAAAGAGAGATGCACTGCCGCGAATTTGCGGAGGTGCATCTCTTTTTGATTGTTTATCTTGCCTTTATATAAGTAATGGCTATCAGCAAAGTGGTAAGAGCTTCGGCGGCAGGGAGAGCAAGCCATAAGCCTTCGGGACAAAGCATCATAGGAAGGAATATAAAAGCAGGGATAGAGAAAATGAAGCCACGGAGTACGGTGAAAACCGTTGCTTGAGTGGCTTTTTCTACACTTTGAAAATAACCGATGAAAACAATGTTCAAAGCAACAAGAAGAAACTCGGCAGAGAACCAAGGCATTCCTTCGCAGCACACTTGATAGGCATGGCAGGATGTGTCAAGGAATGTTCCAGAAATAATAGTTGAACAAGTCCACATGATCAGCATTCCCAGAACGCCGCTTGCTGCTGCTGTCTGAATGGCAATGTTTCGCGCGGCGACAAGTCGTTCTCGATTACCTACGCCATGAGCAAAGCTGATGATTGGTTGCACGCTCTGGACAATGGCGTTGCCCATCATAAATGTGATTGGCAGACAGTAACATCCTACGGAGAATGCAGCGACACCATCTTCGCCCAGATACTCCATGAAGACATAATTGCCTACGATGATTACAGACGCAATGGCGCCTTCTCCAAGAAGGGCAGAAGCACCAATCTTTGCCTGATAGAGCAGGTTGCGACATGTAAGGCGGATGCTGTTCACAGATAGTTTCAGACGGTAGAAATGAACAATCTTGCTATATTTAAATATGTATATAGCAACAGGAATGTTGCCAACGGTGAAGGAGAAGGTTGTTGCGATGGCTGCACCTTCGATGCCCATGTCGAGAGGAAAAATGAGAATGTAATCGAGGAGCATGTTTGTGAGTGCCATGCCGAGATTTATGCTCATGGCGAATTTTGGCGAGCCGTCCAGACGAATCATGAACATGGCAATCATTCCAAACATATTGAATGGCGTTAGCAATGCTACCCATTTCAGGTACTTGCATGCATAGGGAAGGAGCTGTTCGCTGCATCCGAATAACATGCACGTTTCCTCTTGGAAAAAATAGAACAAGGCACCTAAGGCAAAACCGATTATCCATCCTGCCAAGACACCTTGTGTTAGATTTATGTTGGCAGCTTTGTTGTTTTTCTTGGAAAGATGAATGCTTGCCACAACATTGCTGCCAATGCCGAACATCAGACCTATTCCTGCTGTTATCATGAAAATGGGTGCAACGATATTCACTGCTGCTAATGCATCGCTGCAGTCACCATGACCAATGAAGGCGCCGTCGGTAATGTTTAGCACCACCATCGAAACCATGCCCACTAATGTTGGCAAGAACATCTTTCTGAAAAGCTTGCCAATCGGTTCTGTAGCGAAATCAATGGAATCTTTCATCTGCACATTTACTATTTACCATTTAACCTTTGTTCCTTTCCATCTTGATAACATCGCTTGTGAAATCAACAACGGCAAGACGGTGAGTGACAAAGATGATAGTGCTGTCATGGAAATGGCGTTTCAGGTTTTCAAGTAGTTGCTTCTCAGTTTCGATGTCAAGGGCAGATGTAGCTTCGTCAAGAAGGAGCACCTTGCATGGGTGGAGAATAGCTCTGGCAATAGCGATGCGCTGGGCCTGACCTTCTGAAAGTCCGCCTCCCTGTTCTGCACATTTAGTGTCAAGACCGTTAGGCAGTTCAAAAACAAAGTCTGCCATTGCGAGGTGCAGAGCCTCACGCATCTCTTCCTTTGTTGCATTTGGCTTGCCCATAAGGAGATTCTCACGGATTGTTCCAGAGAAAAGTGTGTTGCCCTGAGGTATGTAAGAGAAATTGATGCGCAATGCTGGCGAGATAGGGTAGAGCTTTGTCCCATTGTTCCCGTGAACAGCAAGGTCATCATCGTATGCGTCAACTTTACCTTCTGTAGGACTGATAAGAGCAAGGATGAGACGAATGAGCGTTGTCTTTCCCGCACCCGTTTCACCAAGAATAGCTGTGAACGAACCTGGACGGAAATTGTGGGAAAAATGATTCAATATGAGTCTGCCATTGTCTGTGTATCGGTAACTTACATCGTTGAACTGAATGCCAGCATGTCCGATGATTTTTTGCGGTTCATCGTCAGGCTCAAGCGGCAGTTCCTCCAGTTCCATGAGACGTTCGCACGAAGTGAGACTGTTGACGAAGATAGGCAGCAGGCGTGCAATGTCTATGAGAGGACGCTGTACGCGGTTGATGAGCTGAGTGAAAGCCATCAATACACCCACAGTAATGAGACCTTCTTGTAATTGGAAAAGTCCCCAAACAAGAGCACAAAGATAAGCAGCAGCAAAACCGATGTTCACCAATGTCTTAGAGAATATGGAGAACCTTGCCCTTGCCTTTATCTGTTTGCGCAACAAGCCTTGACGCTGTTCCAATCGATCAACCATGGTGTTGCCTCGCTCCAGCACTTTTATCACCATCTTATGCTGAATGCTCTCCTGAATTATTGCCTGAATAGCAGAGTCGCTATCTTTTATCTTTCTTACTATACGTCTCATTTTCAGGAAATAGATTCGTGACAGAATGATGAAGATAGGAGAAGCGAGAACGATGATTATAGCGAGAGTGCTGTCCATCGTATAAAGGTAGATGAACGAAGCGATGAACTGGGTAATGATGATGACGCTGGAAGGCAAGACTTCGGTCATGAGGCTTACAATGTCCTTCACGTCGCCGAACAGTCGGTTGAGCACGTCACCGCTATGGAACTTCTCTATGCCGCACCATCTTCCTTGCAGCAGGCGGCTGAAAAAGAACTGCTGCATCATGTTCTGCGTTTTCACTCCAAGAACTGCAGTGATCCATGTCTGCACTATGTGAAGAATCATCTCTGTCAGGAACACCGTTGCCAGCAGAACCGCTGTCCAGACGATGCTTCCTTCTTTAGCATGAGTGGCAATGTCGGTGAGCGAGCGCAAAGTATCCACACCCAGCAATCCAAGTCCCACTTGGGCAAGTCCGATGAACATATTGACGAATGCCTGAACACGGCAGTTCTTATGGTGCTGCCACAGCCATTTGACAATCTGTTTTGAAGAGTATTTTGTTTTGTTCAGTTTCATTTCACATCCACTTTATTTCTCCTTTACATTCTGACATCTTTGCCCCACATCATCTTCTTTCTCAACGTGGTGAAGAAGCTCTGTCCTGGACGAGTCACGACATTTACATGGTATGGAGCTTTGCGAATGTGCAAGTGTATATTCTCTGGATAGCTCTGGCTGCGTCCGTCAAGAGAAATGAGAAAATTGTGGCTGCGGCTCTCCACGCGTAGAGTTATTTCGCTGTTGTCGCACAAGACAATTGGACGCATGTTTAGGCTATGAGGAGCCACAGGAGTGAGACAGATTGTGTCGCTTTGAGGCACAATGATAGGACCACCCACGCTGAGAGAGTAAGCTGTTGAACCAGTAGGCGTTCCAACAATGAGACCATCCGCTTGATAAGTAGTGAGGTACTCATCGTTAATGTCTGTATGAATGGTGATCATTGACGAAATGTCATGCTTCAGAATGGCAATCTCGTTTAGGGCGTATGGATATTCGCCAAGATATAGCTCGTCGCATGAGATTGTCAGCACGCTATGCTTCTCTGTATTGTAATTCTCAGCATAAATATCGTTGATGGTGTTTTCTATGTGATCGGGCGAAAAGCTTGCCAGGAAACCCAATCGTCCTGTGTTGATACCAATGATAGGAATCTCCTTGCTTCCCACTTTGCTTGCCACATCAAGGAATGTTCCGTCGCCGCCCATGCAAATGACGAAGTCTGCAGTGAAGTTATCGTCTTTGATAATTTCGCACTCTGGCACATTGATTTTCATGTTGTCACGCAAGAACAGGAAGAACGCTTCAGGTATGGCAATCTCTGCCTTCCTCTCGCTTGCAATTGCAAAGAATTTCTGCACTGCAGCGCACTTCCTTTCCTGATATACATTGCCAAAGAGTGCAAACTTTATCTTTTTAGTCATATTTAATATAATTTATTTGGGGTATGTTGCGAAAAAAGTGTATTTTTGCAACGAAATCTTTCGCAAAGGTAGCGATTTTTAATTTAAGAGTTAAGAGTTGAAGGTTAAAAAGTATGGGTTGAAGATAAAAACCATATAAAAACAGATGATTGCTGCCAGTGAAATAGGAAATTCTAATTGATAATTTATAATAAATTGATTGAACATTATGGATGAACTCAGTATTCTTGAGCTCGCATCGAAAGGTGGATGGATAATGATTGTCCTTGCCATCCTTTCTGTCATTGCAGTGTACATTTTTGTAGAGCGTTTCATTGCCATCCGTCGCGCTGGCAAGGATGACAAACTTTTTATGGATCGCATTCGTGATTATATCAAGAATGGCGATGTGAAGTCGGCTGTTAATTTCTGCCGTGTCACAAACACAGCTTCTGCTCGCATCATTGAGCGCGGCATCAGCCGTATTGGCAAGCCTGCTTCTGAGATCCAGAGTGCCATTGAGAATACAGGCAATCTTGAGATTGCCATCATGGAAAAGCGCCTTCCTGTCCTTGCAACAATAGCAGGCGGCGCGCCAATGATCGGATTCCTTGGAACAGTAATTGGTATGGTCGAGGCATTCTGGCAGATGAGCAACGCTGGCGGCAATATTGACATTAGCCTTCTTTCCGGAGGTATCTATCAGGCAATGATAACAACTGTTGGTGGTCTTGCTGTTGGTATTATTGCTCTCTTCGCCTACAACTATCTCGTTGCGAAGGTTGACAGCGTAGTAAACGAAATTGAGGCAAAGTCACTCACATTCATGGATATCATCAGCGAAGAATAATATGTTTAAGAGAAGAACAAAAGTCTCCCCGACATTCAGCATGTCGTCAATGACCGACATTATCTTCCTGTTGCTCATTTTCTTCATGATCACCAGCACTATGGTGTCGCCAAATGCCATAAAGGTGCTCTTGCCACAAGGAAAGAAGCAGACAACAGTCAAGGCAACTGCTCGCGTGGTGATTGACAAGGAACTCAATCTCTATGCCGCTGCTGGCAACGAGAAAGAAGAGCCTGTCACCCTCGAAGAACTACCAAAGGTGTTGAATGCCCAGGTGAACGACTCTACCGAACTCTTCGTTTCGCTCTATGCCGACGAAGCAGTTCCATATAAGAATATTGTAGAAGTATTGAGCGTGGCAAACGAGAACCACTTCAAGATGGTGCTCGCCACACGTCCTCCATCCGCACATGAATGACAAGAAAGATAAGATAAAGGCAGGAATGGCCACCATCGTGGTTCATGCTGTCATTCTCATAGTTCTCGCCTTGCTCACTCTCTCCGTTGTCAAGCCTGACAAGGAAAAGCAGGACAAGGATGCCATTGCTGTGCTCATTGATGAGGAGCCAGAGCCAGAACCAGAGCCAGAGAATGGATTTGGTTCGCCTGCCCCAGAAGAAGGAGGCGATGAATCTCCTCAGGAGGCAGGCGGTGACGAGAAACCTCAGGAGGCAACCGTCATTGAGAATCCTGCACCATTGGCACCAAGAACCAACGAGGATGCCTCAAAGAAGGTGGCTCCAAAGCCAAAGACGAATGCAGCAGAAGATCCTATGCTCACTCAGAAGCGGGAGGCTGCATTAGCTGCCCAAGAGGCTGCAAAAAAGAAAAAGGCAGAAGAAGATGCTGCTCGCAAGAAGGCAGAACAAGAAGCCTTGAAGAAAGCAGAAGAAGCCGCTCGCAAGCGTGCCGCCGAAGAGGCTGCCAAGAAGAAAGCCGCCGAAGAAGAAGCACGCCGCAAGGCAGAAGAAGAGCGCAAAGCTGCGGCTGCGGCAAACAGCCGTGTGGCAGGCGCATTCAGTTCTTCAGGCAAGGGCAACGGCTCTGGAAACACAGGCGGTACTGGTGGCTCAACTGCTGGCGGCAAAGGCTCTGGTGGCATAGATGGCTACAACGGGAATCGTCAAGTTCTTAGCCGAGTGAAGCCAGTATATCCAGATGGAGTGATGGACGAAGGCAAGATAACCGTAAGCATTGAGGTTGATGCTGATGGCAAGGTGATCAGCGCAACAGTCCTTTCAAGTCAGACAGGCTCCAAGTATCTGAAAGACTCAGCCCTGACAGCCGCTCGTGCCTGGACATTCTCCAAGGGAACAGGAACAGATAAGGGAACAATAACATTCACGTTTAGACATACATAGAAAGACGAAAACGAAAACGAAAACTAAAACGAAAACTAAAACGAAAAAATCAGTAATAACATGATTTATACATTCTTTGCACCGGGCTTTGAAGAAGTAGAAGCCCTTGCGCCAATCGACATTATGCGTCGTGCTGGTCTTCAGGTAAAGACCGTTTCAATAACAGACCAGCTCACCGTCATGGGAGCACATGGCATAGGCGTTGTTGCCGACTCTCTCTTTGCAGACAACGACTACTCTGATGCCGAGCTGCTTTTCCTTCCAGGAGGAATGCCAGGAGCGACAAACCTTGATGCTTGTCAGCCGCTTCGTGACCTTATCATGGCTCACAATGCTCAGGGCAAACCGCTTGCTGCCATATGTGCTGCACCTCTCGTATATGGAAATCTTGGTCTTGCAGAAGGCAAGAAGATGACTTGCTATCCTGGCTTCGAGAAATATCTCACAGGAGCAGAATATACAGCAGCCCTCACTCAGCGAGATGGACTCATGTTCACAGGCAAAGGCCCTGGTGCAGCCCTCCAACTCGGCTATGATCTCGTAGAGTATTTTTGCGGAGCCGACACAGCAAATGACCTCAAGAAAGGCATGATGTATGACTTCTAAGTCAATAATCATAGTAGCAGGGGGAAAGGGACTCCGAATGGGCGGCGACATTCCAAAGCAATTCCTTCCAGTCAAGGGACTGCCGATACTGATGCGCACCATCAATCGCTTTTTGCAGTACGATGCCCAGATGCAGGTTGTGCTCGTGTTGCCAGAAAATCAGCAGGACTATTGGAAGCAGCTTTGCCAGCAGTACCATTTCGACAAGCCATACACACTTACCAATGGAGGCGAGACAAGATTCCACTCCGTCCTCAATGGACTCCAGCAGGTATCGCCCGAAGCCACACTCATAGGAGTTCATGATGGTGTGCGTCCATTTGTCTCTGTCGAAACCATCGCATCATGCTATGATGAGGCTGCCAAGAGTGGGGCAGTAGTGCCTGTGACAGAAGTTGTGGAAACAGTAAGGCGTCTCAACGGACAGCAAGGCAGCAATACTGTTCCGCGCAGCGAATACCGCCTTGTTCAGACACCGCAAGTATTTGATGCACAGCTCCTCCGATCTGCATACTCGCAACCATATACAGACTTCTTCACCGACGACGCATCCGTCGTAGAGCGCTTTGGGCATGAGGTGTCACTAGTACCAGGCAATCGGGAGAATATTAAGGTCACAACGCCTTTCGACCTCGTGCTTGCAGAAGTGCTATCTTAACTAAAACGAAAACTAAAACGAAAATAATCAAGAATATGAAAGCAAGAAACATTATTGCATTGTCAGCATTCGCTTCAATGCTCCTTATGTCAAGCTGTCAGAGCAACAAGCAACTGATTAGCTGTCAGGAAGACTTCAAGTCGCTTCAGGAGAAATATCAGGCACAACAGATAGAGCTTGCCACTACTCAAACAAAGCTTACTGCAGCAGAAGAGAAACTTGCAGGTGCAGGCAAGCAGCTTGCAGAACAGCAGCAGGCAAACAAGGAACTCCAGAAGGCCCTCAGCGAGAGTATCAATCAGGGCGGTGCCAACATCAGCAAACTTGTTGACGAAATCAATGCCAGCAACAAGTACATCAAGCAGCTTGTTGATGCAAAGACAAAGAGCGACTCCCTCAACATGGTTCTCACAAACAACCTCACTCGCTCTCTCTCAAAGGAAGAGCTCAAGGATGTTGATGTTCAGGTACTCAAGGGCGTTGTTTATATCTCCCTCAACGACAATATGCTCTATAAGTCTGGTTCATACGAGATTTCCCCATCAGCCGCAGCCACATTGAGCAAGATAGCAAAGATCATCACAGACTATAAGGATTATGAAGTACTCATTGAGGGCAATACAGACAATGTGCCAATCTCAAAGACAAACATCCGCAACAACTGGGATCTCTCCGCATTGCGTGCATCATCTGTTGTTCAGGAACTCCAGAACAAGTATGGTGTCAACCCATCACGTCTCACAGCAGGCGGTCGTGGCGAATACAACCCTGTAGCCGACAACGACACAAATGCTGGCCGTGCAAAGAACCGTCGCACACAGATCATTATCACTCCAAAGCTCGACGAGTTCATGGATCTCATTGATCAGGCACCAGACAACGAGTAAGCAAAAAGAAAATCGCACCTATTCGACTCCCATGTGCAGCGAAGCGCATGGGAGTTTGTTATTTTATGTTAGTGCAATGTGCCTGTAGGAAGTTAAGGACGATGTCGAAGTCCTCATCATTGACAAATACATCGTACTTGCCGACTCGCTCGTAGAGATAGATGGTATTGCTGGAGCGCTTGCTTTGAATCTTCACAACATCCTTGTATAGTGTCTTTGTGACTTTTCTTGATTCTGCTCTTATGCCGTAAGCAGGTTCTCTGAGATGCCCACCGCCAGCAGCTGCTGCAAGGATGAGCGCGGTTCCAACAACATCTTTTTTCTTTATCTTCCAATCAACCTGACGATGAACAATCATATTCTCGTCCATGTCGAAAACAGCCTTGTATTTCCCTCCCTTCAGCCATGCCACGATGTAGTAGCCTATTGTGGCGACAAGGGCTATGATGGGCAGTGCGAGAAGGAAATGCCATGTGAGGCTCCACCATTCGTCGAATCCGTCACTTGCTGTTATGACAGTCAGTATGATGTACATAACCAGGGCAATCGCCCCAAAAGCCTTGAGCACTGCTGGCAACTCGTCTGGATGCGTGTAAATGCTTCGCTCGTATCGCCATCGGTAGGTTCCGTCAGAGCCTAAAACGACTCTCTCATGATATTCCTTGTTTGTCTTTGTCTTGTCCATAGAAGTGCTTTAAATGTTTTTTGTATGCCAAAGGTACTTGTTTTTGCGGACTTTTTATGCATTTTGTAGAAAAAATAACTATAAATTGAGTGTTTGTTGCAAAAGAACGATTATATTTGCACTTATTATTTACTCAAAAACTTTTTCTCATCATGCCTTATTGCGAAAAATGTGGTGCACAATTGGATAAAGATGCTTTGTTCTGCACAAAATGCGGCACGAAGGTTGTTTGTACAGTTCCACCTCCACCACCACCTTCTACTCTGAAAGTTACTTCAACTCCGTCAACCCCTCCTCCACCTCCTCCGTCAGCTCAATCCGCACCTCCTCAGCCTGTAAAAAAGAAGAAAGGTCTTGTGGCTTTTATTGCTGTGGCAGCTGTGGCAGTTGTGGCAATCATAGCTGTGGTCATTATCATGCTGACAAAGAGCAGCAATGATGAGGATGAGATTGTGGAATATGCAGGTTACATGATGTCAGATCAGTATAAGTACGACCTCAAGGTGATGGAGCGTGCTGCCGACCTCAACAGCGATATGGAACTGTTGTGCCTGGATTTTGCTACTAACGGATTTAATGAAGAGATAGGCGACAACACCGATGAGTATTTCAATGAAAACAAGAAATACTACTGGACTATGCTGGCAAGCATCATACACCAAACAGAAGCTGAGAGTGAAGCTATGGAGCGATCATGCAATCGCCTCATGGAACATCAGGTATTCACCTCAAGCCTTGTCGTAGATGAGAATGGTGAAGCAAGCTTGAAAAAATATGGTGAAAATTCCACACTTTTTGCCAATGCCTCAAGCAATGGTTTCAACCCATTTAATTTGATTGCCACTCCTGCATACGCCTCGCCAGCAGCGATTCTTCCAATGGCGTCAGAGTCTGTATATAACATGAGTACGACAGGAAAAAGAGTCAGTCGCAACAGCCGACGACAGACTGTGACTATTGCTCAGGGATTGTCAGGAAGGGATTTGAAAAAACTTTTTGAATCTCTTCCTAAAGACGAGAAGTTTGGCGAAACGAATCATGAACAATGGTGGCAGAATTTCTCTGATGGCAAATATGACAAACATGCATTCGACATCTATTCTTCATTCGTATACGGTAATCAGACTGAAGCAACCCAGAGATTCCAAGCGAGAGCTGAAGAACTGGGCGTGGACAGCAGGAATGAGTTTATGAAGGTAGCAAAAGAATATCTCAAAGCAGGTAGAGATCTGTCAAAAGATTTGAATCTGGCATGGCTGAAGGTGATTGCTCCTCCTGTTGGAGGGGCTCTCTCTACTGGCTTTGACTATGCTGCAGATGGCGTAAAGGCTGCAGATGCTGAAGAAGCCTATGCAAAGGAGGTGTACAAGAATCTCAAGGAGGGCAAGGTGGTGTTTGACCCTGTAGGCAGGACTTTCATCTTTCCAAGGACTGAAGCAGAGAATGATCGCAATGATGCTATACGCTCCAGAATGTATGATTATTTAGCTGAAAAGGGCGGCGCCGTCCAGGTGGGCAAATTTTTCAAAGTTCCATTGGATGTTGTAGGCGGCAGCGAACTGATCGAAATCATGAAAGTTGGTAAAGATATTGCCAAAGAGTGGATTGTGGGTGAAACTGACAAGCCGCAGATTGACTGGATGGAAAAGATGATACCTTCCACATTTGTCTTTAAAGACGAAGACACGGAGTCGCCTGCTGTGATGGCTGTATTGTACAATTGGAAAACAGGAGAGCTGATTACATGCGACACGAAGAATGAGAAAGGTGAGTTTGTCATAGAATTATATGGAGACAATAAGGGCGATTTCATTGCCACTCTCTACGATGCAAAGGGAGACAAGGAATCATTTTTGCTGAAACAGCCTAATGAAGGCGAAACAGTAGAACAAACTTTCAAAACAGATGAACTCGATAAATGGAGTGCAATTGATGTTGCCAAAAACCATTCCCAGAGATTGCAAGAAAGATTAGCAGAGGAAATAAAAAAGCTGGATGAAGACAAAGACGATGAGTTGAAGCAAATATGGAATGATGCCACTGGCAATACTGAAAAGATTGAACGCAACATAGATCAAATGTCTCTTGACAAACAGGTGCTTGATTCCGACATCAAAAAAGCTGAGGATTTCCTGAGAAAGAAGAAAGCTGAGCAAAAGAAGATTGAGGAAGAAAAAGCTAAAGAGGCAGAAAAGAAGCGTGCAGATTATGAAAAGTGGATGAAAAAGGAGGAAGAAGCGGAAAGGAAGAGAAAAGAAGCCGAAAATTCATGGTATAAGAAAATAAAAGAGGCTGTGAAGAAATGGTTTGACGATGATGAAGAAGAAGAAAAAGCTGAAGAAAAAACTGAAGAAAAAAGCTGGATGGATAAGCTGGGTGATAAGTTCACCAATTTTGTGCAAGACAAAATTAACGAGTATATAGGCAGCAACAGTACATCCAGCAGCGCAGATGATGACGATGATGATTATGGTGCTCCTGTGGTGAAAGATGCCGACCAGAAAGAACGCGAGAAAGTGAGTGGCATGGATGATAATTTCTTGCTGGGAAGATGGAAAGTGAAAGTGACATCTGCTGGGCATCAATACAGCCAGTACCCTATTCCTGAAGGATTCATTCCTGAAATCACAGTCATATTCAAGCCTAATGGTAAATGGAGCGGACACACAGCTGCCATGCATATTGCAGAAGGTGTAACAATTCCTGCATACGACACTTCTGGCACTTATACCTTCGACGGATTCAATTTGAAATACGGCACAGGAGAAGTTTATGTGGTGACAAAGCTCAGCAATGACAAAATCACCATGACGGAAATAAATTCAGGTGCTACTTCAACCATGACAAGAAATGATTAAATAGAACAATAACAAAAAAAATGTATAATTATGAAGAATTTATCATTCGTTTCAGCTGCCTTCGTTGCAGCAATAATGGTCACATCATGTGGCAACAAAACAGAAGAATTGCAGGATAGGATTGACTCTCTCAATACAGTCCTTTCAATGCAAGAGAGTCAGCTCAATAATGCCAACTCATTCATTGACCTTATGAACACTTCTATGGACAGCGTCATCATGGCTGACGGAAGTTTCATAATTGGTGCAGACAAGGAAGGTACGCTCGGCAATCGTGAAAAGATGGAGGAGAATCTTGAAACATACAACAAGATGCTCCAGAATCAGCGTAACCGCATCGAAGAACTTGAAAAGCAGATCAAGGACAATCAGGATGCTGCAAGCAAGAAGATGAATGCAATGATTGCAAAGATGAAAGCTCAGATTGACGCAAAGGATGCTGAAATTAAGCTTTTGAAGGAAGAGGTGGCAAACAATCGCATCAATATAAATCAACTTCAAGATCGTGTGTTCAATCTCAGTCGCGATGTGGCTCATCTTACGGTCACTAACCAGCGTAAGCAGCTGGAACTTGACGATGCAACAGAAAAACTCAACACAGGCTACTATATTGTTGCTTCAAAGAAGGAACTGAAGAAACTCAACATTCTTGATGGCGGAAGCCTGCTCAAGAAAGCAAAGCTTGACCTTAGTGACGTGGATCTCAGCTGCTTCAAGAAAGTTGACATCTATAAGACAAAATCGATACAAATTCCAGATAAGTCTGCCAAGATTCTCACTCAGGCTCCAACTGGCAGCTATTCTATCCAGAAGAATGATGATGGCACCAGCACTCTCACCATCAATAATCCTGAAAAGTTCTGGAGTTTGACAGATGTTCTTGTTATTCAATATTAATAGAGTATAATCATGCCATTTTGTAAATTTTGCGGCGCCGAAATCAGAGAAGGCGCTATGTTCTGTAAGAACTGTGGAAAGCCTGTATCTCAGTCACAGTCTGTAATAGAAGAAACGCCTGAGGTGGAAGTGAAAGCTCCTGTTCTTCCACCTCCACCACCAGTTGCCCCAGTTCCAGAGGCAGTTCCAGTTCCAGAGGCAGCTCCAGTTCCAGAGGCTACCCCAGTTCCAGAGACTCCATCATCAGAAACCACATTGAATCCAGAGGCTTCAACCCCAGAGACTTCAGAAACACCAACAGCGTCCACCTCTTCAAAATCTTCAAACAAAAAGACTTTGATTCTGCTTGTTGTGCTTATTCCTATAGTCCTCATGCTTTTAGGCGGCATAGGCACAGCCGTATGGTTTTTTGCATTTAGAGAAGCAGAACCTGAATATGCTGTAATTGAGGAATCCAGTCCTATTGACTACGAAGAAAGCATTATCAGTACGGCTGATGCTGATGAAACGGAAAATTATGCAGAGGAATATGCTGAAGAAGAAACCGTTGAAACGTCAGCGTCTTCACCGCTCAGCACAGATGCTATTCCAACTGAGGCTGATTTTAAGAGCTGGTACATCAATAGTGCTATGAAAAGTGGAAAGCCTGGCAACGCAAAGACTTTGTCTGGTATCTCTGATGTTTCTGGATCGTGGAAAGTTCTTCTTTATCAAGATCCAACTAATAAATATGGTGTGAAAGCATATACCTTCGCTACCATTACAATTGATGGTACAGATGAGAATGCGCAACTGTCTCTCAAGCGTCACTCCATACGCTTTCTTACAGATAACACATCTGTTTCTGAGGAAAGCGAAGCACCAGATGCGTTCTCTGCTAAATGGAAGTCAGGCAAGCTTATTGCCAGCGGCGTTGGATCTATGACTATCTCTTCATTCTGGGAACAAGGTGGAAAGCAGTATGCTATTGGCACATTTGACAGTCCTGATGGCATGCCCGTTTCCCTTGGAATGGTTCGCCCTTGAGAAGGGAAAGTCATAAAGTCATTTTGTCATAATGTCATAATGTCATAAAACTCCACGCCATCCATTAGAGAATGACGTGGAGTTTTTGTTTTAGTTTACCCCTTTGTGCTTAGCGTCTTCTGCTTCGAGCTTCCTTCGTTGCTCTTGCATAAGCCGAGCACTGCACCCCGAGCCTTCAGAATCGATAATGAATCGATTCCTTGTCTCGTCGTTTTAGTTTTCGTTTTTGTTTTAGTTTTCGTTTTGGTTATCGTTTCGTTTTTTCAAGTACTGGTGCAAGAGAACTTGGACACCTTGGAGCGTGGCTGAATAGAGCAGCAGCTGAGCGAAGATGTAGATGATGCTCTCATGCACCTCGCCTTCGGGCGGCATGAACATGTTGATGAAGACCAACACGATTGCCACCACGAAGGATAGGATTGCAAGAGCCCTTTTCATCTCCGATTACTCATCGTCAAGCTGTTCGCCAGCCTTGCGGACACCGCCGTTCTTCACAGATTCGCGGAGAGCCTTGCCAGAGATGAACTGAAC
>JAGHUI010000029.1 GCA_018064885.1 Candidatus Minthosoma equi | reverse complement strand
ATGTTCTTCATGTGTATGCTCGAATGTTTCGTTATCTTATGCTCGTATGTTCTTCATGCGTATGCTCGTATATGCTTTTACCTTTTGCCCGATAAGGCTTTATGCTTTTGCTCGGTAAGGAAATGATTCCAAGCCTTGGAATGATGATTTCATGACTTGGAATGATGATTTCATGACTTGGAATGATGATTTCATGACTTGGAATGATGATTTCACGCCTTGGAATGACAAGGCTTGTTTGGGAATGGTGAAATATACTTACGCATATTTCTTTGTAAACAAAGCGGTTTGCAATGACGCAACAACACAACACAAAGATAATGCTTTTACTTTAATTATGCAAGAATTACATCAAAAAGCTTGCCTTCAACGTATGAGTTAAACTAATTTTTCATAACTTTGCACTTAGATGTTTCAGAAACATCATTTCTGAAAAAATCAAATAAGAATTATGAAGAAACTTCCTATATTAATATTTCTTTTTATTGTGGCAACAGCCATCAGCTCTGGTGTGTGCAGTTACCATAGCGCATCAAGCAGAATTGATAAGGATATAAACAATGCATTGGAATTAACTCTTGCAGAGATGCCTGTTGATGTGGTTAGTGCTGATACCATACGCTGCTACAGAAATTATCTGACCATAGCTGAACTGAAGGATACTGCTTGCATTGCTATGAAGACGGTTCGCCGGGGTGAGAAGCAAGAGACGGAAATCGTGGCAGAGGCAAATTGTGGTTTTGCGACTGTATTCATGCTGTCCGACCAAAGGACATCTGGCGCACTCTTGATGATTGGAATAATATGGATGATAGGAAGTATGTGGTATATGAGAACATTCAAGACGGAGCTTCTTGTCCAAGATATTAGATATGGCGGTATTGTCTATGCAGATAACAAATTCATGACATCAAAAGGTGAGCAGATCCGCCTTACTCCTATGCAGCATACATTGCTTGAAATGTTCATGAATTCAAAGAATCATTCCCTCTCAAAACAAGAGATTTGTGACCGCTTGTGGCCAAAGAAACCAGATGCCAGCGATACACTTTACACTCTTATCAAACGAGTGAAACCCATAATAGAAGCGAATAGTGACCTAAAAATAGAGTCAAACAGGGGGAAAAGCTATTCTTTGGAACTCAAATAGTTAGGTTATTGTCAGACAAATGTCAGGGAAATGTCAGTTAAGAAAATTGGCGTTTCGCTGTTTTGGTTATACCTTTGCATCAAGAATTCAAATTTGATGCAAAAATGAAACGAAGTTTTCCAATTCTTATTCTTGCTCTTTCTTCTTTCTCTGCCTTTGCTCAGAACGAGGAGAAATCGGTTACACTCAATGAGGTGACAGTTAAAGGCGCAAAGGTTGTCAACAAGGTTGACGGTCAGATGATTTATCCAACAGAAGCACAAAAGGCTGCTTCCAACAATGGTTATAGCATACTGCAAAAACTCTCGTTGCCAAACATTCGTGTGGACAATATCGCTCATTCCATTTCAGCCATTGACAACCGTGGCAGCGTGCAGATTCGTATAAATGGAATCATAGCTGGAAAGGCGGAAATGCTGAGCGTGAAACCGAAACTTATCAGCAAGATTGATTTCATTGATAATCCCGGCGTGCGCTATGGCGAGGACGTTGCATACGTCATCAATATCATTACAAAGCGTGATGACTCTGGCTATACTATTGGAGCAGATGTGACTCCAACTCTCACATCGTGGCAGGGTGATGGCATGGCGTATGGCAAATGGAATTATGGCAAGAGTGAGGTGTCTGCCACATATGATTTCAACGGACACAAATTGAAAGGGGCAAAGGTGAATGAAGTGGCTAATTACACTTTGAGCGATGGCAATATTCACACCATCGAGCGACACGATATGAAAACGCTTCGTCAAGGTCTTGCACATGACTTCAAACTAACATATAACTATGCCGATAGCACAGCGTGCATTTTCCAAGTTTCAATGAGTGATAACTTCGGTAAAACGCCTGAGGATTACAGCGTTAAGGATGTTGTTGATGGCGGTTCTCATCAGACGGTTTCATACCGAAATAGCGCTCGTTTCAATTCTCCTGTTCTTGACATCTATATTTTCCGCCAACTCACTCCTCGCCAGTCGATAACAGCAAATGCAGTTGGAACCTACATCAATACTAACACAAACAACTATTTCGATGAAGGAACACCATATCAGTATGCTGTAAAAGGCAAGACGGCATCTGCTCTTTCCGAAGTTGTATATGAAAACCAATTGAAACCTTTTACCTTTTCTGCAGGCGTGAATTACAGATACAAATTCACAAAGAACGACTATTCGGGAAGCGCTATTGCCTTGACAGAGATGAACCAAAACAATCTTTATGGATTTAGCGAGATAAAGGGTTCGCTTAAGAATTTTCGCTATTCGTTAGGCTTAGGTGCAAGCTATATTGTTTATAATCAGAATGAACATAACTTTAATTTCCTGACTTTCCGCCATAAAACCTCCCTGGCATATAACTTTAGCCAAGGCATGCAAATGAACTATACATTAGACATGAGCGAAAGAGCTTCGCGCATTGCGATGATCAATGATGCTACAATTCAAACAAATAGCATGGAATCTACTGTAGGTAATCCAAACTTGAAGCCGTCTCGCGATACCGATCAATCGTTGCGTTTTTCCTACAACAACAACCGATTGAGCACATTCATAGACGGATTCTATCGTCATTGCAACAAACCTAACATGGCGCATTACGAACGAACTGCCAATGATAAGTTTATTTACACGCAGATAAACCAAAAGGAGATTGATTTGTTGCGTTTAGCTGCATACACAAGCTATTGGCTATTGCCTGAAAAACTGCAAGTTGCTGCTTATGGTGGCATGCAAAGATGCTTCAACTATGCCAACGACTATTCACATTTCCATACCTCATGGTTCTATGTGGGAAGTGTGACAGCTTACTTAGGGAATTTCACTTTGTACGGTTACATCGACAATGGCAATCGATTCCTTGAGGGCGAGACAAAGGGATATTCGGGAGCATACGCTGCCCTGCAGACATCTTACCAACACAAGGATTGGCAGTTCTCGCTCACATGGGCAAATCCTTTCAAAAACAATTACATATCGAACGAAGCAGAAATCCTTAATTCCAATCTGCATAAACTTTCTACCGTATATGATCGTAATATGGGCAATCGCTTCACCTTCAACATCTCATGGCGTTTGAGCAAAGGCAAGAAATATCAGTCGGCAGATAAAACCATCAACCTAAGAGACACAGACAATGGAATTTTAAAATAATAATATGTAGAGGATAGTTCACACAACGTACATACCAAGCTTTGCCATTTTGTGTTTTTTTGTACTATAAATTATTTATCTGCCACATGTTTTGTGAGTTACACGAATTTTTTGTAACTTTGCAGCCAGTTTTGGAACATCTATTTCTGAAAATAGAATTAAACAACTAATATAAAAGATAATCAAGAAAATGAAAGCATTTGTATTTCCTGGTCAGGGTGCTCAGTTCTCAGGAATGGGCAAGGACCTCTATGAAAGCAATCCAGTAGCTAAAGAACTTTTTGACAAGGCAAACGAGATTCTCGGTTTCGAGATCACAAAGATAATGTTCGAGGGAACAGCAGAAGAGCTTAAGCAGACAAAGGTTACTCAGCCTGCAGTATTCCTCCATTCTGTAATTTCTGCAATCTGCATGGGCGATGAATTCCAGCCAGACATGGTAGGCGGTCACTCTCTCGGCGAGTTCTCTGCACTCGTAGCAGCAGGCGCTCTTTCTTTCGAGGATGGTCTCAAGCTCGTTTCTCAGCGTGCTCAGGCAATGCAGAAGGCATGTGAGGCTGCTCCATCAACAATGGCTGCAATCATCGGTCTTCCAGACGAGAAGATTGAAGAGATTTGCGCAGGCATCTCTAAGGAAGGTCACATCGTTGTTCCTGCAAACTACAACAATCCAGGTCAGCTTGTTATCTCTGGTAATGTAGAAGCAATCAACGAGGCTTGCGAGGCAATGAAGGCTGCAGGCGCAAAGCGCGCTCTCCCACTCCCAGTTGGCGGCGCATTCCACTCTCCACTCATGCAGCCAGCAAAGGATGAGCTTCAGGCTGCTATCGAAGCTACAACATTCTCTGCTCCTAAGTGCCCAGTATATCAGAATGTTGATGCTAAGGCTCACACAGATGCAGAGGAAATCAAGCAAAACCTCATCGCTCAGCTTACTGCTCCAGTTAAGTGGACATACGAAGTTCAGGCAATGATCGCTGCAGGTGCTACAGACTTCACAGAATGTGGTCCAGGCAAGGCACTTCAGGGAATGATTGCAAAGATTGACCGCAACGTAACAGCTCACGGCATCGCATAATAATGAAAAAAATAATAGTTTACCAAGTATTCACACGCCTCTTCGGTGCAAACGCGAAGAAGTGTGTGAATAATGGTTTTAAAAAGGATAATGGATGTGGACGCATGGCAGATTTCACCGCAGCAGCTCTTGCCGAAGTGAAGAATCTTGGTGCCACACACATCTGGTACACAGGCATAATTGAACACGCAACAAAGACTGACAACACTCAGTATGGCATCCAGAAGGATCACCCTGCTGTAGTGAAAGGCAACGCCGGCTCACCATACGCCATCAAGGACTACTACGACATCGATCCAGACCTTGCAACAAAGGTTCCTGAGCGAATGAAGGAATTTGAGAACCTTGTAAAGCGAACTCACAAGGCTGGTCTTCAGATGATTATTGACTTCGTGCCTAACCATGTAGCACGTCAGTATCATAGTGATGCTAAGCCTGAAGGAGTTATTGACCTTGGTGAAGATGACGACACAAACATGGCATTCAGCACCCGCAATAACTTCTACTACATTCCTGGCACTCGTTTCTCTCCAAACTTCAGCCTCAACGATGAAGAGATGGGAGAATACATTGAGGAACCTGCAAAGGTTACTGGCAACGATTGCTTCTCACAGTGGGCAGGTCAGAACGACTGGTACGAGACAGTCAAGCTCAACTATGGCGTTGACTATCAGGGAGGTCGCCAAATGGTTTATGACCCTAACACTCCAGACACATGGCACAAGATGCTTGACATTCTCCTCTTCTGGGCAAGCAAGGGCATTGACGGATTCCGTTGCGACATGGCAGAGATGGTGCCTGTAGAGTTCTGGGGATGGGCGATACCAAGGGTGAAAGAGCAATATCCTGCAATTATCTTTATTGCAGAGGTTTATAATCCACACGAATATCGCAACTACATCTACCAAGGTCACTTTGACTATCTTTATGACAAAGTAGGTCTTTATGATACTCTCAAGTCTGTAATGGCTGGCAACACAGCTCTCAGCATCACAGGCTGCTGGCAGAGCATTGACGACATTCAGGATCACATGCTCAACTTCCTTGAGAACCATGATGAGCAGCGTATCGCATCTGATTTCTTTGCTGGCAATGCAGAGAAAGGCAAACCTGCGCTTCTTATCAGCACACTTTTGCGCACCAACCCAATGATGATCTACTTCGGTCAGGAACTTGGTGAGCGTGGTATGGACGAAGAAGGATTCTCTGGACGCGATGGTCGCACTACAATCTTTGACTATTGGACAGTTGACTCTATACGTCGCTGGCGCAATGACGGCAAGTTCGGTGGTGCGCTACTGACAGACAAAGAAAAACAGCTTCAAGCATATTACACTAAAGTCCTGAACATCAGCAATGAAGAAGCAGCAATTCGTGAGGGTAAGTTCTTCGATGTGATGTACGAAAATCATGGCGGAGGTATGAACGAGCATCGTCAGTATGCCTTCCTTCGTTGCCATGAAAAGGAACTAATAATTGTTATTACAAACTTTGACGGCGAAGAGGTAGAAACTTCCGTTAAGATTCCAGGCCTTGCATTCCTATGCATGGACATTCCTGGCAAGGACAAGGTTCGCACAGCAACCGACCTGCTCACAGGCAAGAAGGAAAAGCATAAGCTCACGCCAGATTGCAGCATCACCACCACCCTTCCACCATACGGAGGAAAAGTGCTGAAATTCAGTTTGTAACTTTCACGATAACCAGATACACATATTTATATTAAGAGGATGCATGTTTCCACAATTCGGTAACCCATGCATCCTCTTATGTTATTCTCAATCCTACTAACAATTAAGACTTTATAGAATCTCCTTTATCTTTGCAGAAGGCTTTATATAGTCGATGCTGAAAGGAATGTTGTTTTCCATGTCGGAAATGATGGCACCGATAACCTCCATGCCCTTATCGTTGATGTCATCCTCCTCAATCACAAGAGTACGCTCGCCGATGTTGCATGTCACACCATAATCTAAGTTGTAATCAAAATTCTTGATATTCAACTTTCGGAGAGTCTCTGCCAATGGCGCACCTACCTTAACTTCTACACCATTATAAATAAAGCTTTCTGAATCATCGCCCTCGCTGCTGCCCTCAAATGCAGGTTCAGGTTCAACTTCTGCCTCTGGTGCAGCAGCTGCATCACCAGCGAGAACCACAATCTTTGTCATGCGACCTAAACCTTGCAGATACTTCACTGTTTCATCTGTACATGTATGTGGGATGGCAAAATGGATAACAATCGCGATGCCATCCTCTCTAGCGCCAGAAGTGATTACATCAACCACGTTACCTTCATCGTCCACAAGCTGGCACTTCAAGAAATTTGGCACTGGCTGTGATGACTTTGCCTTTATGACGATGTTAGCAAACTTACCAGCATAGGCTTCGGCAATGACACCATCAGAGAACTTCAAGCTGGAACCTTCGGATGCCACAACCTCAATTGGAGTTCCAACCAGTTTCTCTCCTATAGCCTTAGCCTTCTCAGCAAGAGCTTCTTCATCCGCTATAAACTGTCTGTTCATTTCAATCATGTTCTGTGAAAGCTTATCTTTCTCATCGAGATCTTTTGTATCGGCCACCTTCTGCGCATACTCATTAAGTTCCATGTATTTCTGCGCTTTTTCTACAAATACATCTGTGAGTTCTGAAAGAACGCCCGAGTTGCTACTGCTACTGCTGCATGAAGCAAGCAGAATGCCAGCTGACATTGCCAACAAAGTGAATAGTTTTGCAAATTGTTTTTTCATGATAAAAAAGGAATTAAATAAATATTAATGTTACTTATTGCAAAGATAATGATAAATAAAATAACAGGCAAGAATTTTGTCTAAAATCTGCAATGAGCTACCATTATTACTGACAATCGTAAAAAGCAATCAAAAAACTATTATTTTGAATGTATTGAAATATAAACAGTTACAAATACGTCGTATTTACCTCCAGCATCTCCTCGTAAAGCTCGCGTGCATTTCCTCGTAATTGAACTCAGCTTTACCTCGTAATGCAGTAAGTAATTACGAGGTAATGTTTGGGGAAAATATTCTGACCTTTAAAAATGGTATATTTGGAAACAAAAAAACTCCGCACCTGCACAGAGCAGATGCGGAGCATATTATTATTTGCGATTGCTAATTTCTGGAAATTAGATTGCGAATGGGTTCTCACCTGGGTAGAGCTGACCTGCAGGGAGTGGAGTGTTGATGTCCTCAACACCGAGCATCTTGAGAGCCTCGAAGAGCACCTTGCCGCAGTGGTCGAATGCGTAAGCACCGTGGTGTGGGAAGCGCTTGCCAACGAGGACGTGGCGATAGAAGCGTGCGAAGCCTGGGATAGCGTGGATACCGATACCGCCGAATGAACATGGATCAACATCGAGGAACTCACCCTGAGCGATGTAAGAAACAAGCTTAGCGTCAGAGTTAGACTGGATGCGGAACATTGTTGACTTGCCTGGCTTGATCTGACCTTCGAGAGTACCCTTAGTGATATCTGGACTCATGAGACG
>JAGHUI010000092.1 GCA_018064885.1 Candidatus Minthosoma equi | reverse complement strand
ATATAAAATTTATGGTATAACATGCTATTTTATTAATAATAATTTGGTTATACCGAATAATAAAACATCTAATATTACAATATATTAATATAATGACTAATTAATATATTAATAATACGGTAATACGTTTATTACTTAGTAATTGTTATTGGTGTTTACGTATAAACGAAAATATACACAAATGTTATTTTGTGTTTGTATCATTTCGGAAATTCGTTATAGTATCAAGAATCTCATCATAGTTATCAGTTATGGAAAGAAGCAAGTTCTTGTACTTTCCTAGTTGTACCAATTTTTCAAGAAGAGGGTAGATAGGCATCTCTTCTGTCCAGAAATGTTTGCCAAGGAAGATCATTGGACTTGCATAGCCAAATGAAAGATAGTGATCTTGTACAGCTTCTTGGAAGATTTCCTGAAGAGTACCTGCGCTTCCAGGGCTGTAGATGATTCCTCCATACGCAAGAGTGAGTAGGGCGTCTTCGCGTATGGAATTTTCAAAGTATTTGGCTATGTGAGTTGCAAAAGGTGTTGATGGCTCATGTCCATATAGCCAAGTTGGGATGCTAAGTGACTTGAAATTATATGTTTGTGGATAGTCTTGCATGATATAGAATGCTGTTTCTATCCATTTATCATCTGTGAAAGTTGGGGCTGTTCGTAGTATATCCAGTGCGTTGTCAAGTTCTTTTTCTGTTCTTCCTGCCATCCATGCACCAAAATGAGTAGCCTCCATCGCTCCAGGACCGCCTCCGCTTATCATTAAGTAGTTGTTTTCTGTTAAAATTTTACTAAGAATAGCAATGTTTCTGAACATATCATCAGAACGGCTCAGTCCGTGTCCTCCCATGATGGCAACAACCTGCTTTTCATCATAGTTTTTCATAAACTCATTTACTGCATTGGAAATACTGTAATCATGCAGAGTACGTGCGAGTGATATAGTTGGATCGCTTGCGTGTTTTCCTGTGTAAATGAAGTGACTGTAAACTTTTTGATCGTAGCAATCGGATAGGGTAGGGGAGTTGCCGCAAATATATCCATCATACAGACTTTCAGCATTATACAGTTCTTTTCTGTACAAATCGAAAGGAACGTTCATTACAGGCAATACCAAGCAATTGTTGACGAATTGACTTGGCATCTTGTCATCCATTACACACTCAAGGAATACACAATCTGTAAAGCTTGTTATTGCCAGATCTTCATTAGCTTTTGTGAAATCGATGTTTTTGAAAACGTATCGTTCGAAATGATGAAAACCCTCCTTCATTTTACGATTAAATTCCTCAAGCGTAAGAATCTTTGTATAATGGATGTATTTGTTCATTGTAGTTGCTTGTTTTAATATGTTTTCAACTGACGTTATTCAGTCTTCCCTTAACAGCTATTTTAAAACAGTTTTCAACAGCAGTTTTTAGCTGTTCTTTTCAACGGTTTGCTTTTAGTTGTTCATTTCATTTGTAAGAGTAAGGGATAATACTCCTCCCATTTCATGTATTTTGTTGAAAAGTCCTACAAAATCAGTATGTTCACGACTTCTAACCATATAATTTATGGTTGTTACGCCGCTGTTTCCTTCTGTATAATTATAACGAAGAAATTCGTCAGAAACATGAACCTTATATAGCTTGAAACATTTGCGATATTCGCTTGAATCTGTTACAATATGGTCAACTTTCAGTCTTACGATCTTTTGTTCATTACCTTTCAGCAAATGTTTCTCAGCAAGTTCTAATGCCATGAGAACAAATATGATTAGTAAACCGGCAACAATGCTTATTGTGTACATTCCAGCACCAACAGCCAATCCAATACATGCGGTCATCCAAATGCCAGCAGCCGTTGTGAGTCCTCTTACAGAACCTTTCATCTGAATAATAGCACCAGCACCAAGGAAACCGATACCGCTGATCACCTGTGCTGCTATACGTCCTGGATCGCCATTCTTCAATCCCATGTATTCTTGTGGAATGTATATTGAAACGAGCATAGCCAATGTAGCTCCCATGCAGATGAGTGCAAATGTTCGCATGCCGGCTATTTGTCCTTTATGTCTTCGTTCAAAACCTACTATAGCACCAAGGATAAGGCTTAGAAGGAGTTTGAAAAGTGCACCATAAATGTTTACGTTTGGGTCGTTTATGAGTTCAAGAAAAGATTCCATATAAGGTCAGTAAATAGTTTGGTATTAATGTTTTGTATGGCTAACTTGCAAGTAACCATTGCAAAGTTAGAAAAACTTTTTCATTGAACAAACTTTTCTTGGTGTTTTAAAATAAAAAAGTGACAAAACATAATTGCTTTGCCACTTTGATGTTTTTGTATAATTACGGAATATCATTTAACCGTAATTTTGTATTATTGTTATTTACTTTTGGAAATAAGAGCGGAAATGATTGAAAATCTTTGTCTTAATGCTTGTTGAAGGTTTGATGTTGTCACTTTCTGCAAGCTTTTCAATCGCCTTCTTCTCGTCTTTTGAAAGCGTTTCTGGCATGTAAACAGAGATATTGATTACTTCGTCTCCACGCTGATGAGAGTAACTGTTTATATCAGGAATACCCTTATTGCGAAGTCGAAGTACAGTTCCTGGCTGTGTTCCAGGAGCAATAGAAATCTTTGCTTTGCCATCGTGAGTAGGAACCTCAAGAGAGCATCCGAGCACAGCCTGTGGAATTGTGAGAAGAAGATTGTAAACGAGGTCACATCCGTCACGAACAAGCTCTGGGTGTGCTTTCTCATGAACAAGAATCTGAAGGTCACCGTTCACGCCATTCTTTCTTCCAGCACCTCCCTTGCCAGAGAAATTGTATGCGTATCCTTCTACAAGACCTGCAGGCAATTCAATTTCAACCTGCTTTTCGCCTTTCACAATACCTTCACCGTTACAATGCTTACACTTATTTTTAATAACAGTACCTTCTCCATTACAAACATTACAAGGGCTTTGTGTCTGCATCATGCCAAACATTGACTGGCGAGTGCGGTAAATTACACCCTGACCATTACATGTTCCACATGTTGTCGTCTGACCATCCTCGCTGCCAGTTCCCTTACAATGTTCACAAGTGATATCTGTACGGAGATTGAACTTCTTTGTTACACCGTTAACGATTTCATTCAGATCAAGTTCGATGCGCATTCGCAAATCCTGACCTTTATATACAGGCTTCTGTCTTTGGCCGTTGCCGCCACCGAAACCTCCTCCGAAGCCGCCGAATCCACCACTGAATCCGCCTCCTCCGCCGAAGATGTCACCGAACATGCTGAAAATGTCATCCATAGACATACCAGCACCTCCGCCGTATGCGCCACCACCGCCAGCACCAGGTCCAAAAGCATCTGGGCCGAACTGATCATAGCGAGCACGCTTCTGAGGATCACGGAGAACATCGTATGCCTCAGCTGCTTCCTTAAATTTTTCCTCAGCTTCCTTATCACCCGGATTGCGGTCAGGGTGATATTTGATGGCCATTTTCTTGTATGCCTTCTTTATTTCGTCATCACTGGCGCCTTTGCTTACGCCAAGCACTTCATAAAAATCTCTTTTTGATGCCATTGTCTTTCTTTCTTACTTACTGAGCCACAGCAACCTGTGCAAAACGAATAACCTTGTCATTAAGCATGTAGCCAGCCTTCATGCAATCCAAAACCTTTCCCTGCATCTCTTCTGGCTGTCCAGGAACCATTGCAATTGCCTCATGGAAATCTGTATCAAATGGCTGACCAACAGCATCAATCTTCTTAAGTCCCTCAGTAGCAAGCTGTTTGAAGAATTTGTCAATGATGAGTTCCACGCCCTCCTTAACGGCAGAAACGTCCTCCATCTTTGCCATGTTCTGCTGTGCGCGCTCAAGGTCGTCGATGATAGGAAGAATTGTCTTGATCACACCTTCGCCACCATTCTTTATCAGATCAGCCTTAACCTTCATCTGCTGCTTCTTGTAGTTGTCAAACTCAGCATACAGACGCAGATACTTATCTTTCCAGTCAGCAATCTGGTTTTCGGCTTCAGCAAGCTTCTCCTCAACAGTCAACTCTTTAGGCTCTTCTGCTTTTTCTGCATTATCACCCTGAGCAGCATCAGCCTTCACTTCGTTATTTACTTCCTCATTAGCGATTTCCTCGTTAATGTTTTCTTCGTTTATATTCTTTGTCATAATTGAAAATTATTTTTTGCCAAATTGTCAACAAAAATGATGCCAGTGTCACAAAACACCGGCAATCTATGACAATATGACCGAAATCAATGTTCTACTGTGTCAATAATTTCCACGTTCTTATCTCTTGAAAGCGCTCCCGGGTTGCTGCCGGGCTCTCCTTCGGGAACGTCCAAACCGCGTTTTTCGTAATATTCAAACCAGAAGGGTAGGATAGTGCCTTCTTCGTCATGGAAAGACATCGGGATAGGCTCAAAGATGAGTTTACCTTGTTTGTCCACATACGATTTCTGCACCAATTCAGAACAATACATCTCCTCGTCCGTAGGCGAGAAAATGAAGTCATAGTTCTTTCCTATGTATGCTTTTGCATTCTGTATGCTTGCCGCAAAATCCACATCAGCCTTCACCCTTCCAACAATCACCATAGGTCTGCCATCTTCTGTCTTGTCTGCATTGTCCAGATATGTTTCAATAGGACACATCCACACTCCGTGCTTGTTTGTTGCTTCAATCACGAACAAGCCGCTATCTTCCTGACAAACAATGGCAACGTGATTCACTTTCGCTTCGTTCACTCCCTTTGTGCTTTCCACTATGGAACGTGAGAAATCAGTTGCCTCATTAACGTTTGTGACGTTGAATAGCAGGTCGCCATTCTTCAGTTCCACCTGTGCATTTGTGTTTAGCGAGATAGAACCGAGCAGCACTAAAGGAATAAGTTTGCGTACGCTTGTCATAATCAATCAGATGTTCTTTGTGTAGCAGCGTCTTCTCTTAATGAATTCAGGCGAGAAAAGATCCCACTGAGAAAGCTCCTTGTGGTTTGTTTCAAGCTGAGGACCAGTTTCTGCTGTTTTGTATCCGAGAGCATGATATGCATAATAGAGGTTGTGGAATATGATAGTATTCACGCCTTTTCCCTGATAGTCAGGACGAATGGCAATGAGCAGGAAATCCACAGCGTCAGAAGAATGGAACTTGATTGCCTTCAGCAGATGGAACCATCCGAAAGGCAGCATCTTGCCCTTGCTCTTTTGCAGAGCCTCGTTCATGCTTGGCATCGTGATGGCAAGTCCAACAAGTTCATTTTCCTCATTCTCCACGAATGTCACAAGGCGCAAATCGAGGAACGTCATGTATTGATCCACAAACGCTTGCGCTTGTTCGTCGGTGAATGCGCAGAAACCGAAAAGAGGCTCGTAGCAAGTGTTGAGAAGCTTGAACAGTTTACGGCCATATTCGCCTTTGATGACGTCACGGCGTGTTGGGTGAGCAATATGAAGGTTGAATTTTTCCTGAACAAACTTTTCCACTCTCAGGAACCTTTCTGGCATTTCGTCTGGCACGTTGAGTCTCACCTGAAGCCAATCCACAGCTTTCTCATAATGACATTGTTCCATGTGGATAGGGTAGTAGGGATGATTGTAAATGGCAATCATCGAGCCCACCTTGTCGAAATCCTCAATCAGCATGCCTTCCTTGTCAAAGTCTGTAATGCCCAAAGGACCCTGGCATTGTGAGCATCCCTTTGCCTTTCCCCATTGCTCAACCGCATTCAGCAGAGCCTCAGAAACTTCCTTGTCGTCAATGAAATCAATCATTCCGAAGCGCACAGTTTCTGTGTTCCATTTCTGGTTAGCATGATGATTTATGATGCCGCATATTCTTCCCACAACCTTTTCGTCCTTGTAAGCCAGAAATGGTTGCACTTCTGTGAAATCAAGCCCAGGGTTAGTTTTGCGGTCAAACATGTTGAATGTGTCCATCTCCAATTCTGGCACATAATATGGACTGTCTGCATACAATTCGTTGGCGAACGATGCAAACTTCTTCATCATTTTTTTTGTTTCAACCTTTCTTATTATTACCATTTTGTTTAGTTTCTTTTGCAAAGTTAATATAAAAATGTGGAAAAAATAACAAGACGTTATCAAATTTTCTATATCTTTGCAAAAACTTTTCACATTTAAAATAAATACTAAACCAATATACCGAAAAATGAAAAAGAAATTAATTCTCGCCTTGCTGCTCCTGCCAGCACTTTCTATGTTTGCGCAGAAGCCTGCTATTCCACGCGATGAAGCCCTTGAAGCTCGTGTTGAGAAAACGCTCTCAAAAATGACTCTCGACGACAAGGTTGGCCAGATGCTTGAGCTGAACCTTGATGTGATGGGAAAGATGAATCCTGACCGCCAGTGGGTGCTCAACGAAACGATGCTCGACACCTGCATCTCAAAGTGGCGCATCGGTTCTATCCTCAATGCTCCAGGCACTCGTGCTGCAACCATCCCTCAGTGGCAGGAATGGATTGGCACAATCCAGAAAAAATCCATGAAGTATCTTGGTATTCCTGATGTTTACGGACTTGACAACAATCATGGAGTCACCTACGTTCAGGCAGGAACAATATTCCCGCAGCCAATCAACCTTGGTGCTTCGTTCAATACGAATCTGGCACGCGAGATGGCAGAAGTTACTGCATACGAAAGCCGTGCGGCAAACTGTCCATGGGTTTACAACCCTGTTCTCGACCTTTGTCGCGATCCTCGCTGGTCACGCATCTGGGAAAGCTTCGGCGAGGATGCCATTGTGAATGCTCGCATGGCAGAGGCAGAGGTGCTTGGTTATCAAGGACCAGACAACAACCATCTTGGCAAGTATAATGTGGCAACCAGCGTGAAGCACTATTTTGCATACGGTGCGCCATTCTCAGGCAAAGACCGCACACCAGCATACGTTGCACCTAACATGCTGAAAGAAAAATACTTCGAGCCATTCAAGGCAGCCATTCAGGCAGGAGCTTTGACCATCATGGTCAACTCTGCCAGCATCAACGGCGTGCCTGTCCATGCAAGCTACGAATATCTCACAAAGTGGCTCAAGCAGGATCTTCAGTGGGATGGAATGATCATTACCGACTGGGCAGACATCAGCAATCTCTACACTCGTGAGCATGTTGCCAAGGACAAGAAAGATGCCATCCGCATCGCTATCAATGCAGGTATTGACATGAGCATGGATCCTTACAGCGTGGATTTCTGCATCCTTCTCAAAGAACTTGTACAGGAAGGCAAGGTCAGCCAGGAGCGCATTGACGATGCCGTTCGCCGCATCCTTCGCTTGAAGTATCGCCTCGGTCTTTTTGATCAGCCAAACACGGGCGGCAAAGACTATGCAAAGTTCGGTTGCGAAGAGTTTGCAAAGAAAGCGCTTAATGCAGCAGAGGAGAGTGAGATACTTCTTAAGAATCAGGACAATATCCTTCCTCTTGCACCAGGAAAGAAGATTCTTCTCACAGGACCAAATGCTAACCAGATGCGTTGTCTCAATGGTGGCTGGACATACTCTTGGCAGGGTTCAAAGTGTGAGGATCTTTCTGAAAAATACAACACTATCTACGAGGCTCTTTGCAATAAATATGGTAAGGAAAACATTATCCTTGAACAGGGTGTTACATACAACGAAAATGGAGCTTACTATGATGAGAACGCTCCGCAGATCGACCGTGCTGTTTCTGCAGCCGCTCAGGCAGATGTTATCGTTGCTTGTATTGGTGAGAACAGCTATTGCGAGACACCGGGCAACTTGACCGACCTCTGGCTTTCTGAGAATCAGCGCAATCTCGTCAAAGAACTTTCCAAGACAGGCAAGCCAATCATCCTCATTCTCAACGAAGGTCGTCCACGTCTCATTGCCGACATTGAGCCTCTTGCAAAGGCAGTTATTGACGTGCTTCTTCCAGGAAACTATGGTGCCGATGCACTTGCCAATCTCATGGCAGGCGATGCAAACTTCTCTGCCAAGCTTCCATACACTTATCCACGCGAAATCAATTCGCTCAACAATTATGACTATAAGGTGAGTGAGGAGGTTGGCACAATGGCTGGTGCGTACAACTACGACGCAAAGGTATCTCTCCAGTGGCCATTTGGTTACGGCATGAGCTATACAACATACGAGTATTCAAATCTCAAAGTTGACAAGGCAACATTCTCTGCCGATGACGAACTTACTGTTTCTGTAGATGTTAAGAACACAGGCAGCCGGGCAGGCAAAGAATCCGTCCTTCTTTACTCATCAGATCTCGTAGCATCCATCGTGCCAGATAACAAGCGCCTACGTTGCTTCACAAAGATTGAACTTCAGCCAGGAGAGCAGAAGACTGTAACATTCAAGCTTCCAGCACGTTCCCTTGCCTTTGTTGGTGCCGACAACAACTGGATAATTGAAGAAGGCGACTTCATCCTCCGCGTTGGTCGTCTCACACAGAAGGTTGAATGCACAGAAACCAAAACATTTTAGTTTCGTAAAAACTTGACAAATCCGATTATTTTTCGTATCTTTGCATAGCAAATGCATACTTATCAGTAAAACCATACAAACCAGACAAAGCTTTTGTCTAATGAATCAAAAGCTTTGTCCAACGAGACAAAAGCTTTGTCGCATGAGCCAAAGCTTTTGTCTCGTTTTTTTT
>JAGHUI010000038.1 GCA_018064885.1 Candidatus Minthosoma equi | reverse complement strand
GGTACTCAGCAGTTGCTCAAGCGACAACGATCCTATCCTGGATGATGCAGGCAAGCAGGCGCTCACATTCACTGCTACAATAGAAAGTGACGCAACGCGAGCAATATACTCTTCTACAGAAAATTGCGCAATGTGGATGGCAACTGATCAGATCAGCATCAATGGCAAGACCTACAACGCACAGTCGGATGGCTACACCACTACATTCAAGGCAGCTACCGAAGGTCAGGAGGCTACAGGCGATACCTACAATGCATATTTCGCATGCACATACGATGGTACTACCGCCACTCTCCCAGCTGCTGTCACCGAGACATGGGCAGACGGCAAGTTCAATATGCCTATGTATGCCACCAGCACTACTACCGACCTTCAGTTCCATAACCTCTGCGGTGTGCTGAAGATTACCGTCAAGAGCGACCAGATTGCTGCCGTGAAGGCGATCAAGGTGAGCAGCGCAACCAAGGCTGTCAGCGGTGCCTTCACTGTTAATGCTAATAATGCAGCCGTGCTGCGAAATGCTTATACCGTAGCAAATACCCTTACCATAACTTATACAGAAGCTGTCCCAACAACAGCAGAAGGCAAGGTATTCTACGTAGCTGTACCTGCCCAGACCTATCAGGAACTGAAGATACTGCTTGATGCCGATGGCAATGGCTTCACCAAGAGCATGACTACCAAGAGCGCAACAGACATCACTGTTGAACGCAATAAGATTTATCCTATCACCTTTGCAGCCAATGCTGCGTCTGCAACAACAGGTTCAGCCGCAGTAAAAGGCGGTGGTACAGTAAATTGGGTGCAGCTCTGGGCAGGTGGTCCAAAGTTCGCGGAGAAGAATATTGGTGCAAACAGTGCTACAGACAAAGGTAACACGATGACATTTACGGATGCTACCAAGACAGGTGATGATTATGAGTGGGGGGCGCTCTGGTGCACTCCAAGCAGGAACGATATGGAACATTTGATGACTGCTGCAAAAGGTCAAACTGATGATAAGGTTACTTGCTCATACACTCAGGAAAGTGGTGTCTGGGGCTTCAAATTCACAGGTAGAGAGACTGGCTACGAGACAAACTCTGTGTTCTTCCCTGCCCAGTATGGCGACAGCAGCCTCGGCAACGCGCACTACTGGTCAGGTACGGCCAGTGGTGACCTAGGTTGTCTCATGTACCTGTGCTACAGCAATGGCTATTGGAGCAGCAAATGGTACGGGAACCCGCAGGACTACGGCAACCGTGTGCGTCCTGTGCTCAAGAATTAAGCATCCTTGACAAAACAAGATCCAGAATGTATAATAAATAAGTAGAGAAACTCCCGTACCTTTTGCAGCAGATTTATGATAATTAAGAAACAATACCGTATGAAAACAAAAAGATTTTTTAGCGCCCTCGCCCTTATGGCAGTGGCAATGGTCTTTGCGTCATGCAGCAAGGACAACAACGATCCTGTGGGTCCTACTCAGCAGGAGATTGAGACAAAGATTATTGGTAAGTGGAAACGCACAATGGCTGATGGTAAAGAGCTTATAACCAATAACAGTGAAGTATTTACGTTTAATCAAAATGGAGTAGGTACACATTCCATGTCAATTTTTCAAGTTGTTGAAAAACGCTGGGTATGGAACAATAAACTCGATATGAATTATTCTGTAACGAACAACAAGATATGTATAAAACAAGACGCTACAGTTAATCTTTCTGTGGACGAGATTAAAGATGGCAATATGTTATGGACTTATGAGTCAATTATGTTAAATGGGGTTGACATAAAAGATTACAACTACGCTATGTACAAGAAAGTCACCGTTGACTACTCCAACGACATCATCGGCATGTGGGAAGGTGTTGAGATGACAGGATATGAGACATACGGCAATGCAGAGGCACGCATAGAGTACCGTGCTGATGGAACATATACCTACTACAAGAAGGAAGGTGATTACTGGGTGCCAAGTTCCAATGTTGACAACGAGTACAACGTTGATGGCGACTGGCTCGCTACCCGCTGGCGCTCTGAGGCAGGTAAGGACTACAACTATGAGTGGTGGGACATCGACTACATCAAGGACGGCACAATGAAGTGGTCTGCTCTCCGAGAGAAGGAAGACGGCTCTCGCTTCACTACAACATTCACTTGGAAGAAGGTGAAGTAACCTAAAAGTAACATTGTCAGAATATAAAGGAGCAGCTTCGGCTGCTCTTTTTGTTTATAACTCACGCACGATCATCCACTTCAGATAATAGTTTTGTCATTCCACCCTGCTGAGTATATTTTTGTAGCTTGATACATTTATAGGTCACATTTTTAGTGACATTACCCATTAAACATCAAGCTATATGAACAACAAAACTCAGAACCAAGAGAACGGAAATGGCATCTTTACATTGCCACCAGTATTCACCTATGTAGCAGAGAATGCAGTATTCGTTCTATGCGAAACGTCTGACAACGAAACCTGTCATATCAAGTTGAAGTATGACTACATCGTAAGCATCCATTCTGATAACGTAAGGGAAAGGAGTACAATCATAACCAAAGACTGTAAACTGACAGCACTTGCTCCTCTGAACGACATCCTCGATTGCCTTCCAGCAAACAAATTCGCCAGAATACGTTGGAACGAAGTGCTCAATCTCACACTCGTTGATAGAATTGATGCAAACATCCTTTTCATCGGGCGCAACTCGTACTCCATTGATAAAAATTATGCAGAAGAAGTTTTCCAAGCATTCCATATCGTTGATAAAGACACTGTATACCACCTTGAACCTTCTTCTTATCATGATGCCATCTTTCTCCGTGTAGGCGAAGTCTATCGTCGCATCAAGATAGATGAAATTCTGTGGATAGAGTCATACCACAACTATTGCGACATATATGTTGTCGGCAATGCCCGTCCATTATGTTCTGTCTTCCCATTGACGGCATGGCAGAAGATACTTCCTGAAGAACACTTCATCCGTCTGCATCGCTCCGTTATAGTCAATACCAATCATATTGACGGTGTTCAGAGTGGCACGGTATTCATCCGTGATTATCTGTTCAAAATCCCAAAGTCACACCGCCATATCATCACAACCCATTTCCACCTCTTTCAGCGGAACAGACAAAAATTAAACTTAACACGTTAACCTAAGAGGAAACTAAGCCTATCATCCCCAAAACCAACAAAATCTATCCTAACTCACGCACAAACGTCCACTTCAGCCACCAGATTTTCCCTACTCCAAATTCCGTCGTACCTTTGCACTCGCAAGAACATCAGAAGGCAGATGTAAAGACACAAGGCGCCACTCGTCCGTTCATCCCCTTCGAAAAGTCCAAGCACGCAAGCTTACAAAACGAGAGTATTAACAACGGCGGTTCCTGAAAAGCCGAAGATAGAGTAAGGAAAAGCATTTACTATTATGCCAAAACCAATTAATCCAATTGATCAAAGGACAATACAGGGAAACGATAATCGTTGTGGTGGTTATTGCATGGATGTCTTACTGTACGAATTAAATTTTCATCAGCAATTTAAGCCAGGAATAACTTATAACGAAATGCTTCAAGAACAAGAGAGAAGTATGAATTATAATTCCCTTTCATACACATTTGTGGACAACTCGATATTTAACGGCACTAAGGTACTACTTCCGTCAACAATTGCTAAGAGAGCCTCATCATTTGCTGATAGAGTTTGTGTTTTACAAGAGCAGGGTGTAAGATTTCCCCAAAATCTCATTCAGGAGGAAAATGATAAGATCAACAACTTTGCTCATGAAAAAGCTCCGGATACATTGGTTGACCATATACAAGTAGTTCAAAGTATAAATGCTGTGATTAGAAATGCTCCAAACAACACTTTCTATTTTGTTGTGCTTGACAATGGCAACAATACATATCATTGGAACCTTGTTAAAATTGAAAATGGAACATTACATTGTTATAACACAAACGGAATATGGACCCAGGGTTTTCCAATTAACATGATGGGGGTTGCTATTGAAATTAAACCAAAGCATTGATTAGAATACAAAAGATTCCACCACCATTTGGATTGAGGAAACATTATTAATACGATTTGAGGGTATGTCACCAATGACATGCCCTCAAATTTAAAAGATCTACGATAGGTTCAAATGCGTGTTTTACTGCATTGCGCTTGTAAGAGTCATGAGGGAAGAGAGTGCTGTAACATTTCACGGTGAGACACTGCTTAATACGTGCAGTAACTGTACCGTACTTTTCAAGCATCTTCTTGGCTATATCACGAGCCTTCTGAATTTCCTCACGTCGCTCCTCGATGGCATTGATGCAATTCGGAACGAAGAACATCTTTGCCTTACTGATCTTGATGAACATCTCAGAGAACAGCACCGTAGCATCAAGATTGTCAAAGTCATAGCGCGTTGGAACCACAGCGATGTCTGCTGCCTCATAGATGTGCAAAAGGCAAGCATCCTGAATGTTGCCAGGACAATCAATGAGCACAACGGCAGGAACCGCCTTCAACTGAGCCATGTTAGCCTTGACAGCTTCTGCATCGGCAGTGCTGAACGGCATCAACTGATAAGGCGGCTGTGCATCAGGATGCTCTGCCAACTCACGCTGACGGTGACGAACGAGAGTTTGTTGGATGTCTGCATCATAAACGATTACCGGGATGCCCTGATCAATCAGGTGCATGGCGAGGTTGGCGCAGACACAGCTTTTCCCTGACCCGCCCTTTAGCCCGGCACAAACAATAATAAAATTCTTCATAAAAGAAAGGTTTTAAAAGGTTGATATATAAAGTTAACTAACACTATCTGTATTTTTGTTTCATACGGTCAAACTCTGCTTGATGACGACGACGCTTCTCCCATTCTTGTTTGAGATACTTCTCAAATGAGATTGAGTCGTATTCTTCACGAAGACGTTTGTTTTCCTCATGACGAATGAGCTCCCTCATATTCTCGATGGTAGTGAGATAATCTCGGTCATTAATAAGGAAGGGACGAAGAGTCTGATACTCATGAAACTCATTATCGAACGAAGCTTTGTAAGCAGTCATTGAGACATACATCACTATGCCGAAGATAATGCCCAGAGCACCGAAACTGAAGGCTACGGCATGTTTCAGTTTGTCCGACACATAGCCACCATAGAACTTGACGTAGATACGCTTCAACTTACGGAAGAAGGTGTGCCTCTTCTTTCGCTTAGCATCCTTTAGGTCACGCTCACGGAAATAATCTTTGACTGACTTATTCACCTGAGCCATGGCTACAGATTCTGTATCTGCCTTCTGTTTCTTGCGAATATCGTCTTCCCTTGACTCCCATCGCAGAGCCAGTTCATCCATGAGGACATCATTGTTCTGAATGTGAACACTGTTATCAACCCTGGCAGGAATCACCTCCGGCTTCAGAGGCATAGGCATCATATTACAGATTTGTCTCGCAAGATCTACCTTGTCCTCTTGACTGAAGCTGACTGGCTGAGCCTTCTTTTCTACACGTACAATGGTTCCGTCATCTTCATTGATGGTGTAACCATAGACAGAGGCAACTATACCAAGTGCCTGCATGACAACATTGTGTCGTTCACGGTTCTTGGAGCCTTGTGCCTGAAGAGTAGTGCTTAACTGTAAAAGCAACTTTTCTTCAGGACTTTGTTCTGTTTTTTCTTTTTTATTTGCCATAACTATCGTCTTAATGCATATTTATGTTGTTTTGGTTTCTTCTGACCTGCGACTCTACCTTTCAGTATGCCCATATTGAAACGGAAGCGGAACTTCCATCGTTCATCTTCATCATCCTTCTTTCCCCATCCTGACGATTGCGAAGAACCACCACCGCAAAGAGACAACTGAGGCTGGTAGTTGTCGAGAATGATGAACAAGAGCAACTGTAGAGGAACAAAGTCCGAATTGCCATCCT
>JAGHUI010000109.1 GCA_018064885.1 Candidatus Minthosoma equi | reverse complement strand
TATGGTTGTCCGTCTGGTGTCCAAACACCTGTCGGGGATGCTATATTTGTGGTCTAACATATTAAAAATGAGATAATAAATTAAAAAATAACTAAGTATTGTTATAGATTCGTTTAGAATTATTGTAATACAATGCAAAGATAACCAATAAATGTAAGATATTTGCTAATAATTATAAATAATGTGTAAAAAAGAGTACGTTTTTTGTCCGTTTTCTACTTGTTTTGATTACTAACCATCAATAAATCATCTACTCTTAAGTCACAAAAAATAGTATACAATACGCACACAGCGCATTGCATACTGTGCTTGTTTCGGCTTTGCGAAACTAGTGCCTCGCTAATTGCGAGTTCCGTTATCTCGTGTTTCCTTCATGCTTTCGCTCGTGTTTATCTCTTCTTTTTGCCCGTATTTTGCTACATTTCATTGTTTGAAACGTACATTTCAAACAATGAAACATATATTTCAAACAACGAAATGTACGTTTCAAACAATGAAATATAGATGAAATGCGGGTAATGCAACTTGTATATACGAGGCAATCGACATACATATAACCTCGGGTTACTTCTCTCCTTATCCTCAGAGTCTCTGTGGGCGATTTTTTATTTCCCAAACAAATGCCGAACAAAGCTGAACGAGTAAACGAAACAATAAAAGTTTTATTGAATTTAATAAAAAAGACTAATTTATTTTGAATAATTTGCATAACATTACTACCTTTGCAATGTTATTAGAAATAATGATTTATTATGCAGAATTTTGATTGGAACGGAATATACAATAGTATAAACAGCGGTTTTTCCACTAAGGTGGCTCGACCTGTTATAGGTATTACTGGCAATTACGATAAGGAAACTTGCACCTTGGCTGAGGGGTATTATCAGTCGGTGCTGAAGGCTGGGGGGGTGCCTGTGATCATTCCGCCTTTCAGCGAGACGGATAGGTTGGGCGAGATGCTGGATGGTCTGGACGGAATAATCTTTTCTGGCGGTGGCGATCCTAATCCGCTGCTGTTCGGCGAGGAACCTGTGAAGGAGCTTCATGGCATCACTCCTGAGCGCGATGTGCAGGAACTGCTCTTGGTACGCTTAGCATACGACAGGCAGATTCCGATGCTGGGTATCTGCAAGGGAATACAGATGATAAATGCTGCTCTTGGCGGCACTCTCTATCAGGATATTCATTCGCAGATGGAGGGTGTGAGGATTAAGCATAGCCAAGATCAGGACAGACGTTTCCCTTCGCATACCGTGGCGCTTGCGGAGGATAGCATTCTTTATAAACTATTCAAGCATAGTACGATAGCTGTCAATTCTTTCCATCATCAGGCTTGCAAGGATGCTGCTCCGTGCTTGAAAGTGACAGCTACATCTGCTGATGGTGTGATTGAGGCGGTAGAGAGCAATGAGCATAAGAGCATACTTGGTGTTCAGTGGCATCCTGAGCCTTACATCCTGCGCAACTGCACAGACATGCTGCCTATCTTTGAATGGCTTGTTAAGGAAAGCGAGGAGTTTAAGGCTGCAAAGAAGATTCACAATAAGATACTTTCGTTGGATAGTCATTGTGATACGCCGATGTTTTTTGGCAAAGGTATCAACTTTGCTTCAAGGGATGACAAAATTCTTGTTGATCTTCACAAGATGACTGAAGGGCATCTTGATGCTACCATAATGGTGGCGTATCTTGAGCAGCAGGAGCGCGATGAGGCTTCTTTGCAGAATGCTACAGCGAAGGCAAATCAGATTCTCACACAGATAGAGGAAATGGCGGCTGCAAACTGTACAGCTGTGGATATTGCTTACACTCCAGATGACCTTTGGCGCTTGAAGGCGCAGAGCAAGAAAGCTATCATGCTAGGCATAGAGAATGGTTATGCTATTGGAAATGATATAAATAATGTTGAGGCTTTCCGCAAGCGTGGTGTTGTTTACATGACGTTGTGCCACAATGGTGACAACGATGTTTGCCAGTCGCACAGAAGCAAGAAGGGCGACCTTTTGGTTAATACAAAAGCGGGTGTGACGGATTTTGGTGCGGATGTGATTCGTGAGATGAATCGTGTGGGTATGATGGTCGATCTGAGTCATGCTTCGGAGGCAAGTTTCTATGATGCCATGCAGATCAGCAGCAAGCCAATCGTATGTTCTCACTCTTCGTGCCGTGCTTTGTGTGACCATACTCGCAACCTGACAGACGAACAGATGAAGGCTCTTGCTCAATCTGGCGGCGTAGCTCAGATCACGTTCTATAATGGTTTCCTTCGTGCTGACGACAAAGCTAGCATTGTTGATGCCATAGAACATCTGAACCATGCTGTGAGCATCATGGGTGTTGAGCATGTGGGCATTGGCACAGACTTTGATGGCGATGGCGGCGTTCCTGGTCTTGCGTCTGCCAGCGAACTGATTAACTTCACTCGCCGCCTCTTGCGCGAGCGCTATTCGGAAGAACAGATTCAAATGATTTGGGGAGGTAATTTCCTGAGATTGATGAAGGAAATACAGTCCATTTAACTAAAAAGCGAAGCGATAATTCTTGACCTATACGCCTTATTCTTTCTGCGAAAGCATTGTAAGCGAACGATAACTCTTTAACTTTTCCAATAAAAAAAGGCAGCATCGTGTGATACTGCCTTTTTTATTTATATATAATAATGTGTAGGTATTATTCCTGACGGTAAGCCTCGAGCTGATCAACGTCGAGCTTAGCGATGTAGTTGCTGTGCTCCTCAACCTTGCTCTCTGCGTAGTTCATGAAGACTACGAGGCTCTTCTTGAAGAGGTCAACATTGCGCTGAACGTCCTGAAGGAGGAGGTGAGACATGATGACGTAAGCAGTCATCTCGTAGAGGTGGCGTGAGCAGAGGTCAAGGAACTCCTGGTTGTTAGCTTCCTTAGCCTTTGCAGTAGCAGCCTTGAGCTTCTCGAACATAGCAGCGATGCGCTCTGCGTATGAAGCGTACTCGGCAGCAACTGGCTCCTGTGCGTACTCGTTGATGATGCCCTCGTAGAATCCAGAAGTGATGTAGCGGATAGCAGCAACTGTCTGGAGCTGAGTTGTACCCTCGTAGATAGACATGATACGAGCGTCGCGGTAAACGCGCTGGCACTTGTACTCAAGCATGAAGCCTGAACCACCGTGTACCTGGATTGAATCGTAAGAGCTCTCGTTAGCGAACTCTGAGTTCATACCCTTAGCGAGTGGAGTGAAGGCATCAGCCATCTTGCTGTACTTCTTGAACTCAGCACGCTCCTCTGGAGTGAGTGAACGCTCCTTAGAGATGTCGTCGAGACACTTGTAGATGTCAACGTAGCGAGCTGTCATGTAGAGGAGTGAACGACCTGCATCGAGCTTAGCCTTGATGCGAGAAATCATGTCGTAAACAGCTGGGAAGTTGATGATTTCCTTGCCGAACTGCTTGCGGTCGCGAGCGTAGTTGATAGCCTCTTCGTAAGCTGCCTGCTCAGCACCTACTGACTGAGAAGCGATGCCGAGACGAGCGCCGTTCATCAAGCCCATAACGTACTTGATAAGACCGAGCTTCTCAGAACCGCAGAGCTCTGCCTTTGCGTTCTTGTAAACGAGCTCACATGTTGGGCTGCCGTGGATACCGAGCTTGTTCTCGATACGACGTACGTTAACGCCACCGTTGCGCTTGTCATAGATGAACATAGAGAGACCACGTCCGTCCTTTGTGCCCTCGATAGAACGAGCGAGCACGAGGTGGATGTCAGCGTCACCGTTAGTGATGAAGCGCTTAACACCGTTGAGGCGCCAGCAGTTCTCCTTCTCGTCGAATGTAGCCTTGAGCATTACTGACTGGAGGTCAGAACCTGCGTCTGGCTCAGTGAGGTCCATTGACATTGTCTCGCCAGCGCAAACACGTGGGATGTAGCGACGGCGCTGATCCTCGTCACCGAACTCATAGAGAGTCTCGATACAGTCCTGAAGAGACCAGATGTTCTCGAAGCCTGCATCGCCCTCAGCGATGATTTCGTTAGCAGCAGTATAGACAACGTTTGGAAGGTTGAGACCTTCGTAGCGACGTGGCATAGTCATGCCGCAGAGACCTGCCTTGATAGTAGCGTCAAGGTTCTCGTAAGTCTTGCTTGCATAGCGTACGCGGCCATTCTCGCAGTGAGGGCCCTCAGCATCAACGTCCTCAGAGTTAGGGCCGATGATGTTTGCGTTGATGTCACCAGTGATGTCGAGGAGACGGTCGTAGTTGTCCATAGCGTCCTCGAAGTCCTTTGGTGCATAGTCGTACTGACCGTAGTCAGCGTAATTGCGCTCCTTAAGCTCAACAATGCGCTTCATGAGCGGGTGTTCCATGTGGAATTTAATCTCAGGAACGTCAGTATATGAATTTGCCATAGTTTTTGCAATTCATAATTCATAATTCATAATTCATAATTGGGCTGACGCGATGTTCTATAGCAAAAACTATCCGCATGGCAAAATTATGAATTATGCATTATGAATTATGCATTATTTAGAGTTCTTCTTGTAGTACTTAATGAGCTTTGGAACAACTTCTTCTACTGTTCCGTTGATGATATAATCTGCAATCTGGTTGATTGGAGCGTTAGGATCATTGTTGATAGAGATGATGATGCCAGAGTCCTTCATACCTGCAATGTGCTGGATAGCACCTGAGATGCCGCAAGCGATGTAAACCTTTGGACGTACTGTAACACCTGTCTGACCAATCTGACGATCGTGGTCGATCCAGCCTGCGTCAACAGCAGCACGTGAAGCACCAACCTCTGCGTGGAGTTCCTTAGCGAGGTCGAAGAGGAGCTTGAAGCCTTCTGCTGAACCTACGCCGTAACCACCAGCAACTACGATTGGAGCGCCCTTGAGGTTGTGCTTAGCAGCCTCTACGTGACGGTCAAGAACCTTGACAACGTAGTCAGTTGTTGGAACATACTTAGCAACGTCGTGCTTGATCACTTCGCCCTTGTAGTTCTCGTCAATGATTTCCTTCTTCATCACGCCGTCGCGAACTGTAGCCATCTGTGGACGGTGCTCTGGGTTGACGATAGTAGCGATGATAGAACCGCCGAATGCAGGACGGATCTGGTAGAGCTGATCCTCATAGTGCTTCTCAACCATCTCGCCAGCCTCGTTCTTCACCTTCATGTCGAAAGAGCCGATCTCAAGCTGAGTACAGTCTGCAGTAAGACCTGAGTGGAGTGCAGAAGAAACGCGTGGACCGAGGTCGCGACCGATTACTGTTGCACCGAGGAGGCAGATCTGTGGCTGCTCCTCCTTGAAGAGGTTCACTACTGCAGATGTGTGTGGGAGAGATGTGTAAGGGAAGAGACCTTCAGCATCAAAAATGTGTACCTTATCAACACCGTAAGGGATAACCTGCTTCTCAACACCCTCAAGGTTTGTGCCGATGAGGAGAGCTTCGAGCTGAACGCCGAGCTGATTAGCGAGCTTGCGACCCTTTGTGCAGAGCTCCAAACTTACGTCGGCAACCTTGTTGCCTTCAAGTTCACAATATACAAATACGCTATTCATGATTATCCGATAGTGTTAGATTCCATAAGTTCAACAATAAGACTGTTGATATCCTCGTCAGAAGATGTGAGAGTCTTGTTTTCCTTAGCCTTGAAGACGATGCTCTTAACAGCCTTTACGTTTGTTGGAGAGCCAGCCTTGCCAATCTGCATTGGATCTGCCTCGATGTCGGCAGCACCCCATACAGTGAACTCGCGGTTCTTGTTAGCCCATACGCGCTTCACGTTGCGTGTGCGGCAAGGAGCAGCAGAACCATTTACAGTAACTACGATTGGGAGTGGGCCTTCAACTGTCTCAACACCACCGTCGATGTGGCGCTTAGCAACAATCTTCTTTGCCTCCTTGTCGAGAGAGATGATTTCCTCAGTGTAAGTGATCTGAGTGAGACCAAGCTTCTCTGCAACCTGTGGACCTACCTGTGCTGTGTCGCCGTCGATAGCCTGACGACCGCAGAGGATGATGTCGTAGTCGCCAACCTTCTTGATTGCCTGAGCAAGAGTGTAAGAAGTAGCGAGTGTGTCGGCGCCGCCAAGTGGACGGTCAGAGATGAGGATGCCCTCGTCAGCACCACGATAGATACCTTCCTTAAGAACCTCAGCAGCCTTAGGGAGACCCATTGTGAGCATTGTGATTGTAGAACCAGGATTAGCATCCTTGAGACGGAGAGCCTGCTCAAGGGCATTCAAGTCCTCAGGGTTGAACACTGCTGGAAGTGCAGCACGGTTCACTGTACCCTCTGGAGTCATCGCATCTGGACCGACATTACGTGTGTCTGGAACCTGCTTTGCGAGTACAATAATTTTCAAACTCATATAAAAAAAATAAAATAAAAGTATTTGTTACGTCACCTGTTTTTGCGCCTGCGAAAAATCGGAAAGGCGCAATTATCCGGTGCAAAGTTACGTTTTTTTTTATGTACTACAATGAATTAGGACAAAAATGTGCTCATTTTGAAAAAGATGAGCACAAAAAAAGACGCAAAGTCCTAAAACCTTGCGCCTTTAAATATAAATATGTGTAATTGAATGTTACTTCAAGGCAGCACCAGATACGCTGTACTTAGCACCGTTCTTGTAGATGACAACCTTGCCATTCTCGAAGTACTTGCCGTTTGCCTTTACAGGCTGACCAGCAATACCGTTAATGCCAGTAGGATCCTTTGCAGGAACGCCTGTGCCATATACGAAGTCGATGCAAACGAGAACAACCTTCTCACCGTTGCCGATAGCCCAGTAAGTCTTGATTGTCTGGTCTGTGAGACCGCCGATGTTGTAGCAGAGGTACTCCTGACCGTTAGTGTACTTCACGCATGCAGGAGCATTGCCGTCACCAGTCCAGTTGTGGAAGTTACCTTCGCCATCACGCCATCCGTCGAAGCCAGCGTAAGAAGTGAGAAGTGATTCGTCTGTTGGGTTGAATCCGTAAACTGTAGCCTCGTCAAGAGACTTAATGCCGAGTTCCTCACAGATAGAAGAAACCTCATCGTCAGAGAGAGTTACCTTCTTTTCTACGTATGCACCTTCTGTGAGTTCGTACTTAACTTCCTTGTTGATAGCAAGGTCAGCAATTGGAAGTGCGAACTTAGGAGCCTCGATGAAGTTTACTGTGATCATAACGCATACATTATTATCTTCTGTACCGAGAATCCAAGCGCAGTTGAATTCTGTGCCAGCCTTTGGCTCATTGCCTGGCATAGTGCAAAGGAACATAGAACCGTCGTGTGGGTACTTAACGCAAGCGTAAGAGTTGTCACCCCAAGCTGTTGGGCTACCAGATGGACTGCGCCATCCGTCATAGTCCTGAGCAGGTTCACCTGTTTCCATGTTTGCAGGATACATAGTAGTGATCTGATCCCAGCTTGTGATCTTAAGAGCAGCGAGAATTTCTTCCTCATTGTAAGGAATCTCATCACCTGTGTAACCCTGGCCTGCGATGCGGTCGAATGCAATCAAGATTGGCTTAGTAACAGGCTCTTCGCCTTGCTTAACGATACGGAAGTTATCCCAGATACACCATGTGTCAGTACGAGTGCCCTTAACACCAACTGTGAGCTTACCGTCAGTAACCTCAACTTCGATTGGCTCAACCTGATAGTTGCCGGCAGCGAATGCCTTTGCGAGTTGAGCCATGTTAGTACCACGGTCACCTTCTTCCATTTCGCAGAATGGAACAGAAGCCTCGTTAGCGAATACTACAGGGTAGTCAGCACCGTCGTAGAGACCTGCATAGTCTGTGAGAGCAGCATTTGCTGTGATAGCATACTTACCGTTAGGAACTTCGATGGTCTGAGAGATAGTGAATACAGACTGCCAAGATTCTGCAGCGCGGAAGTCGTTGTCACCGCCAGAGAGGTTCTTGTTAGTGCAATCCTCAGAAACTTCCCATGCGTCAGTTGCTGTGTTGCGGTTGAAGCCTGGGTTCTTGAGAAGGAATGTAACGTCAGTTGTTTCAATCTTCTCTTCAAGAATCTCAAGAACATTTTCTTTGTTGATGAATTTCCAGATAGCAGCATCTGTAATTTCGTCAACGAGCTCACATACTGGCAAGCCTGCAACACCGAGGTTTTCACTCTGAGCAAGGTATTTGCCGTCAAGAGAGATTGCATAATTTCCATTATTGGCTTTATCTGGAATAAGTTCCCAGCCGTTTGCTGGCTGGTCAGAGTCAACGTAGAGGTTAGCGCCAAGATTCTTCTTAGCAACAGTAAGTTCTGTGTTTACGATAGAATATGCGCCATTCTCGAGCTTAGTGAGTTCAAAGAGAGCACCAGCATTGCCAACAGAAGCCTGAGTGCCCCAAGAGTTTTCACCCTGGAGATAGAGGTTAGACTTTGTATTAGTAATATAGTACTTGCCGTCAGCAATTTCAGAAGTTTCAGCATATCTGATGATCTGGAAGTTATCCCAAATACACCATGTGTCAGTACGAGTACCCTTAACACCTACTGTGAGCTGACCGTCAGTAACCTCAACAATGATTGGCTCAACGGCGTACTTGCCTGCAGTGAAAGAGTTAGAAAGCTTGCTCATGCTTGTACCACGGTCTTCTTCTTCCATTTCGCAGAATACAGAAGTTCCCTCGTTAGCGAATACTACAGGATAGTCAGCACCGTCGTAGAGACCTGCATAGTCTGTGAGAGCAGCCTGAGCGTTGATTTCATATTTGCCATTAGGAACTTCAATTGTCTGGGAAATTGTGAATACTGATCTCCAAGACTCAGCACAGAAATTCTCGTTAGCACCGCCAGCGAGGTTCTTGTTTGTACAATCCTCAGAAACAACCCATGCATCAGTTGCTGTGTTGCGGTTGAAGCCAGGGTTCTTGAGAAGGAATGTAACGTCAACGTCTTCTGCTGCCCATTCTGCAATCTCTTTGGCAATTTCAGACATGTTGTCTGCAGAGATGAGCACCCACTTAGCTGCTTCTGTAACCTCGTCAACGAGTTCACAGATTGGGAGGTTGTTAGCACCGATATTTTCGCTCTTAGCAAGATACTTGCCATCGAGTGCGATTGTGTAGAGATGTTCCTGAACCTCATTGAATACCCAACCGTTTGCTGGCTGGTCTGCGTCAACGTAGAGGTTAGAACCAAGGTTCTTCTTTGCACAAGAGAGATCTGTGTTTACAATAGAATATGCACCGTTAGCGAGCTTAGTGAGCTGGAACTTAGCACCTGCCTTGCCTACAGAAGCCTGAGTGCCCCAAGAATTGTTACCCTCAAGGAACATCATCTTAGTGTCTGCGTTAGCGATATAGTAGATACCGTCAGCGAAACCGCCAGTAGCGAATTCGTATGGTGCGTTGTAATCTTTGTCTGTAACAAGGTTACCGTTGCGACCGTCGATGAGAGCGATCTTATTTACAACGATCTTGTAACTTGTTGCAGGCTTGAAGTCGTATGTGATAGTGTCGCCCTCAGTTACAGGGTCAGCAACGCTCTGGTACCATCCGTGATCGTCAACAGCAACTGCATTGTTTTCACTGTCGATTTCGAAGATTGTAGCTTTAACCTTCATGTATGTGAAGTCAGAAAGCTTGCGATCGTTGAGTTCAGGGAATTTAGCATCGTTGACAACTGCGTCAAGACCTTCAACGCTGTTAAGCTTGACAACAACGCCACCGTCAACAGGCTCGAATGTGAGAGTGCTGTCAAGAGCAACTTCAGGATATTCGATAATCTGCTCTTCTGCAATATACTTGATAGAAACAAGGTTTGCAACATACCAGTTACCAGCAGGAGCAAGGTTGCGAGAACCGTAAGTCAAAGTACCGTCAGTAACGCTAACCTCAATTACTGTAGGCTCGATAACAGAAACCCAAGTCTGCTGAACAACAGGAAGATTTACTGCCTTGTCATTAGCGAATGCCTCAGCAAGGCCGTCACCTGTAGGACACTCGAAGCCGCGACCGTCTGTGTAAGAAGCAGCAAGCTCCATAGAAACCTCGTAAGTACCGTTCTTCAAGCCTGTGAGAGTCTGAGTGAGAACGTTACCCTCTGGGAGAGAACCGCTACCGCTGTAAACCTCAACAGCGTTGTGGCCGAGACCGCCGTATGTGCCGCCCTGACCGTCCCATGTAGCTGGAGCGAGGAATGTTACATCGTCGCCAACCTCATAGTGAGACTTGTTGTACTCGTCCATAGCCTTTGCGTACTCAGCGTAAGCTTCCATGTACTCAGCGTAAGCCTCTTCAGAAACTGCAACCCACTTGATCTGAGCCTCAGCCTCATTAGAGAGGTAAGTGCGAGTGTCGCCCTTTGAAGGAACAACACCGAAGAAGCCTGCATCAGCAGCAACGTTGTTAGCCAAAGTGAAAGAACCGTCAGCAGCGATGCTTACTGTCCAAGTGCCGTCGCCAGAACGATTTGCACCGTCAACCCACATGTTCTTGTCGCCGTCACAGTCAACAGCATTCCAGTTGCCGTTAGGAAGCTGGTCGTTGAACTTATAAGTCTCACCATCCTCGTTGAGAGTGATCTTTACTGGATAACCCTTGTCAGCAGCGATAGAAGCACGAGTGCCCCAGTCGTTACCGCCAGCGAAGAATGCCTTAGCCTCTACGTTATAGAGATACTGAACAGTAGAACCGTCAGTAACGAGAGCTGTTGTCTTAACCTTTGGAGCCTTTGGCATGTCGCTTGCTTCCTCAACATAAACGATAGAAAGAACGTTTGCAACATACCAGTTACCAGCAGGAGCAAGGTTGCGAGAACCGTAAGTCAAAGTACCGTCAGTAACTTCAACCTCAAATACGATAGGATCAATAGCAGAAACCCAAGTCTGCTGAACAACAGGAAGGTTAACAGCCTGGTCATTAGCAAATGCTTCTGCGAGACCATCGCCTGTAGGACATTCGAAACCGCGGCCGTCAGTGTAAGAAGCTGCGAGTTCCAGAGAAACTTGGTAAGTACCGTTCTTCAAACCTGTGAGAGTCTGAGTGAGAACGTCGCCCTCTGGGAGAGAACCGCTGCCGCTGTAAACCTCAACAGCGTTGTGGCCGAGACCGCCGTAAGTGCCGCCCTGACCAGCCCAAGTAGCAGGAGCAAGGAAAGTGATGTTGTCGCCAACCTTGTAGTTGGACTTGTTGTACTCTTCAAGAGCAGCTGCATAGTCAGCATAAGCTTCTACATACTCAGCGTATGCCTCTTCAGAAACTGCAGCCCACTTAACCTGAGCCTCAGCCTCGTTAGAGAGGTAAGTGCGAGTGTCGCCCTTTGAAGGAACAATACCGAAGAAGCCTGCGTTAGCAGCAACATTGTTAGCCAAAGTGAAAGAACCGTCAGCAGCGATGCTTACTGTCCAAGTGCCGTCGCCAGAACGATTTGCACCGTCAACCCACATGTTCTTGTCACCGTCACAGTCAACAGCATTCCAGTTGCCGTTAGGAAGCTGGTCGTTGAATCTGTAAGTCTCACCATCCTCGTTGAGAGTAATCTTGACTGGGTAGCCCTTATCTGCAGCAACAGAAGCGCGAGTGCCCCAATCGTTACCGCCAACGAAGAAAACCTTTGCCTCCACATTGTAGAGATACTGAACTGTGGAACCGTCAGTCACCAAGTCTGTGGTCTTCACAGTTGGAGCTGTAGGAAGTTCAGCAGCAAAGGCACAAATGGCAATGAATGCCATTGTCAATGAAATTAAAAATTTCTTCATTTGCTTAAAGATTGATTAATAATTATTAATAGAATTTTACATGAATTTCAGCGTGTGATACGTTAAAAACATACAAAGTAAGTGAAAATCATTTAAATGAACAAAAGAAAAACGTGAAAATCGCCTAAAATAGCGTAAAAAAGGTGTAAAGTGAGCTGCTTTGACTTCTTAATACTATAATGTGTAAAGATATTTTGCTGTTTTCTTGTGCCCAATGCCTGCGTTTGGTATGGGAAATCGTTGCGAGCAAAAGTGAAGGAACGAACACGAATAATGCTTAAAGCCGTTACCTCGTATTAACGAAAGCGGTGTGACTCACACCTATACCACCGATGTGACTCAGAACGGTATAGGTGGTGTGACTCACACCGCTTTAGTGTTTATTTCAATGCGCTTTTAATGATTCTTACAGCGGGTCAACGTCGTAATAGACGTTAAGGCTTTTGGCTATTGGTTGTGCAAGCATTTGCTGCTGAATGGCAATGAGGGCTTGACGAACCTTGTCAATAGAGGCAGAATGCTCTATCTTGATCATCAATTTACGGATGTGCAATGACTGGATGCGACCTACGACAGGTCGCTCAGGTCCAAGGATTCGGTCGCCAAAAACTTTGCGAAGCCTGTCTCCCATTTCAATGGCAAGATGTTCAAGAAGATCGTTGTCCTTGTGGCGCAAATATACGTAAATCAACCGATGAAATGGCGGATAACGAAAAAGTTGACGTTCCTGCATCTGGGTATAGAACATCTGCCAATAGTCGTTATCTGTAATCTGGCGTATGATGTCAGAATCTGCTGAGCGTGTTTGAAGAATGACACGACCTGCATGGTTCTTCCTGCCTGCTCGACCTGCAACCTGACTGAGTGTCTGGAATGCGCGCTCGTAAGAACGAAAGTCTGGCAGGTTTAGCATGGTGTCGGCATCGAGGATGCCTACGACGCTAACATTGTCGAAGTCAAGTCCTTTGGTAACCATCTGTGTGCCAATGAGAATGTCAGCTTTATGCTGGGCGAAGTCGTCTATGATCTGCTCATATTGAGTGCGTGTGCGAGCTGTGTCGAGATCCATGCGGATGGTGGTGGCTCCAGGGAAAAGGGTAGGAATGAGCTCTTCCACTTTCTCTGTTCCCGTACCGACATCGGTGAACTTGTCTCCTTCGCAAGCAGGACATTTGTCGGGCACACGACAGGTATAGCCGCAATAGTGGCAGGTGAGGCTGCTTGTTTTTTTGTGATAAGTGAGTGTGACATCGCAATGCGGGCAATGAGGCACCCATCCGCAGGTCTTGCACTCTATGAAATTGGAGAATCCGCGACGATTCTGAAAAAGAATGATCTGTTCTTTCTTTTCTAAAGCTTCGGTCATTACTTCCCTGAGACGATGAGAAAACAAACCCTTCATGCGTCGTTTTCGCTTGGCATCACGAGTGTCAACAACTTCTATTGTTGGCAACTGCATGTCCTTGTAACGCTGAGTTAGTTGCACATAGCCGTAGCGCTCTTTGCGTGCGAGGTGATACACCTCAAAACTTGGGGTGGCTGTGCCGAGAAGTGTCTTGGCGCCGAACATGTGGGCAAGCATAATTGCCGCATTACGAGCATGGTAGCGTGGTGCAGGCTCTTGCTGCTTGTAGCTTTGCTCGTGCTCTTCGTCAACAATGACAAGTCCGAGATTTTGAAAAGGAAGGAAGATGCTGGAACGCACTCCGAGAATGAGCTGGTAGGGGAGGGATGATGCTTGTCGCTTATAGACTTCAAGACGCTGGACATCAGTGAATTTAGAATGATATACACCCATCTTGTCGCCAAATACGCGTCGGAGACGTTCGGTGATTTGGGCGGTGAGGGCTATCTCTGGAAGAAGATAAAGGACTTGCTTGCCCTGCTGAAGATAGCGGTCGATAAGATGAATGTAAATTTCTGTTTTTCCTGAAGATGTGACTCCATGAAGGAGGGTGACGTTCTTTGTTAGGAAAGAATCCTCAATCTCCTGCATGGCTGTTTGCTGAGCAGGATTGAGCGTGTTGTATATGACTTCGTCTTCGCAAACAATGTCGCTTCGGATGCCGCGACGCTTGCGTGTAGCTTCCTTGAGTGCCTGTTCGTCCTTAGGCTTCATGGCTCCAGGAAGTCCGCATTTCATGACATCGCCCAGAGGACAGATGTAGTAGCTGGCTATCCATTGCCAGAACTGGAACTGTTTTTCGTTGACTACAGGATGGTCATCGAGAACTTCCATTACTTGCTTTATCTCCACGCCTTGAGGCTGATTGGCATGAACAGAGAGTGCCACACCAGTATAGATTTTATTCTTGCCAAGTGGAACAACAACTCGACAGCCTCTCATAACTCTGCCCTCCAAAGCAGGAGGAACAAGATATGTGAAGCTGTCGAATGCTATAGGAAGTATGATGTCAGCGAAAAGCAACTTAGAACAAATATGTTAAAGAAACCTGATGAGTGTTGTTCTTGAGTTTGATATTAGTAACAGAACCCAAGTCCAAATCGGCTGTATTTGTAAGAGGAATGTTGTAGTTGTATCCAACACGAACATGGCTGAGGACTGTAACGCCAGCACCTACATTCCAAGAGAATTCCGATGATTTGAGCTTAAAATCATTCTTATAGCCGTCAACTGTAATCCAATCGTTAAGGCTGCGATTTCCTACGTTGAATGAGAACTGAGGACCTGTTGCAACATACACACTTGCAAGGCTGCTAAAGCCAACTGTATATTTAGCATTGATTGGAATAGCGATATATTGAAGAGTCTTTTTTTCATTACCATCCTTCATTAATCTGTTGTCGTAAAGAAGGGAAATGTCTGCTCCAAGACCTGCCAATGGGATTGTAACGTCAGCAGTTGCACCTACGAAGAAACCTGCTGCATTATCACTGTTTTCCTTGATGACATTTCCAGATGTCTTAAACTGTGTCAAGTTCACACCGCCCTTTAGACCAAACTTGATCTGAGCTTGTGATGGCATTGCAACAACGAATGCTGCTACGAGGACGATGATGCCCCAAATGTTCTTTTTCATAATTTCTAATAATTAAATGATAATACGTTATGCAAATTTGAATAAAATTATTTAAACAATGAAATTTTTTCGGAAAAAAATATCAATTAATAAAATAAATATGTACCTTTGCGAAAAAAATAAAAATATATGACGTTTAACATTCAAACTACTGACGACACAATAATCGGAATCATTGAAGGTCGTCTTGATACTGCTGCTTCATCTCAGTTTGCAGCAGATGTGCAGCCAATTTTGGATTCTGCTGACAAGAATATTGTGCTTGATTGTTCTAAAATGGAATTTATTTCTTCCAGCGGTTTGCGTATCTTCCTCACAATCCGTAAAAGCAGCATTGCTCACGGCGGTAAGGTGACCATCAAGGGCGCGTCTCCAGAAGTAAAGCAGGTGTTCACAATAACAGGATTCACAAGCCTCTTTGATTTTGAGTAAAAAGACTACCTCAAGAACTTAATAACAAACTCAATGGATATTATAAAGAATCAGCAAGATAGTACGATAACTATCGTTATTGATGAACCACTGAAGGCTCAGAACTTAAGTGAGTTGCAGAAACTGGTGGAAGAATTGAGTCTTGGTTTCGGCACAAAACTTATAATAGACTGTACTGACATGGACTATATCTGCTCCAGCGGTCTGCGTGTGTTCTTGCAACTGAGCAAGGATGCTAAGCAGGTTGGTGCAAGTCTTGTTGTTCGCGGTCTCCAGCCATTGGTTTTGAATGTGTTCCAAATCACTGGATTTGATAAGTTTATTGCGATAGAGTAAAAGTCTGCTCAATGAAATCGTTAGTACTGAAAAATAAGATTGAGGAGTTGCCTCGGCTTGAGACTTTCGTTGAAGAACTTGGGGATGAGTATGCTTTGGATCCAGCGCTTTGCTTCAATCTTAATCTTGTGCTTGAGGAACTGGCGACAAATGTTGCGCTGTATGCTTTCCCAAAGGATGAAGAGCATGATTTCTTAATTACAGCTGATAAGAACGACGGGAATTTGGTACTGCATATTGTGGATGATGGTGTGCCGTTTAATCCTGTGGAAGAAGCTCCTGAAGTGGATGTGACTCTTGGTGCTGAAGATCGTGAGATAGGCGGTTTGGGAATATTCCTTGTTCAGCAGCTGATGGATAAAGTGGAGTATGAGCGTACTGACGATGGGAAAAACGTGTTGACTTTAGTCAAGAAGATTGCTTGATTGCAATATAATATAGAATATAGTAGAGGTAATGCCTGTTGGGGGAATTGCCTCTTTTTTGTTTCTCGATTTTCTTGTTATGTATCATAAACTTTCAAAAAATGGACATTGATGTTTCTTGACGTTATGTGAATTCTTTCCATTCGTCCCGTTTTTCTGGGTTTCCGTCCCACCCTATTGCGGTTCTCGTTTCTAAGTAGTAATTTTGCATTGTGAAAACTCCAAGATAATTTTATAGGTGAAACAAAAATCTTGGTTTTTGGTAGTTATATATACTACCTCACTGCGTTCCTGCTTGAGAAAGTGGGAGCGCATTTGTAAAAAAGCTAAGGTTACATTAAGAATTTGTTAGATGACTCAATATGATAAAAGAAACCAAGATACCTATTCAATTGATAATCGATTATGCGATAGTCGCAATCGTATATGTAGGGGTTATCGTAGGTGTGCAGCCAGTATATGTGGGTAACTACAATCTGACTACACACTTTTGTATTGCTGTTCTGGCTCAAACTTCACTATATATTTTGATGCTATATTTAGGCGAGGCTTTTGTGACGTATGTGCTTAGAAAGCCTTTTGTGTATGAGGATGATCTGAAGAAGCGAATCCTGCATTTCGTTCTGTGCGCTGTTGTGGAAGTGCCAATCATGATGTGTCTCATAAATCAGGCAAATGTGATAGTGTGGCATGGCATGGAAAATGCTTGCAATGCATGGAGAGACATGGACGGCGCATTTACCTTGAATGGTGTGATGAGATATGCTCCCCAATGCCTTGTTGGTGCTTTTGTTTCTATCGTTGCCATGACTGTGCTGTGCGAGGTGCGCAGGATGAGAAAGGCTCTGAAAGAACTTATGGCTATCAATCAGGCGCTGGAAAATAGACATGAGATGAAGGATGACAAAACAAATGATGTGAAAAAAAATGCTGATTCTTCCGATGAAATGGGAAAAATTGAGATTCGTGGAGAAGGAAAGAGCAGATTGGAAGTCAATCCTGCAGATATCATATATGTTGAGGCTTTGGGTAACTACAGCAATATAGCTTATTATGATGATACCAAGGTAAATCATATTCGTTTGAGAACGCCTCTGAAAGATATTGAGGATACCTTAGCAGGATATACCTTCTTTGTGCATACTCATCGTGCTTTTCTTGTGAACATCAACTATGTCACTCAGGTTACAGGCAACTCAAGTGGATACAAACTTGAAATGTTTGGTGTTGACAAAATTTTGCCTGTGTCAAAGTCAAACATTGACGTGTTTAAGGATTCTGTTATGCTTGTGTAGTTTTTTTGTGTCTTTTCTTTCTATCTTCTTCGTTTACAACGTCCATGTATCCTCTGATGATGATGCCTGATGGCATGGCAACGATTGCTACACCGACAACTGATGACACCATGCTGATAACACGTCCGAGGGTTGTGATTGGGTAGATGTCACCATATCCGACTGTCGTGAGAGTGCAGGTGGACCAATAGACAGCCTCAAAGAAGTTCTCAAAGAGATAGTATCCGTCACCTCCGAGATGGTCATGGTAGTCAACATTGAACATGACGAGGGCTACTACGAGGATATATGATATGGCGAAGACGAATACAGCAAGAAGACTGTGAGCTTCTTTCTGGAATACTTTCATCATGATGACGTATGGACGGAAATATCGTATGGCGCGGAGCACTCGTAGTATTTTGAAAAATCTGAGCACACGCAAAACGCGGTAGTAGTCGCCAAGATGAAGAGTGCTGACAATAGGCAAGATGGAAAGCAGGTCTATAATAGCCCAAATGGTGAATGGGTATATGATGAATGCCATCCAGCGATAGCGTAGTCCTTTGATACGAAAGTCTGCTGTAATCCAGCGAAGAATGTAGTCAATGATGAACATCACAACGCTGAAATACTCGATGAAATCGAATACTGGGCTGTTGTAGCGGAAAGCAAGCGGTACGAGACTTGCAAAGATGACGACAAGCATGAAATTGTCATAGAACTTGGAAATGGTTCCAAGAAAATTGCCGTATTCGACTGTTAGAAATATCTTTCTTCGAATGTTTTTCATATTATAAAAAGGATGTGTTTTTTACAATGGATAAACTATTGATACCATTAGAATATTTACGATGAGGATAACTATGTTCATAGGTACTCCAAGACGAACATAATCTATAAACTTGTAACCTCCAGGACCATAGACGAGAGTATTTGTTTCGCTGCTGAATGGTGTGGAGAAACTTGATGACACAGTTATGAGGAGTGACACGGCAAATGCCATAGGATTGGCTCCGAGCGTGATGGCTGTTTTCAATGCTATAGGAATGAAGACTGCTGCAGTTGTGGTGTTGGATATGAACTGTGTGCAGATTGTTGCTACGATGCTTAGAAGAATAAGGGCAAGCAGGGAGTTAGTTCCTGAAATCTCCTGAACGAATGTGCCTACCATCATGGCAAGTCCTGTGTGCTCTATACCTTTACCGAGGCATACGGCTCCTGCAAATACCATAACTGTCTTCCAATTGATAGCGCTTTGTATCTGTTTGAGCGAGCAGCATCGTGTTATAGCCATTGCTGCAGCGGCTAGCATACAGCTGTTGAGCAGCGGCAGTACATTGAATGCAGACAGCAGTACCATGGCAATGACAATGGCCGATGAAATGGCTGTTTTTGAGTTTATTTGAGGGAGAGCAATGTTGTCGAAGAAGTCGAGATTTCCAGTGAAATGGCTTGGCTTGAGTTTCTGGCCTTCGAAGAGGAGAGTGTCGCCTGCGCGGAGGCGAACCTCGCGAGGGATACCTTTGATATTTTCTCCCTGACGTGCTACAGCTACGAGTACTACGTTGTTCTCTGCTTCAAAATCGGAGTCCTGCATTGTGTCACCTGCAAGCGGGCTGTCCATGGAGATTGTAGCCATCTGGAGCTGGCGGTTTTTGTCCAATTCATCGATGTGAAAGACATGGTGAGTCGCATTGACAAGTCCGTGAGTGTCCTTTAGTGTAAGAAGGTCTTGAATGTTTCCTGAATATACGAGATGGTCGCCACCCAGGATGAATTCATCGGGTGGTACAGGTGATGTGATCTCACGATCAAATCGTACTATCTCGATAAGATGGCCGCCTACAACATTGAGAAGTCCTGCTTCTTGAACAGTCATTCCTATGCTTTCACATTCGGATGGCACAAGGAGTTCTACAGTATAGTTAGAACTGCTCTCGAATGAATCTTCTGGCGTTTTTCTGTCTGGCAGGTACTTTCGCATGGCAATGATGAGTATGACGCCAACAACGAAGCACGCAATTCCTGGTATAGCAGGTGCGAAGAAAGGCATCTGACTATTTATTATGTCCTTATAGAATTGGGCGATGAGCAGGTTTGATGAAGCACCGATGATAGTACACACGGCGCCGAATCCTGCTGCGTAACTTACTGGCAGGATAAGCTTTGATGGCTTGATGTTGATTTTCTTGCACCACTGCTTGACAACGTTGACAAACATGGCTGCAACGGTATTGTTGTCAAGGAATGCGCTGAGAATGGCAACAGGGAACATGAGCCGGATGAGGGCTCCACGCAATGTCTTAGGTGTGCCAAGCATATTGTCTGTGATCCAGCGAACAACGCCGGTGTGGACAAGTCCGGCAACGATGACGCAGAGAACACCGATGAGGACAACAAGAGGGGAACTGAAACATGAAAGCGCTTCCTCGGAAGGAAGGGCACCAGTAACAAGCAGAATTATAATGATGGCAAGAGAAATCATGTCGCCAGACACCTTTCCCGTTGCCATGGCAACTGCCTTTCCGGCAAGGCATAACAGCACAATCCAGGCGTATATACTTAGTCCTAAGAACATTAAATTTGATATTTTAGCGACAAAATTAGGCATTTTTGCTGTTGTTTGCAAATAAAGTGTGTAACTTTGTATTATAAACAATAAAAAGAGGGTGTTATTCGTTATTAATTAAGCAATTTCAGTTTCATAGATTTCATTTGATGCAAATATACCGCAGACTTTTACAAATATTGTTTGTTGTCATCGGACTGATGGCTGTTGTGGCGTGTTCTACTAAAAAGAATACGTCCATGACTCGTAATGTGCAAGGGTTCAAAGCGAGGTATAACACTTATTTCAACGGAAACGAAGCTTTCAAGGAAGGACGGTTGCAGCAAGAAGAGGGTAATAAGGATAATTATACGGAGATCATACCTTATTACATGACAGGCAACAAAGGTACAGTGAAATTAGGCAACGGCAATTTCAGCACTTCTGTGGAAAAATGCCAAAAGACCATCAAGACTCATAGCATCACAAAGCGGCCAGAATGGCATTCGAACAAGCCAAAGACTCCGAAGGACAAGATTTGGCTAAGTCAGAAAGAATATAATCCATTCCTTTGGAGAGCTTGGTTCCTGATGGGTGAGGCACAGTTCCGCAAGGGTGAATACATGGAAGCAGCATCAACTTTCGCTTATATACAGAGATTGTATTTCTCAAAACCAAATCTTGTGGCAAGAGCTCGTGTGCTTGAAGCAAAGTGCTATGCCGAGATGGAGTGGTTCTATGATGCTGAAGATTTGCTGACAAGAGCACAAAGAGATAGTTTCCCGAAGAATCTTGAACCGCTGAAAGCATCTGTGCTTGCAGACTTGCAGCTGCGCCAAAAGCAATGGCCAGAAGCTATCCTTAATATTGAGAAATCGCTAAAGGGTGAGCATAGAAGCAAGCAGAGGGCTCGCCTGTACTTCTTGCTTGGACAGCTGTATCATAAGATTGGTCATGATCCAGAAGCGTTTAAGTATTATAAGAAGGTCATTCGTATGAATCCACCGTATGAATTGGAGTTCAATGCACGAATTCATTTGACCGAAGCAATGTCGAAGGGCAGAAGCAAGCAAATGATCAGAAAACTTACAGCCATGTCTAAAAATCCAAAGAATAAAGATTACTTGGATCAGGTGTTCTATGCCATAGGAAACATACATCTTGCTAATGGTGATACGACTCGTGCCATCTGGGCTTATAGTGATGGTGTGGAGAAATCAACAAGAAATGGTTTGGAAAAAGGTGTGGTGATGCTGCATCTTGGTCAGTTGTATTGGGATAAAGAGAAATTTGTTGATGCACAGAAATGCTATTCGCAGGTAATCGGTTTGCTTGACAAAGATAGAGATGACTATAAAGAAATAGATGAGAGAGGTAAGATACTTGATGAATTGCTTCCTTTTGCCTCTGCCGTTGAATTGCAGGATAGTTTGCAGATGATGGCTCGTCTGGACTCTGTTACACGAATGGCAAAGATCAAGAAGACCATTGAAGAATTGAAAAAAAAGGAAAAGGAAGAAGAGAAGAAAGCTACGGCAACAGCTGCTAATGCAAATAATGCCAATAGGACTGGACAGAATGCGAATAATAATCCAGCAAATAGAAACCGAGGCCAGCAGCAACAAGCGGTGTGGTATTTTTATAATCCAACAGCGGTGACAGCTGGTAAGACGGAGTTTGAGAAGAAGTGGGGCAAGCGTGATTTGGCAGATGACTGGCGCAGAAAGAATAAGACTGTGCTTAGTGATTTCAACGAAGAAGAACTGAGCGATAGTGCTCGTGCTGCACTAGATAGTATAGCTGCAATAGAAGATAGTGTGCTTCAGGCAAATAAAGGAAAGAAAGCAAGCAAAGCGGAAAAGGATTCCATTAAGGCGGAGGAGTATGCCAATGATCCCCACCGTCCAGAATACTATCTGAAGGATATTCCATTCACAGAAGAACAGCTGGCGGCATCAAATGCTGCACTTGTGGAGGGCTTATATGGATCGGCAATCATATATAAAGACAGAATGGAAAACTTCCCATTGGCAGACCGTACATTCAAGAGGATACTTACGGATTTCCCTGATTATGAACATAAAGATGAGACCTATTATAATATGTTCCAGCTATATTCCCGAATGGAAAGGAGAGATGAGGCTGAAGACTACCGTAAGTTGCTCATTGAGGGTTACCCAGACAATGAACATGCTAAGCTGATAGCAGATCCGAACTTTGAGTTCAAGGGCAGATATGGAAAGCAGATAGAGGATTCGCTTTATACTTTGGCATGGGATGCGTTCAACTTTTCTGATTATCAGACTGTGATCCGCCATGGCAATTATACGAAAGAAGAATATCCTAATGGTGTCAATCGTGCTCGTTTCATGTTCTTGGAAGCTATGAGTAAACTGGAGTTGGGCGACCGTGAACATTTCATGGAAGACTTGAAAGCGATAGTAGAAAAGTATCCTAAGTCAAGCGTCAGCGAATTGGCTGGATTATATGTTAAGGGACTGAAGGAGGGACGATTGCTAGCAAGCGGCAAGTTTGAGACTGGCAGTATCTGGTCGCGCCGCAACGGCTTGGGCGAGGAAGGTGATTCGCTTATGAACGATTCTGCATTTAGTGCAGAAAAGAATGCAGATTTCGTGTTTGTCATTGCTTACGAACGTGATTCTGTAAACGAGAATCAACTTCTCTATGAAATGGCAAAATATAACTTCACAGCATTTAGTGTGAGAAACTTTGACATTTCAATGGAGAAAGGTGATGGCATTGATATGTTCCAAGTACGCACATTCTTGAACTATGATGAGGCATACATATATATGCACCGTCTTCTAAACAATGAAGAAATGGCATATAAGTTGCAAGGGCTCAGATGTTTTATCATAAGTGAAGAGAACCTGAAGAAACTTATGAAGGGCTTGAGTTTCATGGATTATTTTGACTTCTATGATGAGCATTTCGATCGTGTGGGCAGTCTTAGAATTGGTGAGGATGATGCTTCTTCTCTTGATGAACCTACGGAATTGCCAGAACCGCATGAAGAAGAGGATGAGGAAGGCTTTGACGATGAAGAAAACTATATCTTCTAATAAACAAGTGTGGTAGCTTATATACTTTAATAATATATGAACGGAACGTTGTTATGGGTGGATGACGAAATGGAGCTCTTGAAAGCTTATGTCATCTTTCTGGAAAAGAAAGGGTATGAGGTCGTTACAGCAACTAACGGTCAGGATGCTCTTGATCTGTGCCGTGAGCGTGCTTTCGACTTGATTTTTATTGATGAAAACATGCCAGGCTTGAGTGGTTTGGAGACTCTTTCTCTGATAAAGGAGATGAACCCTACCATTCCTATTGTGATGGTGACTAAGAGTGAGGAGGAAAATCTGATGAATCAGGCAATAGGTTCTAAAATAGCAGATTATCTTATTAAGCCAGTAAACCCTAACCAGATATTCCTAACCTTGAAAAAGCATCTGCATAAACGCGCAATAGAGACGGAAGTGGCAAATTCAGGTTATCAGCAGAATTTCTCTAAGATAGGCATGCAGATAAACGATTCATATACTCTTGAGGAATGGAAAGAAGTGTATAAGCGTTTGGTGTTCTGGGAATTGGAATTGTCAGATACAGATAGTGAGATGACAGACATGCTGAAGATGCAGAAAGCTGAAGCTAACAATGAGTTTGCTAAGTTTGTCAGAAAGAACTATCTGAAATGGATGGAGAATTCAGACGAACGTCCTCTGATGTCACCAGATGTTTTCAAAAAGACAATCTTTCCTCTTTTGAATGAGGGAGAGAAGGTGTTTCTTGTTGTATTTGATAATTTCCGCTACGATCAGTGGCGCGAGATTTCCAAGGAACTGGCAGATGACTTTACGTTTGATGAGCAGTTGTATCTTTCTATTCTTCCTACAGCTACTCAGTATGCAAGAAATGCGATATTCTCAGGGCTGATGCCTAATCAGATAGCTCAGATGTTCCCTGATTTATGGGTGGATGAAGATGAGGAAGAAGGCAAGAATCTTAATGAAGAACCGCTTATTCAGACTCAGTTCGACCGTTATCGCAAGAAGAACACATTCTCCTATTTCAAGATGAATAATTCGTCAGAATCTGTTAAGATTGTCGATAAATTCAAGAATTTGATGAACAACGATCTGAATGTTCTTGTAATCAACTTTATTGATATGCTGAGTCATGCACGTACTGAATCAAGAATGGTGCGTGAATTGGCAAGTGACGAAAAGGCATACAGAAGTATTACGGCTTCATGGTTCCACAATTCTCCTGTTCGTGAATTGTTCCAAGAACTAGCAAAGACTGATGCCAAGATAATTATAACAACAGATCATGGTTCTATTCGTGTGAATAATCCTATTAAGGTGATTGGAGATAAAAACACGAATACCAATCTGCGCTATAAGTTAGGTAAGAATCTCAGTTATAACCAGAAACAAGTGTATGAGCTGAAAAATCCGAAACAGGCTTATCTGCCTACACCAAACATTAGCACAGCATACATCTTTGCCCAGAATGATGATTTCTTTGCTTACCCTAATAACTATAATTATTATGTGAGCTATTACAAAAACACATTCCAGCATGGTGGCATATCAATGGAAGAAATGCTTATTCCGCTGGTGACTATGCAGAGCAAGAGAAAAAAATAAAAAGCTAAAAACTCAATACTAAAATCCAAAATATGGAAATAAAGATAAATGGTATAGAAGAAATTGGCGAAGCAGCTGCCAAGTTCATCGATGAAATGGGAAAAAACACCGTGTTTGCCTTCTACGGCAAGATGGGTGCAGGAAAGACAACATTCATTAAGGCTGTATGTGAAGCATTGGGAGTGACAGATGTTATTAATTCTCCAACATTTGCTATAGTGAATGAATATCTTAGTGGTGCTGGTGAACCTATATACCATTTTGATTTTTATAGGATCAAGAAAGAACAGGAAGTTCTGGATATAGGTTATGAGGATTATGTGTATTCTGGTAATATATGCTTTATGGAATGGCCAGAACTTATAGAGGATATACTTCCAGAAGACGCCGTGAAAGTCACCATTGAGGAGGGTGATGGCGGTTGCAGAATAATACGCTTCTAAATAATAATAAGGCGCTCATATCAAACTGTTTATGAGCGCCTTATTTCTTTATTACATCACATTGTTCATTTTGATAACAATGACTCGGAGTTTTTGGGATGGTTCGGAAGTCTTCACCTTAGCAACGTGCCAGTCACATGGGAACATAATGTTGAATGTTCCTGGCATAGATTCGAAATGCTCAAGCTTTGAAGCATCAAATTCATATTCAAGACGGTCCACTTTGTAAGGTGCTTTTGGAGTGGATGTTTTGTGGTCAAGTCTGCAGAAACCTTCTTTTCCGCTTACAACATACATAAAGTCAATCTTTTGGTAATGGCTTTCGCTGCCCTTGCCTGCTTTAAGATCATCCTCTGAGCACCAGTTCTCGCTATCTTCTACGCTGATGGTTATGTTTGTCTCTGGAAGTGTTGTTTTCCCCGATGGAATGGCGAGAAGATCAGTCTTTTGCAACCATTTGAACATCTTTTTCCATTCTTCTGGGTTCTTCTGGTATTGGAGATAGAACTCTACGGCATTAACTTGGTCGGCTGGTACCGCCTTTTTGAATCCATTTTTCCATTTACCTTTCTTCATCCATTTCTCTGCTATTTTCTGCAGTTCTTTAGGATACTCGTTAGTATATACCTGTGCATTTGCTCCTATGCATAGAAAACAGAATGCAAAAATAAGTAAATAAAGTTTTTTGTTTATGAACATATGGCTATGATTTAGATTTAGTTGAGGTAATAAACAGAGGCATCAATGATGCATATGATGAAAATTATCAGGCAAGCAATGAGTTTGAACATGGAACTGAGAAGTATTGAGCATATTGTGAATGCTGCAATTTTTACCGCTCTTTTAAAATCGTTGTTTTCAATGAGCTCTCCAACTAATGCACCCAAGAAAGGTCCGATTATAAGTCCCCATGGAGCATAAAACAATCCAACCACCAAACCGATATTTGCACCCCAGATGCTTTTCTTGCTTCCTCCGGCTTTGTTTGCCATCCATCCTGGTGCTAAGTAATCGATAATGGCGAGTCCCACCACCATGATGAGAGTCATGATTGACAGCGTGACCATGATCCAGTTAGGAGTGGCGATGCAGCAAAGCACCATTCCTGCAAAACTTAAAGGTGGTCCTGGCAAAGCTGGTACAACCGCTCCGATTATGCCGATGATGTTCAATACGCCTGCAATAATAAATAATATGTCTTGTGTGGAGAGTTCCATGTTAGTAGAGGTTTAAGAGTTTGTATTTTGAGATAATAGAGATGAAGATTGACAGTTAAAGAAAACACTATTTGTTGTTAGATACATCTATAGCATCACCTATACATCCGCTTGGTTGCTGGATGTTGAGTAGAGCACACACGGTTGGAGCTATGTCAGTGACATGATATGTAGAGTTGTCCCAAGCATGGCGCACACCTTTACCCATAATGATGAATGGAATATGAGCATCGTATGGACTCCATACAGCATGGTTTGTTCCCTTGTAAATTCCATTGAAATCCTTTTCTCTTCCTTCGTCATAGTCTTCTGTCACATTTGCTTCAAGAATCACTTGTATGTCACCAGAACGCTTTGGATGATATCCGTTGATAGCCATTGTGCGTACTGGCTCAGGAATGTAATCAGGAATGAGTTTTGGACGGAAAGCATAAGCCACTTCGTCCTTTTGTTCCAACAGGCTAATGACGTAGTCGGTAATTTGAGCCTTGTTCAGCCTGCTGTCGCTGTTTATAATACTTTCGTTAAAATAGATCTGTTGGCACTCAAGACTTTCGATTACATCGGAAGAAATTCCATAGTGGGCTTTAATGGAATCATTGAGATCCTTCATTGTTTTATGATATGGCCATGCCCCTGCTGGAATGCCATGCTCGTGACGGAACTCAATGTTGTGACTTGCTGCATGGTCAGCTGTAAGGAATGCCACCCATTGTCCTTTTCCAATCTTTTGGTCAAAGGTGTCAAGAAGGCGCTTAATCTCTAAATCTAATCGGAGATAGGTGTCTTCAACCCAAGGGGCATTAGGCCCAACCTTATGTCCTATCATATCTGTGCATGAGTAGCTGATACATAGAAAATCGGTGATTCCATCGGGGGAAGTGCCAAGTTTTTCGCCTTCAAGAGCAGCGAGAGCCATGTCTGTTGTGAACGTATTGCCTTGTGGAAGATACTTTAATATTGTGCCAGTTGTTTGTACATAATAGGGAAGGTCTTTAGAAGTGGACTGAATGTATGTGTCTTCAGGGTAAAGCATCTTCCAGAAATCCTTTTCCCAACTGCCATCTTTCTTCTTCTTTCTACCGAATTCATCCAGATATTTCACTCCAAGCCTCTTCTTGTTGAAATCCTTTACCCATTGAGGGAACTGTTGCATGTAGTATGTGGAAGTGACGAAATCCATGCTTTCGCTGTCCATCCAATATGCGGCATTAGCACAATGACCTCCAGGGAGAATAGCGCCACGATCCTTGAGACTTACGCTGATAACTTTAGAACGAAAATTTGAAGAAAGTCGCAGCTCGTCAGTCATGGTTGTTGTGAGCATTCTGTGTGGCGATGCTTGCCCTTCTGAACGCTGTGTGCCGATGCCTTTCACGTCCCAGTCTCTTACAGGAGTGTCCCATTTTCCTTCAAAACGCATGCTGTTTCCAATAATTCCGTTGAAAGCAGGCACCGTTCCTGTATAAACGGCTGTGTGACCAACAGCAGTAACAGTTGGAATATAATTAATGAGCAGACGGTTGCAGTTATATCCCTCATTCATCATTCTGCGAAAACCGCCATCACAGTAACGGTCGTTGAAACGGGTTAGATAATCCCATCTCATCTGATCAACAACAATTCCTACAACTAATTTTGGTCTCTGTTGTAATTCTGGCTGCGCAAAGATTGTACACACGCATACAAGCGAAACAAGCAGAGCAGCAAATATCTTCTTCATTATTTATTGTATTTTGTTTATACGCTTTTTGGGCACAACGAATATGCTTATTTCATAAAGCAGATACATCGGTATGCTGACGATGCCGAGAGTGAACGCATCGGTTGTTGGTGTAATGACAGCCGCAACGATTATTATTGCTACAATGGCATGGCGGCGATACTTCTGCATTACATCTCGCTTCAATAATCCTAGCTTTCCGAGAAGCCATGAGAGCAGAGGCATTTCAAACACAATTCCCATTGCAAGACACAAGAACATGAGTGTGTCGATGTAGCTCTCTAAAGAAATGAGGTTTTCCACGCTCTCATCCACCTGATAGCTTCCGAGGAAACGAAAGGTTATTGGAAACAGAACGAAATAGCAGAAACATACGCCAAGCATGAACATGCTGCTACCGAAGGCCAGAGCAGGCAGAGAATAGCGCTTCTCGTTCTGGTAAAGAGCAGGAGAGATAAACCTGTAGATTTCAAACAATATGTATGGTGTTGCTGCAAGCAATCCCGCATAACAGCTTACCATCATGTGCATGACAAATTGGCGAGTCAGTTCCGTGTTTATCAATTGCACTTCGGGTATTTCTCCCCAGATTCCACCGATGAAATCGGGACTTTTGGGAGCAAAGACTATTGCAAAGACCTCTTCTTTGAAGCAGAAGGCAAGGATACCAAACAGGGTCACAACTGCTAAGCATTTCAGCAACACCCTGCGCAATTCTTCAAGATGATCCCAGAATGTCACTTTTCTTTCTTTTCGTTATCTTTCTCTTCTTCAACGTCTGTAGTGACCTCCTGCATGCCGTCCTTGAATGCCTTTACGCCCTTGCCGGCACCACGCATCAGTTCTGGAATCTTCTTGCCTCCAAAAAGAAGGAGGATGACAAGAACTATGATAAGTATCTCGGGCATTCCGAGACCAAAAATCATTGGTATCATAAGTGTATATCAAATTAATTTATATGTTCCTTGTTTAAGCTTAAGCATTAAGTAAGTTGTTTTAGATAATGCGCCATTTAAAATGTTTAATGTGCAAAAATAGATATAATTTTCTTAATATAAGCGAATTGTTGGTGCTAAATTTCACCATTTATATTAATTTAATTAGATTTTTGACAACCCACACCGACTTTTTTCTATAACTTTGCACAAATAACTATAGATAATATGGAACAGGTTCTTTATATTTACAACACACTTACTCGCAGAAAGGAAGTTTTCAAACCACTTCATGCCCCACATGTAGGTATGTATGTCTGCGGCCCTACAGTATATGGCGATGCACATCTTGGCCATGCTCGTCCAGCAATCACTTTTGATATAGTTTTCCGCTACCTCACACATCTCGGTTATAAGGTTCGCTATGTCCGCAACATCACCGATGTGGGTCATTTGGAGCATGATGCTGATGAAGGTGAGGATAAGATTGCAAAAAAAGCGCGTCTTGAACAGCTCGAACCAATGGAAGTTGCTCAGTATTATACAAACCGCTTCCACGAGGCAATGGATGCTCTTGGATGTTTGCCTCCTTCAATTGAGCCTCATGCTTCTGGCCACATCATCGAACAGCAGCAGCTTGTCCAGCAGATTCTTGATAACGGTTTCGCTTACGAAAGTCAGGGCTCTGTATATTTCGATGTTGAGAAATATGATAATGTGCATAAGTATGGCGTTCTCTCTGGCCGCTCACTCGAAAACATCAAAGATGCAAGCCGTGAGCTTGCTGGTGTGGGCGAGAAGAAGAATCAGGCAGACTTCGCTCTTTGGAAGGCAGCTCAGCCTGAGCACATCATGCGCTGGCCATCACCTTGGAGCGATGGTTTCCCAGGATGGCATTGCGAATGTACAGCCATGGGCAGAAAATATCTTGGCAACCACTTCGACATTCACGGCGGAGGACTCGACCTCGTTTTCCCACACCACGAATGTGAGATTGCGCAGGCTGTTGCAAGCCAGGGTGACCAGATGGTGACTTACTGGATGCACAACAACATGATTACCATCGACGGAAAGAAGATGGGTAAGTCATACAACAACTTTATCACCCTCCCTCAGTTCTTTGCTGGCGAACATGAGCGTTTGGAGCGCGGCTATGCACCAATGGTTATCCGTTTCTTCATCCTTCAGGCACACTATCGCTCAACTGTCGATTTTAGTAACGATGCCCTTCAGGCAGCAGAAAAGGGACTTGAAAGACTCTTAGATGCATGGACAGCACTTCAAAACATCACTCCAGATGCAAATGGCAAGGTTGGCATTGATTATGTCAATGCGCTCAAAGAGAAATGCTATGATGCTATGAATGATGATCTTAACACTCCAATCGTTATAAGTAACCTCTTTGAGGCATGCAAGACAATCAATTCCATTGCAGACAAGAAAGAGACCATTACTCCTGAAGCCCTTGAAGGCCTCAAAGATGTGTTCAAGACTTTTGCCTTTGACATCATGGGCATCAAGGCAGGCGCAGCAGGCAATGCTGGCGGCAACGCAGGTGCTGCTCGTGAAGAAGCATTCGGCAAGGTTGTTGACATGCTTCTCGAACAGCGTTCAAAGGCAAAGGCAAACAAAGATTGGGCAACAAGCGACCTCATTCGCGACAACCTCGCAGCACTTGGTTTCGAAGTGAAGGACACTAAGGATGGTTTCTCTTGGAAACTGAATAAGTAGCATGGAAAAAGCAAAATACATATTAATGATAACATCGCTGGTCTTCGTGGTTTTATGCCTCGGAGCCAGCGTTTATTTTTCTGTAGTCTTGCCCCAAGGCGACGAAAACCTCAGTACATTCTATATTATGGATGTGATGTTTCTTGGTGCAGCCTTGTGGTTCGGATACAATGTCATCTCATTATGCAGAGATAGAAACTAAAACTAAAACTAAAAGCCATGGCCCGGGTTGTTCCGCATGGTCTCCCCCTCCATGAGGGAGATGCCCGCAGGGCAGAGAGGGTCTTTATTTATGAAAAAACTAACCTTACTAACCTGTATGCTTTTCATGGTGTCTTTTGGCGCTATGGCAAAAAGTGTAGTGTTCACCCTTTCCGATGGAACACTCGTGTATTATCTTCTTGGCGGCGAGACAAACCCAATGCTTCGTTTCGTTGACGGCAAAGTTACTGTCAATGCCGATATGTACGAGATTTCCGACATCAAGAATTTCTATATTTCCGAAGAAGACGATCCTTCTGCTATTTCAGCTCCAACAGAGGCAAAGAAGATGCAATTCTCGGCAAACACCCTCATTATCAAGTCTTCAGATGTGAAGAATGTGAAGGTGTATTCTGCCAGTGGCGCTCAAGTAAAAGCAGATGTCCAGAAGTCAGGCGAGAACATTTCCGTTAATCTGAATAGCCTTCCTACTGGTGCATACATCATCAACACAGGCAGCTCGTCATTCAAGGTTATGAAGAAATAAACACACGTGCTTACCATGAAAAGAATATTCTTACTGACAATCATGATGCTTCTGGCAACAGTAAGCCTGTTTGCCCAGAAACCCGATGCACTCTGGTTCCGTTTCAACGACCGTTTCATTGCAAACGAAATCATCGACCTCACCAACGTGGATTCTTTGGAATTCATGAAGACAAACCTCAAACGCTACCGCTATCTGCCAAGCGTGGATCATGTGTCTGGCTCAACAAAGTCATACCGCATGGATGGCGTTTATCGCTGGGATGCCCCAGAAAGGTTTCTTGTAAAGTCATCCACATATTCCAATGTGGATTTCAACAACGAGAATTCACAGTTCTGTTTCCAGCGCTCTGCCGAATCCGAGCACTTTGTCATCTTCTGGGAAAAAGGCATGACGATGACAGCTTCAGGCAACATCTCCTATGATGGCTATACTTGCAACGTAAACACAATGCTCAAGCAGGCTGAGAACATCTGGAAATGCTATGTCGAAGACCTCGGCTTCCTCACTCCTGGCAAGTCAACGACCGACAATGTGAAAATCGAGATGTATATTGTGAAGGCATCCAGTGACGGTAAAGACTGGCGTGCCGACGGTAGCGGAACAGACGGCATATATTATACATATAGCGGCAATACAAAAACCACTAAATCCTACAAGGTAGGTGTGTTCCATTGCACCACACGCGCTGCTGGCGCTCGCAACGGACATACCCTTGCCCATGAGATAGGCCATACATTCCAGTATCTCGTATCTGCCGACCTTGGCTCATCTCACGGCTTCGGCTATGGCATCGGCCAAGGAAGCGACAACGAATGGTGGGAAGACTGCGCCAACTGGCAGGCATACAAGGTTTATCCTCAGTACCAGTACTCTGATGGCGAATACTATGAGCAGTACCTTAACAAGCACCATCTTAACATCCATCATGAAGATATCCGCTACACAAGCTGTTACTATCAGGACTACTGGTGCCAGCTTCATGGCAAGAACACCATTGCTCGCATTTGGCGTGAAACCCTCAAGCCAGAAGACCCTACACAGACATACATGCGTCTCTTCGGTCTTGACGAGAAAACTTTTGGCGACGAGATGTACCAAGCATTCGCTCATCTCACAAGCATGGATGTTGAGGGCATTCACACCAACAGCCAGAACAAGATAGGCAATGAGCCTCAGCGACTCATGGAACCATCAGCCGCAATAACATCAAAATATCTCAATGGCGACAACGGCTACTGGATTGTTGATCCTGCCTATTGTCCTCAGAACTATGGCTACAACGCCAACCCTCTCACCGTTCCATCAGCAGGAACTGTTGTCAAGGCAAGCTTCAAGGGACTTGCAGGCTGCGAAGGCTACAGCAAGGTGAAGACAGCCTATGCCGGCTGGCGCTACGGACTCGTGGCATACTGCTCTGATGGCACAAGAGTATATTCCGAATCATGCGCCGACCCAGAGGGAGAAGTAAGCATCACAGTTCCAGAGAAATGCAAATACATGTGGTTCGTAGTCATGGGAGCGCCAACAAAGTATTGGTCACACTCATGGACAAATGGACAGCCATCGACAGCATTCCCCGACAATGGAGAGCAATGGCCATACGTCGTTAAGTTCGAAGGCACAGACCCTTACGGAGCAACACGCACATACGGTGACTATCCTGATGATTATGAGCGCAAAGACACTACAGTTGTCATCAACGCCAACCTCACGTACGACGCAAGCACCTATTCTTATGTCAGCGTGCAGTACGACATGAACGCCATCAGCAAGGCACTTGGTGTCAGCACAGCCCAGATGAAGGCACTCAAGCGCAACACAAAGCCTGGCACGCCTGGCACACTTGTCTTTGCAGGCGTTAACAGCAACGGCACCACATATAATTATAATACTACCACCTCCACATCCACATCCTCTTGCTACGGTCATTGGTTCAACACCTCTGGCAACGTCTGCAATTACGACAACTCCGCAGCCATCTACGCAGAGCTCTATCCAGACAAGTACGGATGCTATGTTGGCCAGTACCCAGGCCACCTCACCAAGGGCAAGACATACACCATTCGCCAAGCTATCGTCTATACCCATACAGACGGCAAGCAGTACAAGGCAATCATGGAGACTCATTTGAAGGTGAAGTAAATAACGAAAACTAAAACGAAAACTAAAAGCCACGACCCGGGTTGTTCCGCATGGTCTCGCCCTTTACGGGAGAGATGCCCGCAGGGCAGAGAGGGTCTTTTATTTATGAAAAAACTTATCTTATCCGCACTTATCATGGTGCTCGTATCATCCTTTGCCATGGCACAGGACAACAATCGTCAGCGCGGTCAGCGCAATGGTCAGCGTCAGAGAATAGATCCTACAGAAATGATCACACGTCAGGCAGACCGCCTTGTCAAGCAGATGAAACTTGAGAAGGACAAGGAAGATCTTTTCAAGACTCTCTACCTTGCCTACCAGACAGAGCGCAGAAATGCCGTCGATCCTAAGAACGAGAATAAGGACGAGGAAGAGATAGACTACAAGAAACTTACCGACGAGCAAGCAACAAAGCTCATCAACGAGCGCCTTGACGGTCAGGAAAAGCAGGCAAAGCTTGATAAGGAATATCTTGAGCAGTTCCTTCAGTTCCTCACTCCAGTTCAGGCAGCACAAGTGTTCGTGCCACAAGTTCAGGCAGCAAACCGTGAGCAGACAGAGGGTCAGCGCTTTGGCGGTCCTCGTGGTGGCTTTGGCGGCGGCTTCGGCGGTTTCGGTGGCTTTGGTGGTGGTTTCCCAGGTGGTGGCTTCTAAAACTCTTTATCTATGCCAAATCTTAACGACTTGAAGCGTGAGCTTGTTGCCAATGGCAGACTCTCCGCAGACGACATTGTGAAACTCCGTGAAGCCATGTTCGCTGATGGCATGAATCGGGAAAAGGGCGACTTCCTTTTCCAGCTGAAAGATCTTGCCACAAAAGAGCATATCGACGAGGGTTTCAAAACTCTTTTCGTAGAAGCGCTCACTATGTACCTTCTGGACGACTATGATTCTCCAGGAGAAATCAGCGAAAAGGAATCAAAATGGCTGCGTGCGAAGATACAGCACAAAGGCTATGTTGACAGCATGGACGAACTGCTGCTTGACAACCTGCGCAGTAAGTCAATAAATTTCCCCGAAATTCTCAACTGCAAGAGCAAGGCGGCACGCCTGTTTGAGAACGGTCTCTACTATTCCCGCTATCTCACCATCCTTGCCGTTATCGGCTCGCTGGTATCTGCAATAGTCCTTTTCATCAGAGGCTCCATCGTAGTGGTCAACGGAGTCATGGACTTCGCCACAGGACTTAGCGAGAATGAAAGCGAATACGAGAACCTTCTTGTAGCCTTCGTCTCATCTGTTGACATCTACCTCTTTGCCATGGTGCTCATCATCTTCGGCATGGGCATCTACGAGCTCTTCATCAACAAGATAGATCCCGTTGAGCGCAAGGCAGACTCACGTCCAAGCTGGCTGCGCGTGTCCAGCATCGACGACCTCAAATCCTCGCTTGGCAAGGTCATCCTCATGGTGCTTATCGTATCCTTCTTCAAGCACTCGCTCGACATACGTTTCGCATCGGCTCTCGACCTCCTTCTCCTCGCCGTAGGAGTCGTTCTCGTAGCCCTCGCCCTTTTCATTGCACATAAGCATCCGAACAAGCACGAGGAATAGAACCCCTATCTTGCCTGTTTTAGAGCCAACCGTTGGATACAATAGTCACAAAATATGAAACGATTCACGCTTCTTTTTATCATTGCAATGTGCGCTGTTGCCACATTCGCCATCCCTGCCAAGCCAGGACTTCGTGCAGTAAAACAGCCAGATGGAACCACATTGATGGTGCAGCTCATTGGCGACGAGTATTTCCACTATCATGCCACCTCCGATGGTCTGCCACTCGTGAAGAGCGAGTCGGGAGCATACGTCTATGCCAATATGCTGAACGACAGATTTGTTGCTACCAATGTGATGGCACACGATCCGTCTATGCGAAATGCTGAGGAACTGCACGTGATCAGCCAGTTGCAACCAGTCAAGATGCCAGAATCGGCAAAGCAGCAAATGCAACAGAACAATAAAGCAAATGCAGCTCGTGCCCAAGCAAGACGCAAAGTGGGAGTACCAGGACAAACCAAAGGCAAATATCGCGGACTGATAATCCTTGTTGATTATCCTGACGCAAGGATGAGCCACACAAGGGAAGAGTTCGACGCCATGATGAACCAGAAGGACTACAACCTGAACGGAAGCGTCGGCTCGCTCTCCGACTACTTCTACGACCAAAGCTATGGGCAGCTGAAGATAGACTTTGATGTTGTAGGCCCATTCACCGCATCGAAGCCTCTGGGGTATTATGGAGAAAATAGTGAAGAAGACAAGGATATTCACATAGCTGAACTCATTACGGAAGCCGTACTCATGGCTCATGAGGCAGGCACAGACTTCTCAAAATACGACTGGGCAGGCGACGGAAACGTAGATCAGGTGTTTGTCATCTATGCTGGCTACGCCGAGAGTTATGATGCGCCAGACTATACCATTTGGCCGCATAAACATACCCTTAGCGCTGCACAAACGCAAAAAAATAACGGCAATGGTCCTATCTTGCTTGACGGCGTGACAGTGGACACATACGCATGTTCATCAGAGCTTAATGGCAATGAGGGCAACGACATTTGCGGCATTGGTTCTGCTGCACATGAATTTTCTCACTGCTTGGGCTTGAACGACTTCTACGACACAACCGCAGAAGGCAGGGGCGTTGGTATGGGTGCATGGAGTCTGATGGACGAGGGATGCTTCGTTCAGGATGGGTATGTACCTTGTGCCTACACCAGCTACGAGCGAATGTTCTGCGGATGGCTGGAACCTGTAGAACTGACAGAAGATACACGCATCGAGAACATGCGACCTATTACAGAAACTCCAGAAGCGTATATCATATACAACAAAGCGAATCGAAACGAGTATTATCTGCTTGAAAACCATCAGCAGTCGCACAATAGCGACCGATATCATGCATGGGACAGCGGTGCATACGGACACGGAATGCTGGTGCTGCATGTAGATTATGATAAACAGGATTGGCTCTCCAATTCCGTCAACAACAACCCAAGGTTCCAAGGCATGACCATCGTCCCTGCCAACGATATATTCAGATATGGCAGGAATTTGGGCGAGGAGATACTTGCAGGCGATCTTTATCCAGGCAATACTGGCAACACATCTCTGACAAACATAAGCGAGCCAAAAGCACAACTGAGCAATCCTAATTCTGATGGTGAAAAACTGATGAATGCGCCGATCGAAGATATCACGGAAGAGAATGGAAGCATCAGTTTTCGTTTCGGAAGTAAAAACCTGACGGACATTCCCGTATTGGAAGAACCTGCCAACGTAGATTCTACCAGCTTCTTTGCAAGCTGGAGCGAGGTGGACTATGCCCTAAGCTATACGTTAGAGGTTACCGACCTGACGCCATCACCTGAATATGATCCTGTACCGACAACGCTTTATGAACTTGACTTCACCAAGATGGAACCCTTTGCTTCGGCAACAGAGAATAGTGCCGAAAACATCAGCGGCAATCTCGCAGAATACTTTGACATGGAAGATTGGGTTGGACGCAACACTTACGCAGCACCACAGTCCATAAGGATAGGAAGTGCTGATGATTTCGGCACTATATACACACCATTGCTCTACGCACCATACGACGGCAAGACAACAATCGAAGTGGGTGGTGTTGCAGAAGACAATGCCAGCACAGATTCATTGGAAATCTGGGTGATAAATGAAAGGTCAAAAGTGGTGAGGAGAACGAAAATGGAACTGGACGGCAATATCCATCAACTAACACTGGAGAATATAGACCATGATTACTTCTTAGGTTATAGCATTGTGAACAACTACGCAAACATCTTCTACCTCTCGGCACAATCGCTCATGCCTCCACCAGTCAGCAATGCGGATATCTACGGACCTACCGAAGCAACCTCTGGAAACGTCACCGATTTGCGCCCCAATGGTCACTACAGCTACCGAGTGAAAGCCACCACCCTCTACGGCAGCACCGAATGGAGCGAACCTAAGGAAGTCGTGCTCGCCTCTCCAGTATCCATCGCCAACATGCAGAACACCCCTCTCCAGCCTCGCACCATCTACAATCTGCAAGGTCAGCTCCTGTCCAAACCGCAGCGAGGCATCAGCATCATAGACGGCAAGAAAACTGTAATCCGCTAACTCCGTTGCAATGAAAAGATTCAAACTGCACAATTCACGAAAAAAAAATGAAAAACGCATAAGGGATTTCGAATGGAATGCAGTCTTATAAGAAAACGGAACTAAGCAATGCACGATTTTTGTGGATTAAATATTGAGAGGTTTTTTAAAGAACATTACCGTCCTCTGTGCTTGTATGCCACTCATATTGTGAGTGATGCCGACAAGGCAGAGGATGCGGTAATGGAGTGTTTTGCTGGTTTCATTAGCAAGGTGGAAGAGGGATGGAAGCCAAATGATGCTAAGAAATACATCTATATGATGGTGCGAAACAGGTGTGTAGATGAGATGAAGCATTCTCGGCATGTTGCTGATGTTGAGTTGATAGGGGATGTTGCTGATACGGACGACCATATCTTGGAGATGATGGAATGTTGTGAGAGAGAGGCAAGGCTTTGGAAGGCGATAGACGAGTTGCCTAAGTCGCGCAGACAGATATTCCTGATGAGCAAGCGTGACGGCATGAGCTACAAGGAGATTGCGGCGAGCTTGGGACTGTCGGTCAAAACGGTGGAAAAGCAGATTAGCAACGCATACTCTGCATTGAGAAGCAAGGCAGAGAGTATTTACAATAAAAAGCAGGGGGAGAACTTATGACACAAAATAATGATAAGGAACTTCAGTTTGTGATTGAGCACTACAAAGAGGATGCAATGGATATGCATACTGCATGGAAGCGCCTGAAAGAAACTAAACCGAAAACCATAACTAAAACGAAAACGAAGGGTGGTTTCGCAAGATATGCTGTGGCGGCATCTGCTGTGCTTGTAACGGGCATGGCTGTAGCATGCGGTGTGTGGATGATGGGAAATGCAGGTTGGAGTTGGAGGCATGATGCTCAGCAGAATGCTGATGCTGCAAGCGGCAAGGTTGACACGGCAAAAGTGTTCCATTATGACAAAACGCCAATCAACAGCGTGCTTGACGATATGGCGTCATGCTATAAGGTTGCTCTCACAGCCAGCGACACCACAAAATGTGTAAGCGGAGAGATAGAAGCGTCTAATCTTCAGGATGTCATTGATATTCTCGAAACATCATTGAACATAGAAATATGTCGGAAATGAAAAGAGTTTTGTTTGTATTGCTGTGCTGTCTGACAAGTTCTGTTGGCTGGAGTCAAACCACAACCTTGTTTCAGGAAATACTGGATATGCAGAAACAGTATGGCGTACACTTTGTTTACGATGCCAGCCTTGATACAAGCATTGAGTTTAAGTGCGTGAAACGCAATAAGGTGGAGCTGACAAAGCGTTTGCGCGACTTGCTCGGCGGCACAAATGTGGAGTTCAAGAAACGTGGCAAAAATGTTATTCTGTATGAGAAAGAGCATGAGTCGCCAAATGCTGACTGCATCAACGTGCAGCTGAAAGGTGTGACCGTAAAGGGTGACTCGGACAGTAAGACTTCTCTGTTCAGGCATTTGATGAAAGCAACGAGTTTCAATGAAAGCTATCCTCAAGAGAAAGTGTATCTGCACTTTGACAATACAGGATATTTCGAAAATGAAATGATGTGGTTCAAGGCATACGTCATTCGCACAGACAGGCAGAGAGCCACAGACCTCAGCAAGGTGCTGTATGTGGAACTGCTGAACAATAATGGTGATGTAATCAAGACCACAAAATGGCATATTGATTCGCATGGACAGGCTAACGGAAACATGACGCTTGACTCTATTCTGGGTTCTGGCTTCTATGAGGTGCGTGCCTATACTCGCCATATGACAAACTGGGGGACTAATGCTTGCTTCTCTCGTGTGTTCCCCATTTTCAAGAAACCTGCAAAGGATGGCGACTACAGCAATCTGCTTATCAAGAAAACATCATACAAGCAGCGAACGCCGAATTTCCGTGATCCTTCTGACACTTTGTACCGCCATGCAATAGCAAACGGATACTACACCTCCAATCTTGAAAAGACAATCAGCGTGCGTTTCTATCCTGAAGGCGGCAATATGATAGTAGGCAAGAAGTGCCGTATGGCGATGCTATGCGTGGACGATAACGGAAGGGCATACAGCGGTGATGGCTATGTGACTAATTCGGAAGGCGATGTCCTTGCTGTCGTCCATACGGATTCCTTGGGCAGGGGGGTGTTTGATGTCACTCCTGATGGTGGGGAACTGCGCTTTCAGATGAAGAACTTGAAGGACAAGCATCAGTTTTTCACGCTCCCAGAAGCGAAGACGGAGGGATGCGCTCTGCGTGTAGATGCAATCAGCGATGACATGCATGCAAGAATAAGTTGTACGGACTCTTTGTATGGTAAAATGATAGCTGTGATGTTGTCGAACAATGGCAATGTGGTGTATTGCGATACCATGACGGCTGTTCCAGAGATAGACATAGAGCTTAGCAGGGAACAGCAAAAAGAGGGAGTCAATCAGTTCACCATCATTGACTGCCGCGGCAAGGTGCTGGCAGAACGGCTGTTTTTCATCTGCCCCAAGCCATCAGCCCAAGACAGCATACAGATCACCTCTTCCACCCAGAAACTTATGCCTTGCGGAAAGGTGGAGCTGGAACTGAACGGCAAGCCAAACTCTTCCATATCACTATCTGCAATAGATGCCGCAACTATACCCCAGTTCGGGATAAGGAAGGTCTTTGCTTTAAGATAGTTTAACGAATATAACTATCTGAATATTTGGTAAATAGCGGTATTTTTAGTAACTTTGT
>JAGHUI010000069.1 GCA_018064885.1 Candidatus Minthosoma equi | reverse complement strand
ATATTATATATTATATTATATTTATTATATTATATATATTAAGACACTCATTGCGAGTCGCTTCGCTCAAATAAAATAAGAAATTTTTCATGTCACCGTGTCACTGTGTCACCATGTAACCTTGTTACCACAAAATCCCCCTTGTACAACCCTAGAAAAAGTTGAATGGATTTGTACTATAAACCTAAGGTTGGTTGAATGTTTCCGTCTTATCCCTAGACTTGGTTGAACGATACGTCTAAACGCTGACATTGGTTGAATGCACGTAAAAAAAAAAGAGAGGACGCTGCCGCACTTCCTCTCTTAACGTGACTCGGATGGGATTCAAACCCATGACCTGCAGAACCGGAATCTGACGCTCTATTCAGCTGAGCTACCGAGCCTTCGAAACGTTTTCACACCTGCCATTTTGGCATCCATGTTACAAATCTTTACAAAGTTAAGTATTTTTCTCGAATTACAGCATTTTTAACGCCAAAATTATGGAAAATCGAAAAATTATCACTATCTTTGTATTGTCTTTTATAACTTTGGACACCAAAATTTATGACTACCAAAAAGAATTTGCAACATAATAACTCATTAAGAACTTTTGTTCTCGGAATAATGGCTCTGACAGCTTGTTTCTTTTTAGGAAACGAAGCAATGGCTCAGTCATACCAGAAAATGTACGCCCCTAAGCACAAAGGAGGTGACTTCTACATGGGTGCCGGTATCGGTTTCAGCCAATCTCTTGCTGAGAATGCCGTGAAATCAGACTTCATCATGCACCAGATTCCTTCTGCCGATGTGCTGATCGGATATAACTTCAACCCATATTTCGGACTCCGACTGACTGGAGGACTGAACTGCCAGACTTCACGATGCAGCAACGCAGCCCACAAGGCAATGCCTGATGTGTATGGCAATGGACGCTACAATTTCTACTGCCTCACAGGTACTCTCTCTGGAATTGTGAACGTCACTAACATGTTCTTCGGCTATGACAGCGAGCGTCCTGTATCATGGGCATTGATGTTTGGCGGCGGCTACCTCAGTACATTCGGATTCAGCAAGAAAATCAACGGCTGGAACGAATATCCTTACTACCCTGTTGACGGGAAAAACAAGGGATATGGAACTGGCTACGCAGGAATACAATGCAATGTACGCCTGAGCCGCCCAAGCGAGCTTGCCATAGAGGTTCGCACCAACGCTACAGACAACAAATACAACGGTGTATGGAACCAGAACCACTTGGATTTCTACCTTGACCTGATGGTGAACTATATTTATCATTTCAGAAACGGACAGAAACTGTATAAGTTCGAAGTTCCAAAGAAGGTGGCATACGTTGACCCTGTGCTTCGCGACAACAGCGACGAATACACAGAGACTCTTCGTTACGGCGAAAGCATGCAGACAACCATCCCATTCTATGCTGGCTTCTACTATCTGAACGACGTTTCTACCAAGCGCGCTGGCATCGTGGCTAAGTTCCTGAAGGAAAATCCACAGGTAAGCCTAAAGGTTGTTGGTCACCCTGATGTCATTGACGACCAAGACGTTGAATACAACAAGATGCTTGCACAGAAGCGCGCAGAAGCCGTTATCGACATTCTTGTGGAGAAATACAGAGTGTCAAGACACAGACTCCAAGCCACTTACGACGACACCGTCCTTCAGCCTTTCAAGACTGTGCGAGACTGGGTTCCTGCTGTAAATTTCATAATGGTCAGCGGAGCAGCTGAAGAGGAATAAACAATAACGAAAACGATAACGAAAACGATAAAAATAATGAAAAAGATTTTTAATGGACTTTTTATCCTTGCCATGGTAGCAATATGCGCTATGTTCACATCGTGTGACAAGGATGTTGACCGCTCTATTGCCTTGTCAGGTCAGTGGACTGGCGATTTCGGTATGTTCTACAATTACGAGTACACCAATCCTTTAATTGGAATCAGCAGAACTTATACGTTTCACAGTTATGACACTGACATTGAGTTCATTCCAGATTATGACTATGCCACTCACGGCTACGGATACCAGGTTGACTTCTACAGAGAAGGCCCATACAAGAAGATTAGTTTCCGCTTCTCATGGAGCATTGACAACGGCGTAATCAGAATGTACTACCCTGGCTACCCAGAATATAACGGAGAAATTAGAGATTACCGTCTGAATAACAGCCATTTCACAGGTCGCTTTACAAATGCATCAGCACCATTTGACCTCATCAAGATCACAGATTACTACTACTGGGACGAGTACTACGCATGGGAATATCACTACTGGTGGTACGACGAATGGGATTGGAACGGCTACGCTAAGACAAGAGGCATAAGCGAGGATGCTGTACCAGAAAAGTACAACTCAGAAAACGGTAGAATCGTGAAGATTGGCAACAGATTCAACGAAAAGGATTGATGACACAACAGAACTTAAATATAGTCCTCTGCGGTACTGGTACCGTTGGGGGCACTCTTTTAGAGCAGCTGGCTTGCGAACAGAAGGCGCTGCAGGAAGAGCGAGGACTCAACATGCAGGTTGTCGGTGTGGTTGACATATTCAACCTTCTTATCGATGTTAACGGCATAGATCTGAGCAACTTCCAGATGGACGCATTCCGTGCAAAATTCAAGCAAGCACCAGCGTCAAGCATACAGCTTATACATGACAAAGTATTGGAAATCAACCTTGAGGACTTAGTTTTCGTAGATTGCACAGCAAGCTATGAGGTAGCAGCGCTCTATGAAGATTTCCTCTCTAAGGGCATTTCCATCGTATGCGCCAACAAGGTCGCCGCTTCTGGCCCATTAGACACATATCTCAAGCTGAAAGAGATTGCCAGCAAGCAGAACTGCCGCTACCATTTCGAGACGAACGTAGGCGCAGGACTCCCTGTAATCAACACCATCAACGCTCTGCGTGCTACAGGCGACAAAATCGTCAAAATAGAGGCTGTATTAAGCGGCACACTCAACTTTATATTCAACACCATAAGCGACAGCGTATCGCTCTCTAAAGCCGTTCAGATGGCAAAAGAAGCTCGCTATTCAGAGCCAGATCCACGCATCGACCTCTCTGGCGTTGACGTTATCCGCAAACTTGTTATCCTTGCACGCGAATCAGGCTACATGATCAGCCAGGAAGACGTAGAAAAGAACCTTTTCGTGCCAAACGAGTACTTTGAAGGCTCTCTCGATGACTTCTGGAACAATCTGCCACAGCTTGATGCCGAAATAGATAAGCTCCGCAAGGATGCAGAATCTGCTTCACAGCATCTTCGCTTCGTAGCTAAGCTGGAACGTACAGAAGGCTCTGAAAACGCCACAGAGGGCGCAAATAAGGGCTGTGAGGGCAGCTGCAAAGGCTGCAAGGCAAGTGTGTCTCTCGAAAGAGTTGACAGCACACACGCAGCTTACAACCTTGAAGGCAGCAACAACATCATTCTCCTCCATACAGAGCGCTACAAGCCACATCCAATGATCATTCAGGGCTACGGTGCTGGAGCTGCTGTAACCGCAGCAGGAGTGTTTGCAGACATCCTTGCAATAAAGAATGTAGCATACTAAAGAAAAGAAATAATAAAAAGCCTAAAGCATCAATTTCCCCCTTGTTTCAAGAAAAAAATAGTGAAACAAGGGGATTTTTATGCTCTTTTGCTAAAATTATCAATTTTACGAACAAAATATAATTAACATTTTATCATATTAAACAAGGGTTAAATGTTAATTTTGAATGCAAATTTAACAATCTGTAATTTTTGTTAAAAAAGAAAAGCAAGACCATCACGACCTTGCTTTCAAATTTTGGTAAAAGTAAGAATCAATTTGCGTTGAAAGTCTCGAAAGTACCATCATCAAAGAAGATGCGTACCTCAACAACTTTACGCTGTGGCTTTTGCTGCTGCTTGAGGGTTTCTGCCACGACAGCAGACACTTCAACCGCAGAAAGCGACTGTGGCTGTACAGACTTCCTTTGACCAGCAGGGACATTGTTCATAGAAGCAGGACCCGAAGTATGGGGATGTGCCGCATTTGGTATCTGACTTGAAAAATCAAATGAAGCACTAAACAAATCACCTTGAGCTGCAGACACAGGAGTCGATTCGCCATCACTCATATTATTATACGCATCAGCTTCGGGAGTAGTGGAGGATTTTTCACCCACATACATCGTTCCTTGATCGTAGAACAGCCATGAAGGGTTGATGTCTGGGAAAGCAGCAAGGATGCTTCTCAAGATATTTAGCGATGGTTCCGTTTTGCCAGAGCGAATATTGGAAAGTGTGCCTGGAGAAATACAAACCTCATTGCTAAATTGAGTATTGTTTAGGTGCTTATCATTGATGATAGCTTCGATTTTTTCTCTATCTGTCATTTTTTGAAACTTTTTACAAAGGTAAGGATTTATTTTGAATCCTCAAAATTTTTTGATTGAATTTTCTAAACATAAAAATCATGTTTCTTAATCGTTAATTTACAAAACCAAACATTGTTTCATGGTTATACAAAAGTGAATTTACATCAATAAACTCTATAGAAGTAAATGTATGTGAACTATAACTTTTTGAATCAAAATCAAACAGTTGGTTCATATATGCTTATTGTTTGGCAAAATAGAGCAGAAATGAGGCGAACTTTACTAAATCGGTGGTATTATGGCTCATTTTAATGCTTTTGATTATAGTATAAATTTAATATATTGTGGTATTTTATTATATGATAGCAAGTTATATATATGTGTGGTTTTAGTGAATATTTATTACTTTGCAGATATAAATATGCATATCTATAAATATGAAGAAGGTGGTCTTGTGTTTACAAAAGTTAATTGGCACTAATCTCTTTATTGTTATAAATGTAAATGATTTTATATTTATGAGTCTTTTTGAAGGATAAATTTTACTACAATAAATGCAAACGAATGTTAATCTAAATATTTGAGCGCCTTGATTTTTGTGAATTTTGCCCAAATTTGCGAGAAGCGTCCAGATGTCTGAAACTGGGTTTTCGGAGGCAAAAACGCATCTTTTCACAACGCTAAAAACAGGGTTAAAACGCTGATTTTCTACTGAAATATACCCAAAATTCTTGTTCAAGTTTTTCAACGAAATAGATTTTGTTCAAGGTTTTTATTCTAAAAAATCAGGGCAAATCATCACAAAATGGTACGAATAAAGCCGACTTTTAGCGATCAGAAATCACGCCAGAAGTCAGCTTTCAAATTTTCAGAGCAATTATTGCGAACAAAAATATAACCTACAGAAGTTACTTGCTATCCTTATTATAAAAAATGTGGGGATATGTCTGCCAGGAAAAACATCAATGGAGAATGAAATAGAAGAGCTCGTGCATCACATCTGCATCAGTAAGATTCCCCTTTCCAATACCTTTCAACTTAGCATCTGTCTCCCTCAGCTTGCCAATGATCTGCATTGTCTTCAATGCAGAAAAATTTCTCATAGCTGTGGTGAAATCACGCAATTGCCATGACTGTCGAAGTTCCAAATGCTGCATTAACCCTTGTTCGGAGCGATCAGGGGCATAAAACGCCTGCATAACCTGAGCGAAGAAGTTGAAAAGCATAGCGATAGTGGTTTGAGGAGGATTTGCCTTTGGGTTCTGCTCGAAATGGAACAGAATGCGATTGGCTTTGAGAATGTCCTTTGAGACAACTGCGCTACGCAACTCCCACATATTGAATTCTTTAGATATTCCGATATTCTTTTCAACAAGATCTGAATTTATGCGTGTCTCGCCCTGTGGCAATGAAATTACAAGCTTATCAAGCTCTCCAGCAAGGCGATTCAGGTCAGATCCAACGCTTTCTGCCAGAACCTGGCAAGCATCGGTGTCTATTGTAACCTTTTTTCGGCGCAAATAATCAGCGATAAACTGTGGAAGCATGCCATCTTTCAGCTTCTTGCTTTCGAAGACAACACCGACTTTCTCTATGGCAGCTATTATCTTTTTACGCTTGTCAACCGAACCATTTTTATAGCAAATCACCAATATAGTTGACGATAAAGGCTTTTGAGCATATACAGAAAGCTCGTCTAATTTTAACAAATTCTGAGCCTCTTTAACAATTATAACTTGATATTTTGCCATCATCGGGTAGCGGCGCGCAGAATTTATTATGTCGCCAACATTCGTTTCACGCGTACAATATATAATATGCTGATTGAAATCCTGCTCATCCTTGGTTAGCACATTATCTGCTATGTATTCAGAAATGCGATCAATGTAATATGACTCCTCGCCCATCAGCAGATAAACGGGAGCATACTCCTGCTTACGGATGCTATCAACGATTTCTCTGTGTGTAATGTTTGGTTTTGCCATTTTTTCTTTTTATCTTTGTGCAAAGTTATAAAATTATTCGGAATGCAACAACTGAATTTGCCTCCTTATCAAGCCAACGTGAAGAAAATTGGTGGAATGGTGAAGATTATGGATATTCTTCGCCGAAAATTTGTTGCCCTGACTCCAGAGGAATGGGTAAGGCAAAACTTTGTGCATTTCCTAATAGAAAAAAAAGGATATTCTTCTACCCTAATGGCTAATGAGGTTGCTCTGGAACTGAACGGTACAAAAAGACGATGTGATACTGTCGTCTATACTCTAGGAGACAACGGAGAATTGAAGCCACGCATGATCATAGAATACAAGGCTCCTGATGTGGAAATAACCCAGCGTGTGTTTAATCAGATCACACGTTATAATATGGTGCTTCAGGTGGAATATCTTGTAGTAAGCAATGGAATGAAGCATTTCTGCTGCCGTGTGGACATAGAAAAAGGTGAGTATGTCTTTTTGAAAGACATACCCACCGAATTATAAGTTATGAGTTATAAGTTAACAAAACTGTTAACGATTAATCCTCTGTCTTTGTGCGACGACGGCGCTTTGGCTTCTCATCTGTTGCAGGCTCGTCTGGCTTAACACCTGCAAGTTCTGGGTCGATGAGGATACGTCCACAGTATTCACAGAAGATGATCTTCTTGCGGATACGAACATCAAGCTGGCGCTGTGGTGGAATCTTAGCAAAACAACCGCCACAAGCATCACGCTGAACGTAAACGATACCGAGACCGTTGCGGCTATTCTTGCGAATGCGGCGGAATCCCATAAGCAAACGTGGCTCAATGAGTGACTCAAGGTTCTTAGCCTTCTCACGAAGCTTCTCTTCATCAGCCTTTGTTTCTGCTATGATTTCATCAAGCTCATTCTTCTTAACATCAAGATCCTGAAGACGTTCTTCAAGATCTGCCTGATTTCTAGCAAGTGCTTCTTCTTTGTTTGCCTGCATGTTTCTTGACTCACGAATACGCTTCTGGCAAAGCTCAATTTCCAATGACTGGAACTCTATTTCCTTGTTGAGAAGGTCGTACTCACGGTTGTTGCGAACATTGTCAAGCTGCTGACGATAAGTACTGAGCTTCTGTTCTGCAATTTCAATATTGCCGCTGAGTTCGCTTGTCTTCTGGCGACAATCTGCAATTTCGCCCTGAATCTTCTCAATACGAGTTTTGAGACCTTCAATAGTATCTTCCAAATCTTCTACTTCCAATGGAAGCTCACCGCGAAGAGTGCGGATGTCGTCAATCTCAGAGAGAATTGTCTGCAACTGGAAGAGGTTTTTCAAACGATCTTCTACAGAAATCTCGCTTGCTGCTTCTTTCTTTCTTGCCATAATAATTATTATATGTTTTTAATTGGATTTGTTTCTATCTTTGTGAAATGAACTGGCAAGGCTGGAGCCTTACGAGCAATAATGTCATGAAGAATTTCCATGGTATAACGCTCACTCTCGAAATGTCCGAGTTCCAAAAGGAGGATATTGTGCTCATAACCGAAGAAACGATGGTAGCCTATCTCACCTGTAAGAAAAGCATCAGCACCGCTGCTAACTGCCTGAGAAATAAGGAATGCACCTGCACCACCACAAAGCGCAACACGGCTCACCACCTTTTTGTCTGCCACATTCACCCTGAGCGAATCAACTCCAAAGGTGTTTTTTACCACCTGCATGAAATCCTCAGCAGACATTGGCTCAGGCAAATCACCTATAACACCCTCTCCAGCACTCACCTGCTCACCATTGCGAACATAGTTTCCTTTAGATGATAGCCATGCAAGATTCTGCAAACCAAGTTTTTCTGCAATCTTATAGTTCACACCTTCGTATGCACTATCCAGATTGGTGTGAGCAGAGTATATTGCCACGCCTTCCTGAATTGCCTTCATTATTGTGCGTCCAATATAGTCGTTCCCTGTGATGGATTTCACAGGGCGAAAAAGCAAAGGATGATGACTTACAATGAGATTGCATCCCATCCTAACAGCTTCATCAACAACGTCTTCAGTAACGTCAAGACACAATAATGCCCCTGTAGCATCTGCATCCTTTGCTAATCCAATCTGCAATCCCGCATTATCGTAGCCGTCTTGCAGGGCCAAAGGAGCGAACTCTTCAAGGGCACCTAAGATTTCCTTTATTTTCATGTAGTTGAGAATGGTATGAATAATGTAACTGAAAAGTGCATTTTTACCATTTCGGGTGCAAAGTTACGCATTATTTTTCATATCAAATGTTAAAAATATGTTAAATTTGAAAAAATACCACCCCATTTATTTGGCAGATTGGAAGAAAATGCACTACCTTTGCAGTGTTCTAATCAAGTAGTACACCACTACAGCATAAGGATAAGACTCTAATAATAACAACAATAAAAACAAGTACAATTATGTTACAGATCAACAACATCACCTATGGTTACACTCCAAATTTGAACGTATTGGAGAACTTTTCTCTTAACTATAGCGAACCAGGAGTATATGGGCTCCTCGGCAAGAACGGAACAGGCAAGAGCACCCTGCTCTACCTCATCATGGGACTTCTCCGTCCAAAGCAAGGCGAGATTTTCTTCGATGGAGAGAACACCAAGGAACGCAACCCAGAGCAAATGAAAGAGATGTTCATTGTTCCAGAAGAATACAATCTTCCAAGCATCAAGCTTCCAGCATACATCAAGGCACTCAAGCCATTCTACCCTAACTTCGACTCGCAGCTCATGGTCAAACTTCTCGAACTTTTTGAGATGACACATGTGAACAACTGCACAATGAATGCAGAAGGCATTCCAGAGATCAACCTCGGCGCCCTCTCAATGGGACAGAAGAAAAAGATCTACATGTGCATCGCCCTTGCAGCACGCACAAAGCTTCTCCTAATGGACGAACCAACAAACGGTCTTGACATTCCAAGCAAGAGCCAGTTCCGCAAGGTAGTTGCACAAGGCATGAGAGATGACCAGACAATCATTATCTCAACCCATCAGGTTCGCGACGTAGAAACACTTCTCGACCACGTCACAATGATAGAAAAGAACTGCGTTCTCGTCAATCAAGCAATAGATATGGAACAACCTGTGAACCTCGAAGAAATGTTTATCAAGGCCCTCACAGCAAAGGAATAGCCCCCGCCCCGCCCCTCCTCCCATAGGTGAGGGAGAGCCATGCGGGACAAAAGCAATTCAAAAAAATATAAACATTAACTTTTAAACCACGACCCGAACAGAATCATCCGAATGGTCTCGCCCTTCACGGGAGAGATGCCGAGGAACGAGGCAGAGAGGGTCTTCAATAGTACAACTCATTATGGCATTCAACAACACACGTTTCGCAAACTTCGCGAAATACGACCTCACAATAAACAAGACATTCTATACAAGCATAAGCCTTGTCACCCTCATTGGCACAATGGCTATATCATTCATTTCATTCACAGGACGTTATTCCATGTGGAAAGCAGTGGTAGAAAGCCCTTGGTATGAAGGAGGCAGCATGTCACCACTCGCTGCAGAGCACTACAACACCATGCATGCAACATGCTCATGGATTCTTGGATTCCTCTGCATCATGATGTGCATCTTTGCAGGATGCTGGGCGCACAATCTTCGCGACAAACAGGGACGCATCACAGAGCTCACGCTTCCAGCAACAAACCTTGAAAAGTTCACATGGCACTCATTGCTCATGATTGGCGGCGGCTTCCTCACATGTCTCGCATCTCTCCTTGCAGCCGACCTTCTCAATGCAGGTCTCACAGCATGTTTCTGCGGACTTGAAGACGGCATCGCATCCATCACAGCAGGCGTTGGAAAAACACTTTCAATCTATGGAATTCTGCAAGATCAAGCAAATTCCATCGGCATTCACATGGATGGAATGGATACTGACATAGACAACATTCTTCCTGAAGCAGGAGTAAACTTTTTCTGCTCATTAGGATGTTTTGCAGTATGCTCTTTCATCATGCAGGTAGCTTTCTATATGTTTGGCAATGCTGTTAAATATAAGTATAACATCATCTTCACATACATTGCAACACAAATCATCGGCTTCATCGTCGGAATAGGAAGCATCATCATCTTTGCCACAAACGCAGACCTCCTCATGAACAACGCCATGGGCACACTCTTGGAAGGTGATGAAGCAGAATCTGCAACACAGTTCTTCACAAACATCGCAACTGGATTATACATTGCTTCTCCACTCATCATCATCCTTGCAGGCATCTTCGTATGGCTCAGCTACCGTCTTTACACAAAGGCACAGATCACAAGCGCATTGAATAAGTAAAGAAGAAAAGACAATGACATTCAAAGACAGCAAACCAATATACCTCCAGATAGCCGACCTTATCTGCGAGGACATCCTTCAGGACAAACTCCTTGAAGACGAGCGAGTGCCCAGCGTAAGGGAATTCGCATCAATGGTCGAGGTGAACGCCAACACCTGCGTTCGAGCATACGACTGGCTTCAAACTCAGAACATTATCTACACCAAGCGTGGTCTTGGTTACTTCGTCACAGCAGGCGCAAAAGACACCATCCATCGCATGCAGCGCGAAGAGTTCATGAACGTCACCCTTCCAGAAGTAGCACAGAAAATGATAAGCCTCGGCATAACAATGGACGAGCTTACCCAAAACATCATAAAGTATCAGATAAACCACTAAAACGAAAACGATAACGAAAACTAAAACGATAACTTTACCGTCAACATATTTCTTTAAGCTGAACGTCAAAATATAATTTTTAAAAAAATATTTGATGCTCGTTCAGTTTTGAGGGACGTTGACGGTGGGAAAACGA
>JAGHUI010000025.1 GCA_018064885.1 Candidatus Minthosoma equi | reverse complement strand
TTTGCTACATTTCATTGTTTGAAACGTACATTTCAAAGAATGAAATATACATTTCAAAGAACGAAACGTACATTTCAAACAATGAAATGTAGATGATTACGAGCAAAAAGTAAAAGAGATTGCGAGTAAAAGGTAAAAGCAATTTCTTGATTTCCGTTATGGAAAGTGTTTTATGGGAAGTGAGTAAGGGTGCGATTGTATATACATGCCAAAAAATATGTAACGCTACATAAAGTATAAGCAGGAATTATCTTATAAATTTGCATAATTAAAATTTACTTTTGCTGTTTTCAACAGTCAAAGAATTTACATGCAATTTATAATACTTAAGAAAATAACGGAACAATTATGAAACAGTTTTTCCTATCTCTAACAGTCTTTGCCCTTGCCCTAACTGCAAGTGCTCAGAACTTTGGCTTTGGCGGCAATCAGCAGAGCGACACTCAAGCTAAGTTTTCACAAAAGTATGAGAATCTCAACTATGCCGGCGATGATCAGGCTTATCACAATCTTGATGTTTACATTCCAGAAGGCAAAATGCCAAAGAAGGGATGGCCTGTGATTGTGCATATCTATGGAAGCGCATGGTTCAGCAACAGCTCTAAGGGTGCTGCTGACATCAATACCATTTGCGCCGCTCTTCTCGATGCTGGCTACGCTGTAGTTTGTCCAAACCATCGCAGTAGCGGCGATGCTCACTATCCTGCACAGATCAATGACATCAAGGCAGTTGTTCGCTGGGTGCGCGGCAATGCCAAGCAGTATCATTTTGACACTCGTTTCATTGGAACATCAGGTTTCTCTTCTGGCGCCCACCTCGCATCTCTCTGTGCTGCAACAAATGGTGTCAAGGTTGCCAAGTCTGGTGATGTGGAAATGGACATTGAGGGCAGTCTTGGAAATTACACATCATTCAGCAGCGAGGTCAATGCTTGCTGCGAGTGGTCAGGACCTATCGACCTCATGAATATGGATTGCGATGGCGTTGAGAAGACAGGCTTCAAGCCAGAGGATGCTCTCATGGGATTTGCTTATCCAGGCCATGAGGATGCATACAACCTTCTTTCTCCATGCTACTTCATCAACGAAAAGACTGTGCCTATCATGGTATTCCACGGCGGCAAGGACAATGTCGTTCCTCAGTGCCAGGGTAGGGAACTCTTCTCTGTTCTTCAGGAAAAGCATGTGAAGGGTGCAAAGAGCCACTTCGAACCAGAAGGCGGTCACGGTTACGCTATGTATTCAAAGGAGAACCTCGCAAAGATGGTTGCTCATTTCAACGAAGCAAAATAAAAGACAAACAACTATATTTATGAAAAAAATACTGACATTCCTTTTCCTCCTTGCGTCTGTAAGTGCCTTTGCACAGAACGACCAGAAGCTTTGGTACACAAAACCTGCCACTTGCTGGCTTGAAGCATTGCCTCTTGGCAACAGCAAGATGGGTGCTATGGTATATGGCGGCACCGATGTTGAGGAGATACAGCTCAACGAAGAGACATTTTGGTCGGGCGGTCCACACAACAACAATAGTACAAGAGCTTACGAGCATCTTGATGAGGTTCGCAGGCTCATTCTATCTGGCAACGAAGACAAGGCAGACAAGATTCTTTCAGAGCATTTTGTTGTTGGCCCTCATGGCATGAGATACCTCACCGTGGGCAGTCTTAAACTCAATTTCGGTCATAAGAATGTTTCTGACTATCATCGTGAGCTTGACCTCACAACAGCTGTAAGCACAACAACTTACACAGCCAATGGCGTGAAATACACTCGCACCGTATTTGCTCCTCTTCAAGATGGAGTGGTTGTAGTTAAAATCAATGCCAGCAAGAAGGGACAGCTCAACTTCACCTTGTCTCACGATTGCGAACTTCAGCACAGCGTGGTTGCTCCTGCCACCAACAATGCCAAGAAGCCTTTTGGCATTCTCGAAACAACCATTCAGGGCGAGGATCATGAGGGCATCAAGGGACAGCTGACTGCTAAGTGCCGCACAGAAATCAAGTCAGACGGCAAACTCGCTTCCGATGGTGAGAAGATTACTGTCAGCAATGCAACTGAGGCATTGCTTTACATCTGTGCTTCAACAAATTATGTCAACTATCATGACATCTCCGGCGACGCTGATGCCAAGAACAAGGAACTCCTTTCAGCAGCAGAGAAGAAAGCATACAAGCAGCAGCTTGCTAAACACATAAAAGCATATCAGGAACAGTACAATCGTGTGAAGCTTGACCTTGTTGCAGATAACGCTAATTCTCTGCTCCCAACTGATCAGCGTCTTGACAAGTTCTATGGCAGCAAAGATATGGGCATGGTTGAATTGCTCTTCAACTACGGTCGCTATCTTCTCATCTCTGCTTCACAGCCAGGCGGACAGCCAGCTAACCTTCAGGGTGTATGGAACAACAAGCGCTATGCTCCTTGGGACAGCAAATACACAATCAATATCAATGCTGAGATGAACTACTGGCCATCAGAGGTTTGCAATCTCTCTGAATGTGGCGAACCGCTCTTCTCAATGATTAAAGACCTTAGTGAGACAGGTGCTGAGACAGCCCGGGTGATGTACGGTTGCAAGGGTTGGGTAGCACACCACAACACAGACCTTTGGCGCATCGCCGGTCCTGTTGACGGTCCTTCATGGGGCATGTTCCCTAATGGCGGCGCATGGCTTGCCACACATCTCTGGCAGCACTATCTTTACACTCTCGACAAGGATTTCCTTCGTCAGTACTATCCAATTCTTCGTGGTGCAAGCGACTTCTATCTTGATTATATGGTAGAGCACAATGGCGAGCTTCTTGTCGTTCCATCCGTTTCTCCAGAACATGGCGGCCGTGGCATGAAAGCCATTGTCACAGCAGGATGCACAATGGACAATCAGATTGTCACAGACGCACTCACACAGTCACTCTGTGCAGCTCAGGTACTTGGCATTGATGCTGATTATCAAGCAAAACTGAAGCAGGCGCTTGCAAAGATTCCACCAATGAAGGTGGGACAGTATGGACAGCTTCAGGAATGGCGTGACGACCTTGACGATCCAAAAGACGAGCATCGTCACATCTCTCATCTTTATGGTCTTTATCCATCCAATCAGATTAATCCATTCACCACTCGCAAGCTCTGGGATGCCTCACGTGTCACCCTCAATCAACGTGGCGATCAGGCAACAGGATGGAGTCTTGGCTGGAAGACAAACTTCTGGGCTCGCATGCTCGATGGCAATCATGCATTCACCATCATCAGCAACATGCTTCGCCTCCTCCCAGACGAGAATGGTCAGGCAATGCGCTCACATCCTGATGGACGAACATTCCCTAATCTCTTCGATGCACACCCACCTTTCCAGATTGATGGAAACTACGGTGTCACAGCAGGTATTGCCGAAATGCTCCTTCAGTCAGAATACACACCATCTGCAGCAAACTCCTCAGAATCAGCCGTTGCAATTATCTCCCTTCTCCCAGCCCTTCCAGATGCATGGGATTCAGGCAGCGTGTCAGGACTTAAAGCACGCGGCGGCTATACTGTAAGCGAGGAATGGAAAGACGGCAAACTTATTCATGCGACAATCGCAAAGAGCACCCCATCAGCTCCATCTATGGTTATTGTACGCACAAAAGCAAAACTATCCTTCCCAACCACTAAGTATTACGAAGATCTCGGCATCTACGAATACCAAGTGCTTATCAGTCCAAAGGGAACAGTAACATTGCTATGATGAAATAAGAAGAATTCAGAAATATACTTAATTGGATAAAAAAAATGACAGAGAGTGAAAACTCCCTGTCATTTTTTATTGTAAAATATTAATTCTTTAATTGTTCATTTTACATGCATTTACTTGGCAATCTTCATGCCCTTCTTGACATAGATGCCATGAGCTGGAGTATTGCAGTTGACTCTGCGACCAGAGAGATCATAGAGAGCATCGAACGGCTTCACATTGAGGGCAATCCAGGCAACCAAGGAGGACGTCCAGGCGGCTGGGGGAGGTCAGAAAAAATAAGATTGATTCATTTTTACCTTTTTACTTTTTTACTCTCTGCGACCACAAAACAAAACTCCACGCCATCCGATAAAGAATGACGTGAAGTTTTCGTTTTAGTTTTCGTTTATTTTTATGCATCCAAAGATAAAGAAGAACGCTTCGCTAAATAAGAAAATTCCTTTGCTGCGTAGCGAAGTTTTTGGAATGCTTGGAGGTGCTCAAAACCAATAACACAAAGTTCCCAAAGACCACCAAATCTTTGGGAACTTTTCTTTCACTTGCAAAATATAGCACTTTTGGGATAAACAAGCAAAATAAATCAGGAAAAAAAGCGAAGCGGTGAGAAGAACAGAAATGGGGGAGAAGAAAAAAAACTGCTTTTCGTTTGGTGGATTGAAAATAAATGCGTTACTTTGCAAGCGTAAAGCAATGAATGTGAATATGAATATATTGGATAAAAACATTGGAATGGTGGTAGCCTTGTGCAAAATGTATAAGGTGAAGGATATGTTTGTGTTCGGTTCGGTGCTTACGGACAAGTTCACGGACGAGAGCGATATTGATTTGCTGGTGGATTTCAACACAAAGGAAATTGATGATTATTTCACCAATTTCTTTGACTTGAAATATGCATTGCAGGATTTGCTCGGCAGAGACGTGGACTTGGTGGAGAATAGCGCTATCAAGAATGTGTATTTCCGCAGGAATGTGGATGCTAACAAGAGGAGAATATATGGAGGATGAGATAAAGAAGTATTTGCAGGACATATTGTCTGCCACCGATGAAATCACAATGTTTTTCGAAGGCAAGGAAATGCGTTTCGCTGAGTTCGAGACAAATATGATGCTTAGGCGAGCTGTGGAGCGCAACATCGAAATTATTGGAGAGGCAATGAATCGAGTGCTGAAGGCAGATCCTTCGATTGCCATTACCAATGCACGTAAGATTGTTGACGCGCGAAACTATATCATCCATGGTTACGATCGCCTATCAACTGACATTCTGTGGAGCATTGTTGTGAATCATATTCCTTTGCTGCGTAGCGAAGTTTTTGGAATGCTTGGAGGTGCTCAAAACCAATAACACAAAGTTCCCAAAGACCACCAAAATCTTTGGGAACTTTTCTTTCACTTGCAAATATAGCACTTTTGGGGTTATCGGCAAAAGAAATGCAGAGTTTTTTTAGTGTCTATTGTGCTGTCAATTCGCTTCCAAAATGGTAAAAAAGTAAAA
>JAGHUI010000064.1 GCA_018064885.1 Candidatus Minthosoma equi | reverse complement strand
ATGGCTTGTAATTCATTCCGCTCCCGATACAGGTTTCTTATCCAATAGCAGAGAGTCTGGAAGCCAAGGTTTATGGAGCAGATGTAGAGGGTGGTCGGGATGGAGACCAGGTAATACACCTCTCCGAAAATCAGTCCCTCCAACAGCGTAATCATCACGGCATTGAATGTCCATATAATGGCATTGTCCCTAAAGAAGCCTTTCGTTGAACCGTCCTCTTTGAGCAGATTTGCAAGGACACAGATGCTTGACGAGATAAAAAAAACGATAGCCGCACAAGCAAACACTATTGATATGGTAATAAAGCCTTTATCATAATTGATGCGTACACCAAATGGTGTCTTCATGGTCAGCAAGAACATGAAGCATAGCGTGTACCATGCCGTGATTCGCAGTATTCGTTTTATCTTACTTGTCATTATTATTTACTGTGTTTTCTTCTATATGTCATGTACAACGAATAGAATATGAACTGCGTGCCTCCTATTATAAATGCCGCAGAAACAGCAACGGGAACAATACGCGAGAAACTGCTGCCAAAGATATAATTATGAGTGCAACATAGCACAAACACATTCGAAATCCATATTATTGAGAGGTTCCATGCCAATCGTCTTATTGAGAGACCATTGCCTAATGTCTGGAGATACACCATCACTGTGTCTGAAACAATAAACAAACCTGTAATGATGATGAATATCGCCAGATTTATGCTGTAGCTACAACCAAAGTCTATCTTCACATTCAATAATTCAAGGAATATAAGCACACCCACAAGGCATACCACAAACACCTGAATGCGCCTGCACGCATTGCTTGCCTTTTGCAGAATCATCTGCCCACGTTCATTTTCATTTCTCATACTTTTATTTTTTACTAATCGAAAACTGTTGCAAAGATACACAAAATCAATTGTTTCTGCAATAGTTGGGGACAAATGGAATTGGTTTAGGGACGGATGTCATCGTTGCAATGCTGACAGCGCAGCTTTGATATCAGCTTTTTTAGTACGTGACACTGGAATCTTTTTGTCAACATAGAAAAGATTAAGGAAGTACGAATTGTTCTCACATTGTAGCGTCTCAACATAGTTCAGATTAACGATGAACCCTCGGTGACATTGTATGATGGAGACGTACGTGGACAGGGATTCATTGACTTGTTTTAATGTGGAACGAAACGATATTTTCTTTATTTCTTGATTACACAAATAGCATACCTCTGCATAGTTTCCAACAGATTCCACATAGATTAATGACTCAGGATTGAATACCAACTCTTGGTTGCTATTCTGTCCTACTTTCACACTAATAGAATCTCCCTTTTTCTCACTTTCAACTGCAGATGTGAATGCCCGGTCTTCTTGATAGGACTTCAGCATCTCATTGATGGCGCAAATTTCGTCAAACTCATGCTTCATCTTGCGATGACGATAAACTAAGACATCAATCACAAAGAAAATGATACAATATCTAAACACAATCGAACAATAGAAAGCGAATGATGGCAAGAATTCAGGATAACCTGGTACGGTCAGATTAACTTCTAAAGGCAGGAATAGGTGATTGACAACATACAATAAGAATGCTGTCAAAGGTATGCATAGCAAATAGACTCCCGCAAGTTTTTTTGTTTGACTCAATATCGTTTCCTTGGTATCAAAATGATAGCCAAATGCATGATAACTGACTAAGAGCGACAAGAAGCAACCGATGAAACAAGCCAACACTTCACATAAAACAATGTGAAAGAAATACTCCATAAGCGTATCATAGGCGTTGCCAAAAGGTTGAAAAATAAAAAATGCTATTGTCAGGAATGCACATGGCTGGAGTGATTCCAATGTGATTTTGTATAATACATTTGTTTTCATGGTGCAAAGTTACTGATTATTACCTATATATTCGCTTTGTAGGGATAGATTGTTGTGTGTCTGGGATAAATTGTAGTCGCTTAAAACATAAATGTTTCATGTGGCGATCACCACTATTGTTACAGAATATCCCTCCTGCTGTGACGTCTATCCCAAGGTATTGTAGTGGTCGAAATAATCCAATACCTTTGCACTATGTTTTTCAAATCAAAAATAAAAGAAAATGAAAAGAACTTTAATTTTATTGTTGCTTTATGCGCTTTATTATCTGGTGGCGTATGGGCAGAACAAAGCAGACTCGACCGTCGTGCTAAATGAGGTAGTAGTAAAATCCATTGCGCCTAAGACAAAGCTGCGTGGCGATGCCATCGTGACGAAGATTCAAGGCTCCGCTTTGGAGAAATCGGGCTCTGCCCATGAGATGCTTGGTAAGGTGCCAGGCATGATGATGAGAAGCGAAAGTCTTGAAGTGATTGGCAAGGGGACGCCAGTATTCTATGTCAATGGCCGTAAGCTCTATGACATCGAGGAACTAAAGCGCATGAGAAGCGAAGAGGTGATAGAGGTGGAGGTGATAAACAACCCAGGGGCACAGTATGACGCAACCGTGCGCTCTGTTGTCCGCATCCGCACCCGTCGTCCTCAAGGCGAGGGATTTGGCTTTGATGTGACTGCTGGCCACAGCCAGGACTTACGCCAAGCAGAGTTTGCAGATCCGTCTGCTACGCTCAATCTCAATTACCGGCACAAGGGACTGGATTTCTTCGGCATGGTGAACAGCTGGAACTCGCACACGCTACAGCATGCCACTGCCGACCAGCATATCTATACGATGGTCAACAACAATCTTCATGAGAATTGGCAAACAGGATGGGCTGACACGAAAAGTTCAAATCATGGCATGAACTATGCCTTGGGAACGAACTGGATGGTGAGCGAGAAGCATAGCCTTGGTGTGCGTTTCCAGATAGATCATCTGCTCAGCAGCAAGAGTCCGCTGTTTCTGCATGAAGATGTTTACAACAATAACGTTTTCTACAAGACCGTCTTGTCCGAAACTTATACCTCTTCAACTGCTCCACTTGGCTATAACCTCAACACTTACTATAGTGGACGATGTGGGAAAATGAACATAGACTGGAACTTTGACTGGAATACAAAAGGCGGTACAGAAGACATGAAAAGTGAAACAGACAAGGTATATTCCTCAAGCAGCGCTTCGAGCAATCTCTATGCAACAAAACTTGTTGTGTCTTATCCCGTTTGGAAGGGAGGGCTGAATGCAGGAACTGAGATTATATGGGTGAAGCGCGACATCGACTACGCCATCAATCAGGATTACATTGAAGATTCGCATTCCAACACACACGAAGACACTTATTCTGCATTCATTGAGTATATGGCAAACTTCGGCAAATATGGCATGGCGAAAATTGGCGCACGCTATGAATGCGTGAACTTTGATTATGAGAACATTGTCAATACTGATGCGGATGTTTGCGACACTCGTCATGGACTTTATCCCTCATTGTCTTATTCTGTGTCGTTAGGAAGAGTAGGACTTGCATTCAGCTACAGCACCAAGACCGTGCGCCCCAACTTCTATCATCTGACTGATGCAACAACATACGCCAGCCACTCCATACTGATGCAAGGCAACTCTCAGCTTCGCAATCAGATTCAGCATGAAATGGGGCTCAATGCACGCTGGCGCTGGCTTATGGGAGCTGTTAGCTACACAAAGAATGAGCACATGATTTCTCAATGGCAATATCCTTACAGCAGCGATCAAGTGCCGGCCGAAGAAGGTGTGTTGGTTTATCGTCGCATCAATCTTCCCAAACCTGTGCGAACACTCATCGCCTATGTCAATGCTTCGCCTACATTAGGCCTATATTCCATGAATTGGACCTTAGGCTATCAGCAGCAATTCCTAACATTAGAACTAAATGATCCGCGTGAGGCATCGGGCAAACGAACCAAATCATACAACGAGCCAGTATTCATATTTAATGCCAACAACACATTCAGAATACCTCAAAATTGGCAATTGGAATGTAATCTAAATCTCAACTCGCCTGGCAATGTTCAAAATTATCGTCTAATGCGTTGGAATGCCAGTTTATCCACATCAATACAGAAGACACTACTCCGTAATAACACACTTACTCTGCGATTGACGGCAAATGACATTCTCTACCGTACAGGCCAGGACATACTCATGGATAGCGGCGATAGCCAGATGTACCAATGCAACCGTCACTCCTCACAACGAGTAAATATATCTGTCCGATACATGTTCAATCAGGCAAAGAACAAATATAAGGGCACTGGCGCTGGTGAGGATGTGAAGAAAAGAATGTAAAAGCACATGAATAGATAAGTTAGTTAATAATAAGAGATCTCGCCACCTCTTCACGTCGTGATGACGTGAGAGGTTTTTTGCTATAAACGAAAACAAAAATGACAAAGACACCAGTTGCGTTCATATACGGTGTGTATGCACTCGTAATACGCTACGTTTCATTGTTTGAAATGTACGTTTCAAACAATGAAATATACATTTCAAAGAACGAAATATACATTTCAAACAATGAAACATAGAACAATACGAGCAAACACAACTCAACAATACGAGTAAACGCAACTCGACAATGCGAGGCATTGCTTCTAAATATTAAAGTGAGCTCGACCAATTGTAGTAGTGCCCTTCGGGCCAATGAGAAAAACAAAAGAAAACATAAGAAAACCCGAGAAAAACCAAATTGTTTTCTTTTGTTTTCCCATGTTTTCTTTTGTTTTTCCAGTTGGCGCCTGCGCATAAACATATATGACAAATTCATCGAACTAACATTAATCTTACAAAAAAAGCCATTCGGTTTATTTCCGAATGGCTTAACTTTTTGTCATTAAGTGAATTACTTATTGCCTGGATACTCACGGAGTGGAAGATCCTCGCATGAAGAGTTTGGATGACGGAGGATACCTACATGACTGTACTGGTCGTTAGCCTCGTCGATACACTTCTGTGAGTAAACGAGCTGCTCCTGATAGCATGTGCCATTAGATGCACGAATAATCACGTTCACACTTACGCGACGGCTTTCAACAGCTGTCTGTCCGTATGGACGGTATGGAAGGAAAGAACCGCTGCCGAAGTGAACTTCAAGAAGCTGATCGCCGAAGATGTTCTTTGCCTGCATCTCAACGAAATCACGTGTTGCCTTAGAGATGCGGTCGTTGTCGTTTGCCCACTCAACAACATTTGACTTCTTGTCCTGTGCAGCGAAGTACTTAGCGTCCTTCTTTGCGAGAGAAGCCTGATAGTTAGCCTTAGCTTCTGCCATACCAGCTTCAAGTTCCTTCTGCTCTTCGTCAGTGAGCTCGATCTTTGCGCACTGAAGACCATTGTCCTTTGTAACAGCAGACTCAGCAGCATTTGTGAGAGGTGTGTTGCCTGTCTTCTGAGTGATTGCAGACTTTACTGCGTTCTTAAGCTTGCCAAGCTGTGCGTTTGCTGGAACTGATACCAGCATCATTGCGATTGCAAGAGATGCAATGCCAAGAATTTTCTTTGTCATAATTGTAAAGATTTATATAATAAATAAGTATTTGGTTGCAAAATTACGTCTTTTTGCGTTTTCAGCAAAAGAATTTCATAAAAAAGCGTTTGTTTCCCTTACAAAAACATACTCAACGCAACAAGAAGTCCGAAAATAAATATGTTTCTTGCCGTTGCTCCAAGGACTTTGTTGAGGTCGCGTCCGTCGAGTACTGACATTTCTTTATATGTACGCACGTGAGGAATGAGATAGAGAGAGCAAAGGATTATGCGGTTTGCCACATTGCTTGCTGGTATCATGAGGAGGGCAACAACTGCGAATGTGAATGCTGTAATGCCAAGCCACAGGTAAATCTTGCGGCAAAGAGTCTCCCCTATCCTCTTCCCTTCAATTGGTCCTCGCGATTTAATCTGACTGCGGATAATGCGCACGATGATGGTTTGCTTACCTGATATTTCATCCTGATAGCGGTCACGATAGTTATTGACCATAAGGAGATTGTCTGTTGCAAGCCCCATGGCAATGCTGGCAACGATGAGCGGCAAAGTCCATGAGCCATTTGTCATGAGATAATATGTGAAGGTGACGGGAATAATGCCGAAGAACACGAGAACAAGCACATCGCCAAGTCCGAGGTAGGACATGCAAGTGGTGTAGAGGAAGCAGAACACTACACATAGTATGCCTACAATGATAAGTTCCCATTGAAGATTGAGGAAAAGCATGAACAGTCCTACTATAACTGAGAGAACTGTGGTAATGGCAATGCCTATTTTCATTGCCTTGGGGGTTATCCATCCTTGAGCACAAGCACGCTCAGGACCGAGACGGTCTTCACGGTCGGTGCCTTTGCGAAAATCAAAATAGTCGTTGATGAAGTTGGCGTCTATCTGCATGAGAAAGGCGAAGAGCAGACAAAGGAGAAATGGAGTGAGGAGGGAGTTGAGGGAGTTGAGAGAGTTGAGAGAGTTGAAGGAGTCTGCAAATGCCATGCAGCCACCGATAAGCACAGGGGCAGCAGCTCCTGTGAGTGTCTTTGGACGTGAGGCGAGAACCCATGCGTGAGGACTATTCGTCTTCATTCTTCCAATATTGAATTGTTACGGTATTGTTAGTGAAGAACATAGCTCCAAATCCGCGACGCTCATTGTTCTTGTACTTGCCGTAGTAGTAGTTGCCATTATTATAATAGTATATACCTACGCCATCACGCTTGCCGTTGACGGTTTCACCAACATACTTATCTCCATTCTGGTATGTGAGCGACTCGAAGCGATTGGTCTTGATGAACTCGTCGGTGAGAGTGTATTTCTGCTCATCCTTCATGATGAAGAGGGGGTCGCCAGTAGTGAGATCGTAGGTGATGTAGTGGTCGTTGCTGCCTACACGTGCTGTCTGCGTACCCATCTTGATACCAAAGAGGAAATTACCAAGACGGTACTGGCCGTAAACGACACCTTCTGAGTCTGTATAATATGCACCGAATCCATACACATTGCGCTCTTTGGTGATCTGTCCGAAGTACTGGCCGTATGATGATTTGGCAACTCCGCTGGCAAAGTCTTTGACATAATCAACGAATGCAGCATCGTACTGAGATGGGATGTTTGGATACTTATCGAGACGTCCGAACTGTGCATTTGCCTTCATGCAGAAGAGCATCATGAAAGCGAGTATTGATGGGAGAAATTTCTTCATAATTTTATCCTTTTTCTTTATTTCGCTGCAAAAGTACGGATAATTGAGAAATTTCAAAAGCATTCATTAAACCTTTTAGTAACTTTGCAGTCAAAATGTGCGAATTGAATAGAAAAACAAACAAAAATCATATCTGCAAAATGAAAAAATCATTGTTAGCTCTTTTCCTCTCTTTGATTGGAATGACAGCTATGGCACAAAGCAAATTCAATGTGTCAGGAACAATTATCGAAGAGGAAACTAATGAGCCTGTACTTTCTGCAACAGTGCGCATCCTTTCTCTTCCAGACAGCGCTATGGTAACTGGTGCTGCAACAAATGTGAACGGTATGTTCAACGTAAAAGATGTTAAGAAGGGCAAGTATGCCGTTAAAATCACTTACATCGGTTTTCAGGAGCGTGTGTTCCCTCTTGACCTTACAAAACAGAACAGTAAGGACGTTAACATGGGTTACATCCACTTGAAGAGCGACTCCAAGCTTCTGAAGGAGGCTCAGGTTTCTGCTGCTGCTGCTAAGGTGCAGGTGAGCGGTGACTCGCTTGTGTATAATGCTTCTGCCATCCGCACTGCCGAGGGCTCTATGCTCGAAGACCTCGTGAAGCGTCTCCCTGGTGCTACAATGGAAAGTGACGGAACAATCAAGATCAATGGCAAGGAGGTGAAGAAGATTCTCGTTGACGGCAAGGAGTTCTTCCTTAACGACAAAGAGATGGCTCTCAAGAACATCCCTACAAACATTGTAGATAAGATCAAATCTTACGACAAGAAGAGCGACCTTTCTCGTGTAACTGGTATTGACGATGGCGAGGAAGAAACTGTGCTTGACCTTTCTTTGAAGAAGGGTATGAATCAGGGATGGTTTGGCAACATCGACCTTGGTGGCGGTACTGAAAGCCGTTACTCTACTCGATTGAATGTTAACCGTTTTGCTGACCAGAACCAGTACTCTATCATCGGCAACCTTAACAACGTAGGCGGCATGGGCTTCGGTGGCGGCGGTGGTCGTTGGGGCAACTTTGGCGGCTTCGGCGGAGGCGGTCTCCGCACTAACAAAGATGTAGGCGGTAACTTCGTTGCTGGCAATGACAAAATTGAAATGGGTGGTAGCATCCGTTATCGCTACAATGGCAATGATACTCGCACAGAGAGCAACTCTATCAACTTCGTGACTCCAAACGGTGCTTACACTACAAGCATGAGCCAGAACTACGGCAGCAACTACAACTTGAATGCTCAGTTCAAAGTGGAGTGGAAGCCTGACTCAATGACAAACATCATTTTCCGTCCAAGCGGTACAATCAGCAGAAACCGCAGCATGTCTGCAAGTGCCAATGGTACATACAACGAGAATCCTTACGATCTCTATGAGGATCCACTCAACCACATTGATGAGACATTCGCAAGACTTGACTCTATCATTGTGAACAGCAACATCAGCGATTCTCAGAACTACAGCCTCAACAAGAGTGCTAACGGTGAATTGCAGGTCAACCGCCGCTTGAACAATGAAGGCAGAAACGTAACTCTCCGTGCTACAGGTTCTATCTCAAATAGCGACAGCGAGCAGCTTTCTGCAGCAAGCGTGCGCTACAAGAAGGCTAACATGAGCGACACATATAATAATAGATATTATAACACTCCAGGTCGCAACCACAGCTATTCTGCTCAGCTCACTTACTCTGAGCCTATCGCTTACAAGACTTATCTGCAGTTCTCATATCGCTACAACTACAGCTATTCTAAGAACGACCGTCAGGCAGGTATCTTCAATGCCAATGACTCTACTTACAACGACATCAAGGAGGCTCTCAGCAACCACCGCTACGATGTTGCTGGCGCACTTGACGAGATAATAAGCAGAAAATTGCTACCTGATTACGAAAGCGAAGAAGCTCGCAAGCTTTCTCAGTTCTCTGAGTATCGCAACTACAACCACACAGTGTCTGTAAGCTACCGCAAGGTTAGAGATGCATATAACTTCTCTATCGGCTTAGATTTCCTTCCACAGCACTCAAAACTCAACTACAAGTACATGGGCAAGGAATATCCTGAAATCACTCGTACAGTTTACAACTTCGCTCCATCAGTTGACTTCCGCTACAACTTCGATAAGCAGACAAATATCCGTGTCAACTATCGCAGCCGTACAAGCCAGCCATCAATGACAAACCTTCTTGATATAACTGATGACTCTAACCCACTTAACATCACTAAGGGTAACCCTGGCTTGAAGCCATCGTTGAATCACAACATCAACTTCAATTTCAACACATACAACGCAGAAATCCAGCAGGGCATCTTCGCATACGGTGGTGGAGGCTTCTCACAGAACGATATTTCTAATCGCACATGGTATGACGAGGCAACCGGTGTTAGAACCACAAAGCCAGAGAACATCAACGGTAACTGGAATGCGCGTCTTGGATTCGGTTGGAACCGTGGTTTCGGTCCTGATAGACTCTTCACTGTAAGTTCTAACACTAACGGAGGCTACAACCACCGTGTGAGCTACCTTGATCCAACTCGTTACACTGACGATATTTCTGCAACAAACACTATTACTGTTGGTGAGAACCTTTCATTCGGTTACCGCAAAGACTGGTTTGAAGCAAGCGTAAACGGTAATGTGAACTACAACAACTCTAAGAACAACATCGTCACTACAAACAACCGTTCAACATGGGATTTCTCATACGGTGCTGACTTCAATCTCATGTTCAACAGCGGAACAAGCATTTCAACAGACATCTCTGAAAGCTCACGTCGCGGTTACTCTTCAAAGGACATGAACACTAACGAGCTCCTCTGGAACATTCAGGTTTCTCAGTCATTCCTCAAGGGCAAGGCTCTTACAATCAGCCTCCAGTGGAACGATATCCTTCGCCAGCAGTCAAACATCAGCCGTACAATCTCTGCTATGGCACAGAGCGACTCTCGTTCAAACGCTATCTACTCTTACGGAATGCTCCACGTAATCTACAAGCTTAACATCTTCGGCAAGGGTTCTAAAGGCCCTCAGATGGGTGGCTTCGGTGGCAGAGGCGGATTCCCAGGCGGCGGTTTCGGCGGTGGCTGGGGAGGAGGAAGACCTTTCTAAGCAAAGTCCACAACAACATTTCACAAATAAAAAGACTCGGTTAATCGCTTTGATTACCGAGTCTTTTTTTATTATGTCTTGATAGAGGTGTGGACTTACTTGAAAAACGTGAAGTTCACACTTCCATAATTCCTATGATCTATGCAGCGTGGGTGCTGTGAGAAATCGTAGTCGGAACCATGCTCAAGAATCAGCAAGCCGTCTTCTGCAAGCAAAGGCAATGCAGCATCAGGAATGTCTTTCAGGTTTTCCAGAGCATACGGAGGATCAGCAAAGATGATGTCGTATTTCTCTTTGCATGCGCGTACATATTTAAATACGTCACCCTTCAGCGGAATCCATTCCTTTGCCTGAAGCTCTTTCTGTACTTTTGCCAGAAACTGCCAATGGCGAAAATCCTTTTCAACAGAAACAACCTTGCTGCAACCTCGCGACGCAAACTCCAAGCCAATGGAACCCGTGCCAGCAAAGAGATCGAGTGCCTTTGGCTCCTCATCAAAATCCACATACACATTCTCAAGTATATTGAACAAACCTTCCTTTGCAAAATCCGTTGTAGGGCGAGCACGAAAGTTTGTAGGCGTTGGTATGTGTCTTCCTTTATATTTTCCCCTAATTATTCTCATACACTTTAGAAACCGCAAACAAGCAATGTCTGCAAATCATAAGGAATGACAGTATTGCCAGCAGTCAGCTTTTCTTTGAAATCCTCAGAACGATCAATGATGGTCACATTCTGAAGGAAATACTTTATCTTCTTTGACAACTCTGCGATAAGAGGCTCCTTATCGCCTACAATGAAGAGAGAATCATCTATCTGATCCAATCCAAGCTCTTTCCACACATTCAAAGCATAGTACTGAACGTCATTGACTGTTGATACATCAAATGTATTCACGAACAGCATTCTTCCATGCTCAAACACATAGACAGTCATTTCCTTCTCGTGGAGATAGACGTACATCTTCTTGCCTGGACCAAACATGCTGCGCTCACTGAAGAACTCAATAAGAGTGCTTGCTGAGGCATAAAACCTGGCACGTGGGAAATCGTCAAGAATAAGCTGGTAGATATTACGCTCAAGACCAAAGACAATGGCAATGCCAGAGCGGCGCAAGACATTATAGCTGACACGTGAAGGTCTGTCCTTAGGGAATGCAAGATTAAAGACAGCCTCTATGCTATCTTTTTCAAAGGCTGCTACAGGAACTGTTGTGAAATGAGGTGTGGTGACCAGCACATTCACCCTCTGGTACTGTTCCTTCAGCATCGGTTCGTTCTTGAGCGCATCCTTGAGGTTGGCAGCAAGAGATATTGTGTGATTCACATCCACTTCCTTATACATGAAGGGATCCTCTTGTCCAGGCGCATAGACACAAAAAGAAAGTCCATTCGAGCAAACCCGAATGGACAAACTTTTATTGATATTTGTTGTTTCAGTCATTGAGTTTTTGATCATTCCCAGTTACCTGCCATCTTGTTGTTTGTATCCTGAAGGTCACCGATACGGATTCCGTACCATTCGCCTTCTACATCATCCTCATTGTCGAGCATGAGCTCTGCACGGTTCTTGTTAACCTTCTTGAGGCTTGACTTGAGGTTGTCGATCTTCTTCTGGCTGAGACCATCGAGGTAGTCATCCATACGAGCGCGGAACTCAACAAGCATATCGAACTCGTTTGACTTGAGGTTGAACTGAGCCTTCTTGCGGAGCTCAATCACACCCTGATAGATAGTATCCTTAACAGATGGATCCATGCTTGAAGTTACGACAACAAACTCTCCATTTGCCTTGCGGCCTACAGGAACGTACTTCAAAGAATCTGGATTTGGAATGCCAAGCTTCTCAGCAGTAGAGATCCAAACAGTATCACGCTTGATGATACCCTGAGCTACAGCCTGTCTTTCTGTCATACCAGCTTCGAGCTGATCGTCTGTAAGCTCACCTTCCTTGATGATCTTGTCAACACACTTACCGTTCTTGACGAAGTCGATGATTGAGTCGATTGTACCACAATACTCACCAAAAGTGAGTTTGTACTGCTCTTCTGCATCACGGATCTGCATCATGCGAGCGATGACAAGTTTTTCACGAGCTGCCTTCTCTTCATCAAAGGCAATGTCGCTGTAAATGCTGACGAAACAAGCAGCAAGAAGACCAATTGTGCAGATGCACAAGAGGGAATTTACGATAATTTTTTTCATGATATGGTATTTTGTTATTTTTATTTACTACATTTGTGGCACAAAAATAAGAAGAAAAAATGGAACAAGGCAACAACAAGCCTGTTTTTTTTGAAAAAAAATGATAAAAGACTACTTTAAGGAACTAATTTTACAAAATTTTGGCTTTCCGCCGACAATTCAGCAATCAGAAGTGATAGATTCGCTTGTTGATTTCATCTTGTCAACAGATGCCGATTCGGTGTTCGTTCTTCGGGGTTTTGCAGGAACAGGAAAAACAAGTCTCGTGAGTGCGCTGGTGAAGACAATGGAGCAGTTAGAGAAGGATTGTGTGCTGATGGCGCCTACCGGAAGAGCAGCAAAAGTGTTCTCACTCTATGCAGATCATCCAGCATTCACAATACATAAAAGAATATACCGTCAGAAGTCAATCGACAAAGACAGCATCTTCAGCCTCAACTTCAACATGAGGCAGAATCTTCTCTTCATCTGCGACGAGGCATCAATGATTGCCAACGACGAATACTCTGGCGGAAGCATGTACGGCACAGGCAGACTGCTCGACGACATGATACATTTCGTCTATGGCGGCAAGGGATGCAGGCTCATCATCATGGGCGACACAGCCCAGCTGCCTCCTGTCGGTGATGGCGAGAGCCCAGCTTTGCAAGATGACGTGCTGAAAAGCTATGGAATGAATGTGGTGAGTCACACACTCACAGAGGTTGTTCGTCAGGCAGACTCTTCGGGCATTCTATGGAACGCCACCCAATTGAGAAAGCTTATGGACACAGAAAACATCTTCTCGCTTCCAAAGATACGCTTCAAGGGATTCCCTGATGTTATAAACATTTCCGGAAATGAGCTTATAGAAGTGCTTGAGGAACGCTACAATCGGGATGGCGAGGACGAGACAATTGTTGTAACACGAAGCAATAAGCGCGCAAACATCTACAACAATGGCATCCGAAGCCAGATCATGTGGAAGGAAGAAATACTGGAAGGCAAGGACATGCTTATGGTTGCCAAGAACAACTACTACTGGACAGAGAAAATTGAAAAAGAGAATATTGAGAATGCCAAGGCTGAAGGAAAGAAAACAGAAGAAGCCGAGGCAGTCCCATTCGATTTCATCGCGAATGGAGACACATGTGTGGTGAGGAGAGTGCGGCACGAAAGACAATTCTACGGATTCACATTTGCGGATGCCGAAATTGTATTTCCCGACTACGACAACTACAGCATGGAAGTAACCGTTCTCCTTGATACCTTGCAAGCAGAAGCGCCAGCGCTCACAAAAGAACAGCAAGACACATTATTTAATAATATAATGGAAGATTATTCTTTCGACCCTGACCTCAAGACCAAGACAGACAAACTGAAGGCATTGAAGCAAGATCCTTACTATAACGCACTCCAGATAAAATACGCATACGCCATCACCTGCCATAAAGCACAGGGCGGGCAATGGACAAATGTCTTTATTGATCAGGGATACATGACTGAAGACATGTTAGGCCCCGACTATTTCCGCTGGCTATACACCGCCATCACTCGTGCCACAAAACGTGTGTATTTCGTAAACTGGAGCGAAGAGCAGATGATGAACTGACTAAGGCTCGCCACTCTCAGAGGCATTAGTCACACCACTTGTTCTGGAAGTAATATGATTGTGAATTCAGTATGGGGGTATGCTCAAAATACTGTACCTTTGCTCTACTTATTCACACCATCAAGAAGTATGAATGTAACCCAGAATGTTGGGTCTGAATACAGCCTTGCTGCCAAATGGCATTCTTTGAAGAATTTCGTCCTTTCCTTCATAACTTCTCGTTTAAAAGTTTTACTTTCTATTATCGAGTACAAAGTTATGTGGGGATTGTTTCAAATCATGGTACAAAGAAGAAAAAAAACAAGCAATTATAATGATTTTTGTTTTGATTTCAATAATTTATTAGTAACTTTGCGCCCATAAAGTTATGCAATTAGGGAGTTGCACTCCACAATTACATAAATTCAAGCAGTATATATGGAATTGAATTATATAAATAGAGCTATAGAAGACGTTGTAAGGGAAGCATCTCAATACTTCTCTGTCATTTCTGTGACAGGTCCTCGTCAATCGGGTAAGAGTACACTATTAAAACACATGTTTCCTGAATATATCAAATATTCGCTAAAGGATGTCAATGTGCGCGAGTTTGCTGAAAACGACCCGATTGCATTCCTTAACCAAACAAAGGAAGGAATGTTTATCGATGAAATTCAGAAAGTTCCTGCTCTGTTAGAATACATTCAAGGCATAGTGGATGACAATCCTGATAGAAAGTTCTTGCTCACAGGGAGCAGCAACTTCGAACTCCTTGGTGGCTTATGCGAGTCACTGCCTGGACGTGCTGGTGTTTTCGAACTTCTTCCTATGTCATACAAAGAAAGCAAAGAACGCATAGAAAACAAGGACACAAACCAAATCCTCTTCGATGGCTTGTACCCAGCAATCTGCGCAGGAAAGAACATAGCCAAGCTATTCTACCCCTCGTATGTGAAGACATATCTGGAAAAAGACGTTCGTGACCTCTTGAATGTAAAAAACATGATGTTATTTACTAAGTTTATGAAACTATGCGCAGCTCGTGTTGGTTCTATATTCAATGCTTCAGAGGTGGCAAACGAGGTTGGTGTAGATAAAAAGACCATTACCCACTGGCTATCAGTCTTGCAAGCATCATACCTCATAACACTTTTACCACCATACTATGAAAATATCACAAAAAGACTCGTCAAAAGTCCGAAACTATATTTCAACGATCCCGGATTAGCTTGTTACCTTCTTGACATAGAAAGTCCAAAGCAATTAGATAGAGATAAAATGCGAGGGAATATCTTCGAGAATTACATTGTCATGGAGGTTATAAAGCATCGATACAACCAAGGACTTGAAGGAGGAGTGTTTTTCTATCGCGACTCAAACCAAAACGAAGTTGATATTCTTCTGAAACAAGAAGGCGAGATAACGGCAATTGAGGTAAAGAGCGCTATGACATATAGTTCCAATTTCGAGAAGACACTTAAACAAATCGACACGTGGATAAACGTACCTATTGCAAATAAGGTAGTTGTCTATACTGGCGACTTTGAGAACACAGCTGGTGAAATAAAAATAATCAACCAAAAGAATCTTTATCAAATGCTGCGCAATCATTTATAATAATGTGGCGATTAGTCTTTTGCAGATTAATCGCCACTTTGTTTTTGCAAGAGGGATTCGTCCTCACTTGCATTTCAATTCATAATTTTTATGCGTGTACACAAAAAAGTACCAAAATGTTTCGTCAATTAAAAATAAACACCTATCTTTGCCTACGAAACAATACTAAAGACTTATGAACGTAACAGCAAGAGATTTCCGTCAGAACATAAAGACAATGCTCGACAAAGTATCATCTGGCGAAGAAGTAGTGATCAATCGCAACAACGAATACTTTCTCGTGGTGCAAGTAAACATGAAGCCAGACATCACCCCCGAACTCGAAGCCAAGCTCCAAGTTGCCCGAGATGCATACAACCGTGGTGAATACACTCACATGACTTCCCACGAAGACATTGATGCATACCTCAATTCGCTATGACTTACAGCATTGACACCACAAAGACTGTTGATAAGGTGGTCTCCAAGTGGAAGAAGAGCAACCCAGTCCTGTTCAAAAAATTTGGCGAAATCCTCCACGAACTCGCCGATCACCCACGAACAGGCACAGGACACCCCGAACCGTTGAAAGGAGGGCATTCCATCACCTACTCTCGCCACATAACAGCACACAACCGAATCATCTATGACATCCACGACGACACTGTCACCGTCCTCGTCCTCGAAGTAGAAGGACACTACAATGACAAATGATGTGTTGTGACTCTATGGAAGAAATATTGATTGCAGACACTAAAGATGCGTAATCATTCATAATAATAATGTGGCGATTAGTCTTTCGCAGATTAATCGTCACTTTGTTTTTTTGCAAGAGAGAAAACGTCCACACTTGCAAATCTCAACCGTTGCATTTTCTGGAGTGTATTTTTCGAGGCTTGTAGCAGGGAAACCGAAGTAAGCTACTGAATCTTCCACGCCCTTCATCTTCTTGTGAGTCACTTTGAAATCCTTTATGAAGCGATGTGCATAGCCAGGCACTCCATTCATAGGCTCTGTAGAAAGAACCTTCCTGAAACAGATGTATCACACTTCTATTTTCATACGTGCGATTCTCTTCAATTGATAAAATTTCTTTTAATTGCATGCTTATGTTTTTTACGTAAAATAAGATTTCAACATACAGGGTACGTTGCATTGCCTTTTTCGATTTGGTAATGCCACATACCCTGTATGTTGAAATCTTTGGGATCTTGTCCTTTCCTATTTGGGGAAGCAAATTCTAGCACTACGGGCAAACAGCACGAACGGACAGACCATAGCAGCGAGTATTGCCGTTCGAGATGACATCGCCCGGATTGAAGTACAATTCGCATGCGTTGTTCGGGAGACTCGCGCTGAGCGACGACGACCAGTAGCAGCCGCTCCAACCAGCGTTGTAGAGGTTGCTAACGTTGCGATCGCCCGCAGCAGGAAGGAAAAGGGAATTGCTGTTGGTCTTCGACAATACCTTGTAACCACTGACTCCGTTTTGAGTTGTCCACGTCCATGTGCAGTTGGTGCAAAGCTCGTCCCGCTCTGCCTTTGTTGGCATACGCCAGCTGCCGCCCCAGTTCTTTGCTGCAGCATCGTCTGCTGATTCGAGGGTGGTCTTGTTGTCAACAGTACCGAAGTTTGATGAAGTACAATACTTGGTTTGAGTATAGTATGAGCCATTGCACCATTTGTAGCTTCCCCATTCATAGCCTGTCTTGCCAGTCTTCCAGCTTGAGCAAGGATCGTCTTGTGAATGACCTGCTGTGTAGTATGGTTCCGTCTCGCCCCATGCGAAGTAATCGCCATAGCCTTCTGGAGTTGTTGCGCCTACGTTCATTGTTGCCCACTTCAATCCGCTTGGAAGTCCGAGGTCAACGTATTCATGACCGTTTTCCATGTTTGAATCCTCTTCATCATCGCCACCACTCATTGTTCCTTCTGGATCGCCTGACACATACACTGCATCTCGCTTGTAGCGAGTGTTTGCCTTGAAGTCTGGAGTATTCTCTGTTGTGGTGCCTGCTGTGCAGATGTTGTAGGTTGTTGACTTGTCATCACCGTATGAGAGGGTTACTGTCATGGTCTTGCCCTGAGTCTTGAGAGACATTGGTGGAAGCATCATATACACGTATGCTGTCTGTCCAACTGTGCCGCTTGCATTGTTGAGGTCAACGGATAGCGATGAGGAGTATTCCTTTGGAGTGAACGCAATTGAGGAAGCTGCAAGGTTTACAGTTCCTTTCACTGGAATGGCAGAGGAACCAGCATTCAGAGTCAATGTCTTGTACGTGGCTGTGGCAGGGAGAGTGAACTTTACACGAAGCAAAGCGCCAAGGCGTACGAAGTTGAATGACAGACTTCCTGTAGATGAGGATGTTGGACCTGCAGCATTGAAGTCATACTGACCTGCATTTGATGTGTCGCCGAAAGCTGATTGCTTCTGTCCAAGATAACTGATTGGAATGTTTGTCTTGTTCACCGATGCGCTGAAGCAGTCGTAGCTGAATGGGAAGTATGCATAATAGCTGTGACCGCCTTTCAAAGCCCAAGCTCCACCATCGAAGGTGGCAGAAAGTCCATCGGCAGAGAGTGAGCTTGCAGAAAGTTCAAAGGCAACCTGTGTGCCTGCATCTGGATAGATGCCAAGAACATCTCCTACTCCCCACTTGTAGGAAATCTGATCGGAAGAAGACACTTCTATCAATGTACGTGTGGAAGGTGTTTCATCTTCAAACTGCGGAAGGTGCATTGTCAC
>JAGHUI010000075.1 GCA_018064885.1 Candidatus Minthosoma equi | reverse complement strand
AGTGGGTTTATATATCTGCTTTCCATTGCCATCTGATTCTTCTTTTGATGCAAAAGTACAATATTTTTTTATTTCCTCCAAAACTTTGATATTGTTTTTCTTAAAAAGCGTAGAAGTGCTTTGTTGTTTTATCGGAATATGCTATATGTATATTTGGCAATCTCATTCGTGAGGTTGCCATTATTTTTTTCTTGAAAATTTTGGTGGAATAAAACAAAAGGACTATATTTGCAACGTCTCTTGGGAAACAAGTATCTGCTGTGACTTAGAGGACATACATATTTATTATAGCGTTTGCTATTTGTTCTGGTGTACTGAAAGCGTAGGAAACTAACAGTAAAAACCAAAGAACAGATTAGTGAATGTTCATGCGTTTGCGTGGACGTTCTTGTCTGTTTTTACCGGTTTTTCCTACCACCGCAGTACTGGACAAGAAACTGTCCACGTATTGTTTTGGTAGGAAGTCAGACGTATCCTCTTGCATCTTTCAAAGACTTTATAAAGTTTAATAGTATGAAGAAATTTATCATAAACTCTGCAATTTGCTATCTCTTTTTAATGTTTACAGCAATGACATGTGTGGAAGATTTTGGTGGTGCTTACGTTGCTTCCGTTACTATTGAAAACTGTTCCAACGATACTATAGAGTTATTGGATAATTACACGAGAAAGCTAACGGCAGAGGATTTTCTTGAGTCAAAATCGGAAGGATATACATGCGTTCTTTTGCCTGGCGATTTTATTATGAGTGGAATTAACGATTATGAGGGATCATTTCTATATATAGCTTTGGCAAAACAAGGAGAGATAAAGAATCTATCGGACGAAGAAATTATAGAAAAGAATCTCATTAAGATTTATCAATACAGTTATACAGGCCTGAAAATGCATGGCTATAAGGTTACATACACAGGCGAGTATCATAAAGATAGTATTAATCGTCATAATATCAACTAAAATGAAAAAGACTCTTTTTTTACTTTTAACAATTCTCTTCGCCATTACTGCTAATGCGCAGGATGAGGTGGTAGGAACAACATTCATTCAGCCTACCGTTGGTTTGAACATCACTTCTACCATTTGCCAGAAGGACTACCACAATTCAAAGACATTTGCGAAAGACCATAGCGATCTCACTGTTGGTGCCGACATCGGCTATCGTTCATCAAAGCATTTCATGCCTTCGCTCGGAGTGTTCTGGAATCGCGCTGGAATAAAGTGTGAAACTAAATCATTGTATGGCAATTATACTGATAATAAGGTTATTGCGAATTATCTTTCTTTTCCTTTGCAAGCCAGCTATGTAACTCACAATCCGACACACAATTTCCGCATTGGCGGAGGTGTGCAGCCATCTATTTGCCTTGGCGCATCTGGAGATGAGAACATTTCGATGAACAGCTTTTCTTTCGGGCTGTGTGCTGTTATCGGTTACAGCTTCAACAATAAGCTGTCAATAGAGCTTCGCAGCAGCGTGAGTTTGGCTGATGATTACGGTCCTCGCGACAATATGAGTTCCAACTTGCATTCCTCAAATTTGACCATGTCTGCCATCACTATCGGATACAGATTTAACTTTAAGAATCATTAAAGCTTGTTCACAAATTTCTCCTCTCAATCCATTGCAATGTGAGATATAAGATGTATATTTGCAAAGGATAAGCATTCTCTTATCCAGATTCTGCTTCAAAATAAAATACAGAAGGACAAATATATGAATGGATTTACTTTTTATAGCCCTACAGAATTTGTGTTCGGTAAGGGTGTGGAAGAGCAAGTTGGTGGGCTTTGCAAAGCTTACGGGGCAAACCGCGTAATGATAGTGTATGGTGGCGGTAGCGCTGTGCGTTCTGGCTTGCTGGATAAGGTGAAGTGCTCACTCGCTGCGGAAGGAATGGAAATGTGTGAATTGTCGGGTGTGCAGCCTAATCCTATAGACACAAAGGTACGTGAAGGTCTTGACTTGGCTCGTGAGTTCAAGCCTGATTTCCTGCTTCCTGTTGGTGGCGGTTCTGTTATCGACACAGCTAAGGCTATTGCTGTTGGATACTATTACGATGGTGACTTCTGGGACTTTTATATCGGTAAGGCAAAACCGCAAAAGGCGTTGCCTGTGGGTGTGGTGCTGACAATTCCTGCTGCTGGCAGCGAGGGTTCGGGCAATACGGTTATCACGAATACGCAGACAAAGGTGAAGGCTGGTCTTCGTCAGCCAAAGCTTTTGCGCCCAAAGTTTGCTGTCATGAATCCAGAACTCACACTCACTCTGCCTCAATGGCAAACTGCAAGCGGCATTACAGATATGATGGCTCACATCTTAGAGCGCTACTTGAGCAATACGCCTGACGTGCAGATTGGCGACCGCTTGGCTGAGGCTATGCTGTTGGCGATTATGGAGGTTGCGCCACGCTTGATGAAGAATCCTGAGGACTATGAGGCTCGTGCCAACATAATGTGGTGCGGCACGATTGCTCACAATGACACTTGTTCCATCGGTCGTCAGGAGGACTGGAACAGCCATGCCATGGAACATGAGATTTCTGCTGAATATGATGTGACTCATGGTGCTGGTCTTGCTGTTATTTTCCCAGCATTCCTGCAATATGCTGCTAAGCGCAATCCTCATAAGGTTGCCCAATTGGCTCATCGTGTACTTGGCGTTGCTGATACTGGTGATGCTGAGGCTGATGCTATGCAAGGAGCTATGGCACTCAAGGCTTGGTTTCATGATGTTCTCCAGATGCCAGTAACCTTTGCGCAGCTTGGAATAGAGAATCCTGATTTGGAACTTCTAAATACTCGCTTGCATCGTCTTAAGGGCGACATCATGCCTGGCTATATGGAGCTTGATCATAATGCTACGATGGAGATTTACAGACTTGCGCTTTAAGGGGGCTGTGTTTAGCGTTATAGTAAAAAATAAGGTGGTTGCTCTTTGTTGAACAACCACCTTTTCTTGTCTTTTCCGTTTTAGTTTTCGTTTTGGTTTTCGTTTATTTCAAGAGGTCTTGACCAATGTCACGACGGAAGTATTTGCCTTCGAACTGAATCTTGCCTGCTTCGGTGAATGACTTGACAAGTGCTTCGTTCTGAGTTGCGCCGTATGAGCTTACGGCAATCACACGACCGCCATCGGTTACGACCTTGCCTTCCTGAAGCTTTGTGCCTGCATGGAACACTACTGAGCCTTCTACGTTTTCTATGCCTGTGATTTCAAAACCTTTCTTGTATGCCTGTGGATAGCCGCCGCTGACCATCATGACGCAGACGGCTGAGCGTGGGTCGAACTCAAGTGTGCGTGTGTCGAGGTTGCCCTGTGCCACGCCTTCGAGGAGTTCTACGAGGTCGCTCTTGATGCGGAGCATTACGGTTTCTGTCTCTGGGTCGCCCATGCGTACATTATATTCTATAACGACAGGGTCGCCTGTCTCGGCGTATGCGTAGTCTCGATCTACCTTGATGAGACCAAGGAAGATGAAGCCTTTGTATTCGATGCCTTCCTTCTGGAGTCCTTCGATTGTTGGCTTCACGATGCGCTCCTCAACCTTTTTCATCCATTCTGCATCGGCAAATGGCACTGGGCTTACGGAGCCCATGCCGCCTGTGTTGAGTCCTGTGTCGCCTTCGCCGATTCGCTTGTAGTCTTTTGCCTCTGGAAGTATCTTGTAGTTCTTGCCATCTGTGAGCACGAATACAGAACATTCGATGCCGCTGAGGAATTCTTCGATAACTACTGTTGCGCTGGCCTCGCCGAACATGCCGTCGAGCATGCCGCGGAACTCGCGCTTGGCGTCTTCAAGGTTGTCGATGATGAGCACGCCCTTGCCTGCACAGAGTCCGTCTGCCTTGAGAACGTATGGTGCTTGGAGTGTTTCAAGGAATGCGATGCCTTCTTCAATGTTTGTGCCGTTGAAAGAGCGATATGCGGCTGTTGGGATGTTGTGGCGCTGCATGAATGACTTGGCAAAGTCTTTTGAGCCTTCAAGAACGGCTCCTGCCTTGCTTGGACCGATAACAGGAATGGAGGCAATCTCTGGATCGTTCTTGAAGAAGTCGTACACACCCTTTACCAGTGGGTCTTCAGGACCGACAACGACCATGTCGATCTTGTTTTCCAGAACGAATGATTTGATGCCTTGGAAATCGTCAGCTTTCAAAGGGACGTTCTCCCCTACTCCTGCTGTTCCTGCATTTCCTGGTGCGATAAAGAGTTTCTCGATCTTCTGGCTCTGGGCAATCTTCCAAGCCAAGGCGTGCTCACGGCCGCCACTACCTAACAATAGCAATTTCATGTTGTATCAATTATAAATTTTTTGCAAAGGTACGATTAAGCGAGAAAAATACCAAATTTATTTGAGTATTTCCGAGCGTGAGTAATCTTCTTCTCTCAGTAATCCAGGTGTGCGCTTTATGTATTCATATCCGAACTGGCAGCGGAGGCAGTCGCGAGATTTACAATAGCGGTTGTTGAGCTGGATGAGAGCTTGGCTGTCGCCTGCGTTTTGGCAAGTGACTCCTGCTGCTTCCCACTGGCGTGTGATGTAGTTTTGCTCGGGTTTTACGTCTTGCCAAAGGTCAAATGCTTTTTGGCACAGTTCATTATCTGATTTGTATTTTCCGTAGGCAAAAAGAATTGGTGCTACGGTGTTGATTATAATGAGATTCAGTGACGATTGACTAAGATGCTTCTCGGATGAGCGTGATGCCTCGCTGCTGAAGCTGTAATGAGTCTTCCAGAAGTCGCTGACGTGGGTGAGCAGCAAGCTGTAAACTTCATCTGTTGTTTCTGCATTGATGAGCTTGGAGAGGTTGAGCCGCTGTTCGTAGTATATCATCGCTAATTGGGCAATGCGGATGTGTGGGAAGTTCTGGGGACGCAGGCGCAGGAATTTCCATGCAGATGAGTCCATCGGCGTGAGCGAGAACTTTTGACGGAGATATTGGTATTCTTTTGCAAGTTTGTGGAAGTGGGCTGGATAGGCTGTTTTTCCCTGATTATCTGGAATATCCAATAATCCTGCTTGCCCAAAGAATATCGCTTCAATTTGAAAGAGGTCGTCACGATGCTTCGCTACGGCGTTCATTGGTATGGATTGTGCCCATTGCTCGAAGGCGTCGCCATTGATTCCGAAGCCGAAATTGCGGGCTAAGGTGACGAAGAGCGTGTCCTCCCAGTTCTTGTCCAGTTGATCGCGTCGCTGCATTATTTGCTGGGTGCGTTGTTCGAAGCGTTCGAGCGTGAGCGAGGTGAGCCAATTGTGAATAAGCAGAGTTGGCAATGTGCTGACAACATTTCGGCAACGCGGATTGATGTCACTGGTGCGGAGTTCGGAATAATTGTCACGTATGTATTGCGGCACGTCTATCTGCAGTTGTGGAATCTCTTGACCGTTTGGATAATATAGAGGTTGGTCTATTATGGAAACTACATGAAGAATGATGTTGTCGTAGTTCTCATCTTTGTCATGATGATGGCGAAACCAGTCGCTTGTCCTGACGTGTATCTCTACATTTCCTGCCCACACGGTGCCATCAATTTTTATCTTTGCTCCTGTGAAGTCGGGACCAGCATTAGTGTTATGGAAACCGGGGTTTAGCACCTCCACTACTCTACCCTGGTTGGTGCGGAGTTCGTGCAGAGGCAGTATTTTATGTTTCCAGATATAATGCAGAAGTTCTTCCATTGATTGGTTTTTTAGTTAAAAGATTAGAAGAAAAAAGCATAAAATTGTGCCAAAGTTAAGATTTTTATTTCTAAATGATTAACTTTGCACAGTTTTTTTACTTAATAATGTTCATAAAACGATGAAAATAGCACTTATTGGATACGGAAAAATGGGTAAGATGATAGAGCAGATTGCCCTTGACCGTGGTCATGAAATAGTTTCAATTATTGATATTGACAATCAGGAGGATTTCGAAAGTGAGGCTTTTGCCAGCGCGGATGTGGCTATCGAGTTCACATCACCAATGACTGCTTATGGCAACTTCCTTAAGGCATGGGCTAAGGGCGTGAAGGTTGTTAGCGGCAGCACAGGTTGGCTGAAGGAGCATGGCGATGATGTCCGCAAGGCATGCGGCGAAGATGGCAAGACGCTTTTCTGGGCAAGCAACTACAGTATTGGCGTTGCTATTTTCAGCGCTGTGAACAAGTATCTTGCTAAGATCATGAATCAGTTTGAGCAGTACGATGTGAATATGGTGGAGACTCACCACGTTCATAAGCTTGATGCTCCTTCTGGTACTGCCATCACTCTTGCTGAGGGCATTATCGAAAACTTGGACAGAAAGCAGAAGTGGGGACTTCATGAGACCGCTGAAGGTGTGCTTCGCATTGACGACATTCGCCGCAAAGAAGTGCCGGGCATCCATACCATCACTTACGACTCACCAGAGGATATGATCACCATCACTCACGATGCTCACTCACGCCGCGGCTTCGCTTTAGGTGCTGTGCTTGCTGCTGAGTTCACTGCTAAGAACTCTGGTTTGCTGACTATTGACGATATGTTCAAGTTTTAATTATGGGTTTAGATTATAAGAATTTCAAGAAATCACGCTCGGGCAAGAAGGATAAGCCTGAGTGGGCAGGATGGAAATGGGTGAAGTTCACTCTTGCCACAGTATGTCTCCTCGCATTCCTCTATTGGGTAGAATCTTGGTGGGGTCTCATTGTGCTTCCATTCATTTTTGACGCATACATTACAAAGTATATAAAGTGGACATGGTGGAAAGACCTTGAGAGCGACATTGCTCGTGCCATCATGAGCTGGGTGGATGCTATCATATTTGCTTTGGTGGCAGTATATTTTGTCAACAATTTCTTCTTCCAGAATTATCAGATTCCATCTTCATCATTGGAGAAGACGTTGATGACTGGTGACTTCCTGTTGGTGAGCAAGATGAGCTATGGCCCTCGCATTCCACAGACGCCGCTCACTATGCCATTGACTCAGCACACGCTTCCTGTTATAAACTGCAAGTCATATATTGAATGGCCTCAGTGGGAGTATCGCCGTGTGAAAGGCTTTGGCAAGGTGGAGCTTGGCGACATTGTTGTGTTCAACTATCCTGCTGGTGATACTGTGGCAGTCAATGTCAACGCTGATTACTATGACCTCTGCTATCAGGAAGGCTGCAAGGCGGCATACGAGCAGGGCTTTGAGGTTCCAATGATGGAGACTCTTCCAAGAGAGGAGCAGCAGCAGGTGTTTGACCAACTTTATAATATAGGTAAGGATATTGTTGCGAAAAATACAAATATCTATGGCAGTGTGGTTGCTCGTCCTGCTGACCGCAGAGAGAATTATGTGAAGCGCTGTGTCGGTCTTCCAGGACAGACTCTCCAGATCAAAGATAAGATTATCTATATTGACGGAAAGAAGCAGGAGACTCCAACATTTGCTCAGTTCAACTATAAAGTTTACACAAGAAACAATCAGGTGCTTTCTGATGAGATGTGTGAAGAACTGAATATCAGCGATGAAGACCGCGATAAGGTGTTTGACCACAACGATGGTATTCCTCTCACAAAGATGGCTGTTGAGGCTTTGCGTGCTAATAAGGAATTCTGTGATAGTGTTGTTGAAATAAAGGATGGCTACAGGGGAAATATGTACCCTATCAATCATCAGTATGGCTGGACTCGCGACAACTATGGTCCTGTTTGGATTCCTGCTAAGGGACAGAAAGTTAAGCTTACGCTTGATAACATAGCTATCTACGAGCGTCCAATCCGTGTATATGAGAATAATGAGCTTGAGATCAAGGGCGATAAGATTTTCATCAATGGCAAAGAGGCAACAGAGTACACATTCAAGATGGACTACTACTGGATGATGGGTGATAATCGCCACAATTCTGCTGACTCTCGTTATTGGGGCTTCGTTCCTGAGGATCATGTTGTTGGCAAGCCGCTGTTCATCTGGCTTTCTCTCGTCACAGACCGCAATGGTCAGACTCATGGCGTAAGATGGAAGAGACTGTTCACTTGGGTTGATAACATCAAGTAAACAATGGTTCTTCCAAGTGCATATTTACCACCTATAGATTGGTTTGTCCGAGCAATGAGTTCGGGCGAACCAATTTTTATTGAGCAACATGAGAACTTCATCAAGCAGACCATCAGGAACCGCTGTGTCATCGACTCTCCAAATGGCGTGCTGAACCTTTCCATTCCTATTGATAAGAGTAATTTCTCTATGGGGAAGTGCCAGATGAAAGATGTGAAAATCAGTACACATAGCGATTGGCAGCATCAGCATTGGTATGCTTTGGAGACAAGTTATTACAATTCGCCTTTTTTCGAATATCTTCAGGATGATTTCCGTCCTTTCTATGAAAAGAGATGGACTTATCTCATGGACTTCAACGAGGCTCTTCTTAATAAATGCATAGAACTGATTGATATTGATTTGGACATCAATAGAACAGGGCGGTACCTGGGACTTGACATAAACGAAAAAAGCATACCTAATGGCATGCTTTCACATTCTTATTATCAAGTATTTGCCGAGAAACATGGTTTCTTGCAGAACCTGAGCATCATTGATTTGATATTCAATATGGGACCTGAGAGCGTAATTACTCTCATGAGAGAAGTAAAGTAAAAGTTGAAAAGATTTTACGAGATAAAGTTTGGAATGCCTTGAAGCAGTTCCACAGTTTCCTTCTTGAGTGCTTTTTCGTTGATTGCTTCCTTGAAATGGTTGAGGTTGTGGATGTCTGTGCCGTAGAAATTGTAATAGCCTTTTGAAAGGAGATATTCTGCTTTCTCTTGAGCTGCCTTTCCATAGCCTCCAGCAAGACTCATCACGTTCATCTGCAGTTTCACTTTCATAGCTTTCAAGTAATCGTAGTCTTTGTCATCCATGTAGCGATAACGCTCTGGATGGGCGAGGATAGGGTAGTAACCCTTCTCGGAAATGCGTCGAAGAGTGCCGTAAAGATCCATAGGAGGCTGATAGTATGATGCTTCTACAAGAAGATGATTGCCTTCATTACCTATAGGGAGAAAGTCATTCTTTTCAAATCGTTCTTCGAAAAGATTGTCAATCATGTTCTCGGCTGCAAGATGAAGGTGGATAGAGCCATTGTATTTTTCTTTCAATTCCCCAAAGCGCTTACGAAGCTCGTCAGTAGTGTTTGGCATCTCCTCCATGATGTGAGGTGTCAGCCATATCTCCTTAATTCCCAATTCTTCGTAGTAGCTGAGAACCTCCAAAGCATCATCCATGCAAGGTATGCCATCGTCCACATCTGGCAGAATGTGGGAATGCCAATCCACTGCACCCTTGAAAATGCTTGTCTGAATAAGTTTTTGTTTCTTTGAGAAAAAGAACATCTATACTTTTTTTATATTACTAAAGATTTTATGCTGAATAACAGACATAAACTACTCATAATGTCAATTTGCTGTGCAAAGATACTACTTTTTCTCCCCAATTCATCGAAAAGTCGTCAAATTTCATTAAAAAACAAAAAAGATTTGGTAATTTTGCATGTAATTTTGATATTATGACAACAGAAGGGGAGGAATTCCGCGTAGATATTGACAAAGTGCTGAAGGACAAGCTTGGTGACAAAGTCAAGTTTGTTCCATCTTTTGTTGTGAACTGGCTAAAAGGCATAATTCATCAAGACTGGATGAATGTTCATCTTTGCGGTGCAGGCAAAGGGCAGGTTGGTGTAGAATGGCTTGACGGATGTCTGGGCTATCTGAATTGCAAGCTTAAAGTGCAGACAAACATCAATGGAGAGATTCGTGAAGGACTTGATGCTTTGCCAGGAAACGAAGGTGGCAGATATTTCACCATTGTTAGCAACCATCCATTGGGTGGTCAGGACGGCATTGCCCTTGGAAGCATAATCTGCCATAAATACGACAGCCAGATGGTCTATCTCGTGAATGACATCTTGATGAACTTCAAAGGACTCGCTCCGCTCTGTGTGCCGATAAACAAGACAGGCAAGAATAGCCGCAACTTCCCAAAGATGGTCGAAGCGGCGTTCCAGTCGCCAAAAAATGTGGTGATGTTTCCAGCAGGTCTTTGTTCAAGAAAAGGTGAAGATAATGTGATAAAGGATCTGGAATGGAAAAAGACATTCATAACAAAGACTGTTCAGTATCAGCGTGACGTCATACCGGTACATTTCTCAGGACAGAATTCAGATAAATTTTATAACATAGCTCGCTGGTGCAAGAGACTGCATATAAAGTTTAATTTTGCAATGCTTTATCTTGCCGACGAGATGTATAAGAATCAAGGTAAAACATTTACAGTAACATTTGGTGAGCCTATACCTTGGCAGACTTTCGACAAGAGCAAGACAGCTTCGGAATGGGCACAGTGGGTGAAAGAAAAGGTTTACGAATTGTAGGAAACATAGCAAATGGAACAAGAAATCATCGCACCGATACCAAAGGAGGTGCTGAAATCAGAGTTAACAGAGGAAAGGCGCTTGCGAATGACTAGCAAGAGCAACAATGAGGTTTATGTCGTGACTTGGCAGAACGCCCCTAATGTCGTTCGTGAGATTGGTCGTCTTCGTGAAATAGCCTTCCGCACAGCAGGCGGCGGAACTGGTCTTGACTGCGATCTTGACGAGTTTGACACAATGGAGAATCCATATAAGCAGCTCATTGTATGGAATCCAGAAGAGGAAGAAATCATTGGCGGCTATCGTTATATTCTCGGTCCTGATGTGCAGTATGACAAGGAGGGGCAGCCTATCCTTGCTACAAGCCACATGTTCCGATTCTCTGACAATTTCATCCAGAACTACATGCCTTACACGATTGAGCTTGGACGTTCTTTCGTTAGCGTAGAGTATCAATCAACACGTCCAGATGGCAAGTCTATCTTTGCCCTCGACAATCTATGGGACGGATTAGGTGCACTTGCTGTTATTATGCCGGGATGTAAGTATTTCTTCGGCAAGATGACCATGTATCCAAGCTACAACCGCAAGGGCCGTGACATGATTCTCTATTTTCTCCAAAAGCATTTTGGCGATAAGGATGGTCTTGTTATTCCTACAAAGCCTTTGGAACTGGAACATGATCCAAAGGAATTCGAATCTCTTTTCTGTTATGACGAATTCAAAGACGATTATAAGATCTTGAATCGTGAGGTTCGTGCCTTGGGGTACAACATTCCTCCGCTCGTAAATGCATACATGGGGTTATCTCCTACAATGAAGATGTTCGGAACTGCGATTAACTATGGTTTTGGCGATGTTGAAGAAACAGGTATCCTCATTGCTGTGAGCGAGCTTTACGATCAGAAGCGCATCCGCTATGTAGATAATTTTGCTAAGGAGCATCCAGAATATGTGAAGATAACGTCTGGTGCAAACAAGATTTTCTACGAACCAAAGGACAAGAAAGAGTTGGAAGACGATTTCGATCCAGTTAAATAAGTAACTTCAGAAACAACAATAACATATTATGGCTTTTACAAGAATTACTGCTGCCGAAGCTGCAGCGCTCATCAAGAATGGTGACAACATTGGTCTCTCTGGATTTACTCCAGCGGGTACAGCAAAGGCTGTCACTGCAGAACTTGCTAAAATTGCACATGCAGAACACGAAGCTGGACGCCCATTCCAGGTTGGTATCTTCACTGGTGCTTCTACTGGTCAGTCTTGCGACGGTGTGCTCTCTAACGAGAACGCAATCCGCTATCGTGCTCCATACACAACAAATGCTGACTTCCGTAAGCATGTAAATGCAGGTGAAGTTGCATACAATGATATTCACCTTGGCATGATGGCTCAGGATCTCCGCTACGGTTTCCTTGGAGAAATTGACTGGGCAATTCTTGAGGTTTGTGCTATCGAGGAAGATGGCAAGGTTTACCTTACTGCCGCTGGTGGTATATCTCCAACAGTTGCTCGTTTGGCTAAGAAGGGTATTATCCTTGAGCTCAATGCATTCCACTCTCCAAAGTCGATCGGTATTCACGATGTATATGAGCCACTTGACCCTCCATGCCGCAAGCCTATTCCAATCGAACATGTGACAGACCGTATTGGCACTCCATATCTCCAGCTCGACCCAAGCAAGGTTGTAGGTGTTGTTGAGTGCAATCTTCCTGATGAGGCTCGTGCTTTCAAGGGCGAGGATCCTATCACAGACAAGATTGGTGAGAATGTTGCAAACTTCCTTATGGGCGAGCGTAAGCGCGGCATCATTCCTCCATCATTCCTTCCATTCCAGAGCGGTGTAGGCACAACAGCAAATGCAATTCTCTATGCTCTCGGAAGCAACCCAGAAATGCCTCAGATGGAGATCTACACAGAGGTTCTTCAGAATGCTATTGTTGACCTCATGTTTGAAGAAAAGGTTAAGTGTGCTTCTACTTGCTCACTCACAGTAACTAACGACAAACTCCTCTCTATCTACGAAAATATCGATTTCTTCAAGGATAAGCTCGTTCTCCGTCAGTCAGAAATCTCTAACAATGCAGAGGTTATCCGCCGTCTCGGTCTTATCGCTATCAATACAGCCATTGAGGTTGATCTTTACGGACATGCTAACTCTACCCAGATCTGTGGTACAAAGATGATGAACGGTATTGGTGGTTCTGGTGACTTTGAGCGTAATGCATTTATCTCAATCTTTACATGTCCATCAGTTGCCAAGGGTGGCATGATCAGCTCTATCGTTCCTTTCTGTTCACACATCGACCATACAGAGCACGATGTAAATGTAATCGTTACAGAGCAGGGTGTTGCTGACCTTCGTGGCAAGAGTCCAATTCAGCGCGCTCAGGCAATCATTGAGAACTGTGCTCATCCTGACTACAAGCAGCTCCTTTGGGATTACCTCAAGATTGCTGACAAGGGTCAGTCTTGCCACAAGATGTCTGCTGCTCTTGCTATGCACGACACATTCCTCCGTGAGGGTGACATGCACAAGACAGATTGGGCAAGCTATGTAAAGTAAACTAACTCATAAAAATACTAACGGGAGATGAAATTCATTTCTTGGAATGTAAACGGACTCCGCGCGTGTGCCGGCAAGGGTTTCTCTGAAGCCTTTGCCGAATTCGACGCGGATTTCTTTTGCCTGCAAGAGACAAAGATGCAGGAAGGGCAGTTAGACCTTGCATTTCCAGGCTATCAGTCATATTGGAACTATGCCGAAAAGAAAGGCTATTCTGGTACGGCAATTTATGCCAAGCACGTTCCGCTCAATGTGACATACGGACTGGGCATAGAGGAACACGACCATGAAGGACGAGTAATCACGCTGGAATATTCAGACTTCTTCCTTGTCACGGTCTATACGCCCAACTCTCAGGATGGACTCAAGCGTCTTGACTACCGAATGACCTGGGACGATGCTTTTCGTGCCTATGTTAAGGCTCTTGATGAAAAGAAGCCTGTCATCATGTGCGGCGATATGAATGTGGCACATGAAGAGATAGACCTGAAGAATCCGAAGTCAAACCGTAAGAATGCAGGTTTCACCGACGAAGAAAGAGCAAAATTCACCGAACTTTTGGCAGCAGGATTTACAGATACGTTCCGCTTCTTCTATCCAACAGATACTGACGTCTATTCTTGGTGGTCATATCGCTTCCATGCGCGCGAAAAGAATGCAGGGTGGCGTATAGATTACTTCGTGTGCTCAAAGCGTTTAGAGGGGCAGTTAAAGGGCGCTAAAATACATGCTGATATTCTTGGCAGTGACCATTGTCCTGTAGAAGTGGACATAGATATAAAGTAAAGTGTGCTTTTACTGTACGTTCGTAGTAGAATTACGGAGGAAATAATAAAATCTTTAATACAAGAATCGCCTTCAGCAGGTTACCTATGCTGAAGGCGATTCTTGTATTAAAATTGACCTATACGCTAAATTATTTCATGTATTTCTCCATGATTGTCTTGGCATTTTCATCGCCCAGATCAATGGCTTTCTGCAGGTTTGTACGAGCATTTGCCTTGTCGCCTTTCTGCAGCTGCGCATAGCCGAGGATACGGTAGCTGTCGATGATGTCAGGGTTTAATGCTATGGCTGCCTGGCATGCTTCTATACATTCGTCGTATAGTCCTAAGCGTATAGTGAGGGCTGCTTTCTCTACACGATAGATTGCATAACGTGGGGCAATCTCAATGGATTTGTTGATGTCGTCAAGTGCCTGCTGGAACATTCGTGCATTCTGCTCAATCTGTGAACGCTCGTAGTAGAAGACATCATTGACTTTGCTTTCCATCAGATAGCAGTATTTGTTGTAATCTGCCACAGCTTCACGATATTTGCCTCCATTAGCATATAATTTTCCACGTCGAATAACGAACTCAGCAGCATCTGCTGGCATTGGGTCAGGGAACATAGCCAATGCGCTGTCAAGAGGCTCAATGCAAGCTCCGATAGAGTCGCCTCTGCCTTCTTTTGCAAGGCTTATGGCATAGAAGAATGATGGTGATTTTGTGGCGCCCTGATTCAAGGATTCATAAATGCTGATTGCACCATCGTAGTCGCCTTTTCCACGCAGGATTTGTGCTTTGAGAATCTTATATTCTATATCATTATTCTTTTTTTCAGCTTCTTCCTTTGTTTCTGTTTGGTTCAGCGTCAAAGCCTTGTCCACATAGTCAATAGCAACATCGTATGTCCACTTATCGTATGCTGGCTGTGGCTGGAGTGTGAGCTTGTTCAATATGGTTGATGCAACGCTGTAGTTTCCTTTTGCCTTGTCGGTACAAAGAGAAAGGTATTTCTGCAAATCAGCTTCTGCATCGTCAAATCTTTGAAGATCAATGAGAGGAGTGGCACGGCGGTAATATCCTTCTGCGTTTTGAGGGTAGGAAGTGATGAAACGATTTAGCATATCCATGTATTCTTCATTGCTTGTATTGCGTGACTTAAAATAAAGATACACGAGAGATTCTTCTGCAGAATCTGGCAAGCCCTTAGGAATAAAGATGTTTGATAGAGCAACATTGGCAGAGCGTGAGGCGATGGCTTCCATTTTCAGTACTTCCTTGAATCGGATGTCAAGCACATAGCTCTTCTCGCCCATAGGTGCTTTAAGAATGCCCACAAGGCTGCCGCTTTCATTAAATACTGGTGATCCGATAAGTTTGTCATCAAACTTCTTCCCCAATGCATAGTAAGCATATTTGCCATCAATTATGGATGTGTCTGTTACTGCAGCTTGCTCACTTTGTCCTGTGCCGTTGTTGGAATACCCTAAAGCAAAAGCGTTGCTTCCTTTATTTGCAGGGGCAGAAACCATGTTCAAAACGGTGTTTCCTTTGGTATTGACACGGAATCTTACTAATGAGTATGTGTCGTCAGCACCAAGGATGCAATCAATGTCAGTTTGTTTGCCTGAAGCATCGATCACAGTTGCTTTGTAAGCTCCCTTGAATACAGCATAATCAGCAACAGCTTCTCCATTCTGGCCAACATAGAAACCTGTGCCTTGATGCAGCAAGTTGCCGTCCTTGCCGTATGTGTTGATAGAAAAAATGCCCTTCTGAACTTTTCCAGCAAACTTTGGCTGGGCATGAAGGGAAATGAGCATTACGCTCAATATGAATAATGTGAATGTAGAATAAAAACGTTTCATGGGGACAAAGGTACGAAATAGATGGGAATGAGCAAAGAAAAATGTATTATAATGAGTTAAAACTGCATGAAATACGCTCAGTATGTGAATCTGCCCACAACAGGAAGGTGGTCACTGACGCCACCTTTGTATGCAGGTCCGAGAAATGCTCTGTGTGGCTTGATACCTCCGTTGATGTTGTCAGGTTCGGTCAGGAAGGGTAGGGTGAGTGCTTTTGATGAAACATGTTTTAGAGATGTAGTGTGGATAAGAATATGGTCGATGATAGACCAACGTCCTTGGTATTTATATGTGCCAGGATTCAGCTTTTGAGTAGCATCGTAGAGTGTTCCTCCACTTTTCAGAAGTTTCAGTTGTGCAGATCTTTCTTCTGCATTGAAATCACCCATGACTATGACATTAGGCTTTATCCTTACAGAGAGAACGGAATCTATGTTTGTTTTCAGCATTTCAGTCACCTTCATGCTTCGTTTGAATGCTTTCTCACCGCCGTTTTTAGAAGGCAGATGAATCACATAAACATCCAGCGTGTCGCTATTTGCTAATGTGCCAGCAACATGCAAAATGTCTCGTGTAGGATGATCTGGAAAGTGTGGTTTTATAAACTGAGTGTCAATAGGATGGAATGTAAATGGTGAGTAGAGCAGAGCAACATCAATTCCGCGTTCATCATCAGAATGAGTCATTATATAGCGGTAACCGATGTTTGTTAGTGCAGTTTTGCGAGTGAGGTATTCCATTACTGTATCATTTTCCACCTCGCATAATGCCACGAGATCCAAAGGCTTTTTCTCGTCTGCCGCAACAATAACCTTGCATACGGATTTGAGTTTCTTGAATAATCTGTATTTTGTCCATCGCCTTTCACCTCCAGCACAATACTCATAGTCATTCTTGCCCTCGTCATGAATGGTGTCGAAGGCATTTTCTATGTTGTAAGTCATCACATTGAAGGTGCGTTGTTGTGCCTGCATCGTCTGGCATGTGATAATAGCAACAAGGAAATATAATATGTGTATGGATAGTTTCACCTTATTAGTTTCAACTATTAACTCTTCTCCCTTTGCTCCTGACTTCATTAGTGTGCTTCCAGCCAATTTTTCCCCCATCCGCAGTCAGCAAACAGAGGTACGGATAGGATAGTGGCTGCTTTCATTTCTTCTATGACAAGCTTCTGCAAGTGTTCTTTCTCTTCAGGAACAACAGAGAAATTAAGTTCGTCATGTACCTGCAGAATCATCTTGGATTTCAGATGTTCTTCTTGCATACGACGATCTATATTTATCATTGCAATTTTGATGATGTCGGCAGCTGTTCCCTGAATAGGAGCGTTTATGGCATTGCGTTCTGCATAGCCACGCACAACGGAGTTGCGCGAATTGATGTCTGGAAGCTGGCAGCGGCGACCGAAGAGCGTCTCTGTATATCCCTTTTCACGGGCTTTTTCTATGCTCTTGTCCATATATTCTTTCACTCCAGGATAAGTGGAGAAGTATTCGTCAATAAGTTGTTTTGCTTCGCTTCTGCTCACCTCCATTCGCTCAGCCAAGCCGAATGCTGAGATGCCATAGATGATTCCGAAATTGGCAGTTTTTGCCTTTCGTCTCATGCTGCTTGTCACATCTTTTATATCTACTTTGAAGATCTTTGCTGCTGTTGCTTGGTGAATATCGTGTCCGCTGTTGAAGTCTTCAACCATGTTCTTGTCTTGACTCAAGTGTGCCATCAGTCGAAGTTCTATCTGGCTGTAATCGGCAGAAAAGAACTCCTCGCCTTCATCTGGGATGAATGCCTTGCGCACCTCTTTGCCGTTGTCGTCTCTTACTGGGATATTCTGCAGGTTTGGGTTGCTTGACGACAATCGTCCTGTAGCAGTAACTGCTTGATTGTATGAGGTGTGAATATGTCCTGTTCGTTGGTTTATAAGCTGCGGCAAAGCATCGATATATGTACTGAGCAGTTTTTTGTAGCCACGATAATCAAGAATCTTTTCAACAATTGGATTCTTTGATTTCAAAGCTAAAAGCGTTGCTTCGTCTGTAACGTATTGACCTGTCTTAGTCTTCTTTGCTTTTGTATCTATTTTAAGTTTGTCAAACAGGAGTTCACCAATCTGCTTTGGTGAGCTGATATTGATTTCCTGACCGGCAACCTCTCGAATCTCTTTCTCTATATCGTTCATTCTTTCTGTGAAGATTCGTGATGTTTCGGCAAGGACATTGATGTCAAGTCGTGCGCCGTTTCTTTCCATTCTTGCCAATACTGGAACAAGTGGCATTTCTATCTCTTCAAATAGTTTGCCAAGGCCTTTCTCATTCAGCTCTTTTTCCAGAACATTCTTCAGCTTCAGAGTGATGTCTGCGTCTTCAGCTGCATATTCATATACTTCTTCTGGTTTCAGCTCTCGCATAGATTTTTGCTTCTTGCCGGTGCCGATGAGTTGGTCGATATGAATTGTTTTGTATTTAAGATAAATCTCGGCAAGGTAATCCATGTTATGCCTTAACTCTGGTGCTATGAGATAATGTGCGATCATGGTGTCGAACATTTTACCTTTCAAGGTGATTCCATAATTTGCCAAGACGGAAAGGTCGTATTTTATGTTTTGTCCGATTTTGATAATCTGAGGATTTTCATAAATCTCTTTAAACTTGTTGACAATTCTTTGTGCCTGCTCGAAGCTTTCGCTGGTCCAATCATCATGATCTGGGATTGGAACATAGAATGCTTCGCCTTCTTTTACGGCAAAGCTCAATCCGACCAATTTTGCGGACATTGTGTCGAGTGAAGTTGTCTCTGTATCTAAACAAACAAAATCGCTTGTCAAGATATTTGCAATCAACTTGTCTATTTCTTCCTCTTTTTCAACAAGATGATATTCGTGAGGCGTATTAGTCAAGTCGCTGAGATTTGAATAAAATATGTCTGCCGTATTCGCGTTCGTATTTTCCGCATCATTTTTTTGCACAGAATTGTTGTTTTGTGCATTTTCGTTTGCTCCACCAAATAAATCACCGCTGAACAAATCTGGTTGAGATTTTTGACTCTTAGATTTTGTTTTTTCTTTTGATGGGGTAGGGGAGTAAGTACGAGGAGTGTCTGCATTGAAAAATTTTTTCATCAATGTGCGGAACTCCAATCTTTCGAAAATTTCTTTCAGAGCATCTTCGTCGATTGGCTCTCGTTTGAAACTTTCCAAATCAAGAGTTACTGGAACATCGGTCTTGATAGTTGCAAGATACTTTGACATTGTTATCTCCTTAATGTGCTCCTCAACTTTTGTCTTCAGCGCACCTTTCAGCTTGTCCGTGTTCTGAACAAGTGTTTCCGTATCACCAAACTCCTTTATGAGTTTTACAGCAGTCTTTTCTCCCACACCAGGACAGCCAGGGAAGTTGTCAGCACTATCTCCCATGAGTCCAAGCAGGTCGATGACTTGGGTTGTTTTTTCAATTCCGTATTTTTCTATTACTTCTTTTTCACCAAGAATGTCAAAGCCTCCGTCATGACGAGGTTTATAAATCCAGACATTTTTAGCCACGAGCTGTCCGTAATCCTTATCTGGTGTCACCATATAGGTTTCAAGACCTTCGATGGATTCGCTCTGTTTTGCCAACGTGCCTATAACATCGTCTGCTTCGTATCCTGCCATTTCCATTACAGGGATGCGGTATGCTTTCAGCACATCTTTTATAATGGGAACGGCAAAGCGTATAGCCTCTGGTGTTTCCTCTCTTTGTGCTTTATACTCAGGATATGCTTCATGGCGGAATGTTGGACCATGCGGATCAAATCCTACACCGATGTAGTCGGGATTCTCTTTTGCAAGGATTTCTTCCAGAGTATTTACAAATCCCAATACGGCAGAGGTGTTTTCACCTTTGCTATTGATGCGTGGGTTCTTAATGAATCCGTAGTATGCTCTATATATCAATGCGTAAGCATCGAGAAGGAATAGTTTTTTCATATCTTGATTGAATTTGTGTGTAAAATTACGGAAGATTTTTGAAAAATGTACTAACTTTGCACTCGAAATTTCAAAAATATGGATTTATTAGCACAGATAACAAAGACAATAGACGTTGAAATGATTCAATACAATAAAGTATTCGAGTCTTATCTTGTGCACTCTAATCCTTTGATGCAGGCTGTTTTCAATAGCATTATTCAGCGCAGAGGCAAAATGATGCGCCCTATTCTTACTATTCTTTCTGCCAAACTGATTAATGGTAAGATTAATGAAAATGCTTTGAGAAGTGCTGCAACTTTGGAATTTTTCCATACAGCAAGCCTTATTCATGATGATGTCGTTGATGAGAGCGATGAGCGCAGAGGTCAAAAAGCCGTTCATAGTTCTTATGGCAATAAATTTGCTGTTCTTATCGGCGATTACATCCTTGCAAATTCTCTTCATTGTGTCTCTCAGACACACAACCCACGTTTGGTAGAGGTTCTTTCTGTTGCTGCTCAAAACCTTGCTGCAGGTGAGATTCTTCAGCTAAGCAATGTGAGGAATAATATGCTTAGCGAGGATGTCTATTTTGAAATTATCAAGGGTAAGACAGCGGCTCTGTTCAAAGCATGTGCCGAGGCAGGTGCTATTGCGGTTTCATCGGATGAAATGGCTGTTGAAACAATGGCTCAGTTTGGCCAAATAGTCGGTATATGTTTCCAAATTCGAGATGATATTTTTGATTATGGCCATGATGAAGCGATAGGAAAGCCGACTGGTAATGATATGAAGGAAGGAAAGCTCACTCTTCCTGCCATTTATGCTGTCAATACATTTGGTGACGATACAATTAAAGATCTTGCTTTGAAGGTTAAAGAAGGTAATGTATCTCAAGACGAGATAGATTCTCTTGTTAATTTCACTATCAAGCATGGTGGTATTGATTATGCTGAAAAGGTGATGTTTGAATATGCTGACAAAGCAAAACGCCTTCTTGATGCTTTCCCTGACTCGGAAATAAAACAATTGCTGAATTTTTATATTGATTATGTCGTAAATCGTTCGCTTTGATATTGACTTTGCTATCAAAGCGAGCGATTTTCTCTTTTTACACTATTTCTAAAAATGGTATGCCCCTCACCTTGATTGAGATGAGGTGAGGGGCACACCACTTCGTAGATGTAGGACAGATCGCTATAGGTTAGAAGAAGTTTACTTCCTTACCTTCTATGTCTGAGAGAAGTTTGTTTGCAAGTGAACTTGTTCCAAGTCTAAGGTATTGGTTTGTAAGCCATTTCTCGCCAAGAACCTGCTTCACGATAGTGTAGTAAGTGAGTGCATCCTCAACAGTCTTCATTCCGCCAGCAGGCTTGAAGCCAATCTGAATGCCTGTCTTGTCGTAATATTCCTTAATGGCCTGACACATAACGAATGCTGCTTCTGGTGTTGCGGCTGGTTCTAGTTTGCCAGTTGATGTCTTAATGTAATCAGCACCAGAATACATGGCTAGTATGCTGGCTTTCTTAATGTTGGATGCTGTTTTCAGACAACCTGTTTCAAGTATTGTCTTCAATTTTCTGTCTCCACAAACTGCTTTGATTTCTTCAATCTCATCACACATGCCTTCATAGTCGCCAGCAAGGAACTTGCCTACAGGAATTACTATGTCGATTTCTGTTGCTCCATCTTTTATGGCAAGTGCTGCCTCTGCAACTTTAACCTCTATAAATGACTGGCTGCTTGGGAAACAAGCAGAAACGCATGCGATCTCAATGTTCTCATTTTCAAGAGTATCGTGACATATCTTAGCAAAGCATGGGTAAACACATACAGTTGCAACGTGGCCTAGTTCTGGATAAACATCATCAAACTTATTCACTTTCTCTACAAATTTCAACACGCTGTCTTCGCTATCAGTAGTCTTAAGTGTTGTAAGTTCCACGCTATTCAGAAGGAATTTCTTCACTTCTGGGGTGTTGTTTTCCTGCAAGTGCTCCTTAAGAATAATCTCGACTTGACGAGCAACTTTCTCATCATCAAGATTACAGTCGTAAAGACTTAAAACCTTGTCATACTTATTATCTTCCATATTATTTTTTTGTTTTTACGTATATGCCCAAAATCCTTTTTATTCCTTATTCTTTGTGTCCATGCAGATAGTTACGGGTCCATCGTTAAGAAGCTCAACTTTCATGTCTGCACCGAACTCTCCAGTGCCTACTTCATGTCCCAATTGTTCCGATAAAACCGTGCAAAAGCGCTCGTAAAGCGGTATTGTAATCTCATGACTGCCTGCACGAAGATATGATGGACGATTTCCTTTCTTGTAGCTTGCCCAAAGCGTGAATTGGCTTACAACAAGAATGTCTCCACCAACGTCCATTATGCTTTTGTTCATCACTCCGTTCTCATCGTCAAACACTCTTAAACCGCATATTTTCTTAGATAACCATTGTATGTCTTCTTCTGTATCAGCATTTTCAATGCCAACAAGTACAAGAAACCCTTTCTCTATTGCGGATTTAACCTTTCCTTCAATTGTCACGGAAGCATGACTTACTCTTTGTATTACAGCTCTCACAATTTATCTTTTTTATTTTTAATTGTTTAATATTCAAAGTGTTAATTAAATGCATCAATAAGGATCTTTGCTTTGGCGGGCCCAATGACCTTGCTTAATTCCTCTAAAGGAGTTTCCTTTATTCTTTTGAGACTCTTGAACTCTTTGAGTAACAGTATCTTAGTTGCTTCACCAATACCTTTAATCTTATCTAATTCGGATTCCTTATTGTGCTTAGCGCGTTTCTCCCTATGGAATGTGATGGCAAATCGGTGTACTTCATCCTGGATCTGTGTCAGAAGTTTGAATAGTGGACTTTCCATTTCAATTCCAACTATTTGCTGAGGAAAGCCGAATAAGAGCTGGTTCGTGCGGTGATGATTGTCCTTCGCCAGACCTGCAATTGGTATGTTGAGTTTCAGTTCGTCTTCAATAACCTTTCTTACTACCTCCATTTGTCCTTTGCCGCCATCCGTGATGATAAGATCTGGCAAAGGAGTACCTTCCTCTATGGCACGACTGTATTTCCTATATACAACTTCACTCATAGAAGCATAATCATCAGGTCCAGTTACGCTTTTTATATTGAAACGCTTATAGTCATTCTTTGATTTCTTACCTCCGATAAAGACAACGCAGCCAGCAACTGCATCTTGTCCCATGGTATTTGAGTTGTCAAAGCACTCAATTCTCATAGGTATCTTTTCAAGTTTCAGTTTTCGCTGAAGTTCTTTTAGAATATTGGTATTTCTTTGTTCTGGATTAAGCTTTTCTGCTTGTTTTAATGCGTCTAAACGATATTGTCTTACATTTGTTTCTGACAAAAGAAGAAGCTTGCGCTTATCTCCAGCTTTTGGTATGATAAATTCTGCGTCATTCATCTTTATGTCCATCTCAAATGGAACGACGATTTCCTTTGATTTGCTTTCGTATCTTTCTCGCATTTCAACAATGGCAAGCTGAAGCACTTCTTCCTTCGATTCGTCAAGCTGTTTCTTGTATTCTACTGTGTAGGTCTGGTTTATACATCCATTAACCACATGCATGAAATTGACGAATGCTTTGCTTTCGTCATCTTCAATGCTGAATACATCAATGTTCTGATTAGTGCTTGTAATAACCCTGCTTTTATTATCAAAATCCTTTGCTAGAAGATATTTTTCTTTAACCGCCGCTGCCTCAAGATAACGCTCTTCTTCTGCCAATTTTTGCATGTTTTCATACAGCTGCTGACAAAGTATCCTTGTATTTCCGCTGAGAATCTCTTTTATTTCGCTAATCTGCTTCATGTAATCCTCGCGTGATTGTTTGCCAATGCATGGAGCGTCACATTTATTAATATGGCTATAAACACACAACTCGTATTTGCCTTCTGCGATTTTTTCAGGAACAATAGGCTTATTACATAATCTCACCTTGTATAGTTTATTAATGAGATCAAGCATCGCATTTAGTGTTCCAGCATGACTGAAAGGACCGTAGAATGTTCCTGTCTTTTTATTAATATCTCTCGTCTTGAACACACGAGGAAGATACTCGTTTGTCACGCAAACAGAAGGGTAGGTCTTTCCGTCCTTGAGCAAAATGTTGTAGAATGGCTGATGTTGTTTGATAAGGCTGTTTTCAAGCAACAAGGCGTCTTCATCGGAATCTACATATGTTGGAATGATCTTTTCAATCTTGCTTACTAAGATAAGCGTCTTCCTGTTTTTGGGGCTGTTGTTGAAATACGAGGTCACACGACGCTTAAGACTCTTTGCTTTTCCAACGTAAAGAATCTTATCGTTTTTGTCGAAGTATTGGTAAACGCCCGGCCTTTCTTCCAAGCAATCTACAACAAGCTTCAGCCTTTGCAATCTTTCCTCGTCTTTAGTCATTCCTCGAATCCTGTTACTTAAAGTGTTTCTTTAATTGGCAAAATGTTCCACGTGAAACAAATTGTTGCTAACTTACCGTATTTCAACAACAAACATGATTATTGTTTTACGGTTGCTTCACTTGCAATTCCGTGGAGCTTTCAATGAAACCTTAGAATTTCATCAGTGTTGTTATTTCGATGCCATCGCCGATGAACTCTCTTCCTGTAAGCCCTTCGTCGCGTATTTCTATAATGAAGTTCATATAACACTTCTTTGGGTTGAATTTCTTGACAAGGTTCCATGCCGCCTTGATGGTTCCTCCTGTGGCGAGAAGATCGTCGTGGATGAGGACGACATCGTCTGGCTCTATTGCGTCAATGTGAATCTCGATAGTGTCTGTGCCGTATTCCTTCGAATAGCTTTCCTGCAAAGTCTTGTAAGGAAGCTTTCCTGGTTTTCTTGCCATCACGAAGCCAGCGCCTAAACGGCGAGCAAGGATGGACCCCATGATGTATCCGCGAGTTTCGAGGCCAACAACCTTGGTGATGCCCTTGTCCTTGTAAAGTCCGTAAAGTTCTTCTTCCATAATTTCAAGTGCTTTTGAGTCCTTGAAAAGCGTGGTTACATCGCGGAAGTTTATCCCTTTGCGCGGGAAGTCCATTATAGAACGTACGTTGTCTATGAGATATTGGTTGTTCATTTTTTTTGTATTGTTGATTTACTTGTTTAACGTATTCTTATAACTTGCTGATTTGATTGTTGATACAAATGGATTGTTTCACGTGGAACAAAGCGTTCCTTTAAGACGTGAAACGCTTTTCATATTATCATCGTCCCATAAGCACCAAAAGCACGTTTACGTCTGAAGGACTTACACCTGGTATTCGTGATGCTTGTGCAAGAGTGTCTGGTTGTATGGCTTGCAGTTTCTGTCGTGCTTCAATGGAAATTTGGGTGAGGTTAGGGTAGTCGAACTTGCCAGCAATGCGGATGCTTTCAAGGCGGATCATCTTCTCTGCCATTTGCTGTTCACGAACTATGTAGCCTTTGTACTTAATTTGCACCTCTGCAGCTTCAAGTATTTCTTCCCTTCGCGAATCATCACCAATAACCTTGTCAATGTGTTTTCTGAAAGGATCAATATGTGGAAGAATGTTATGAATGTTGATTTGTGGTCGTCCTAACAAATCTTCCAGTTTACAGCCTTGAGAGAGTGGAGTAGTGCCAAGCGATTCAAGAGCTGGATTTATGAGTGCTGCTTTCACAGAAAAATTAGCTGCAAAACCAAGGATATCCTCAATCATCTTTTTCTTTGACAGCATGAGATTATGACGCTTCTCTGTCGCAAGTCCCAGTTGGTAACTGCGTTCGGTAAGACGCATGTCGGCATCATCCTGACGTAAAAGAATACGGTATTCAGCTCTTGACGTGAACATGCGATAAGGCTCATCAACGCCCTTTGTCACGAGGTCATCAATAAGCACTCCTATGTAAGCCTCGTTTCGTTTTAACGTGAAAGGCTTTCCTTCGTTCAGAGGCGAAGTGTTTTTCTCACCGTCTTTGTTGCAGTTGCATACACTTGCATTGATGGCAGCGTTTATACCAGCTATGATACCTTGCCCGGCAGCCTCCTCATATCCTGTTGTTCCGTTCACCTGTCCTGCAAGGAACAAATTTTTGACTACCTTAGATTCGAGCGAATGTGTTAGCTGAGTAGGATCAAAATAATCATACTCTATTGCGTATCCCGGACGATACACCTGAAGATTGCGGAAGGCAGGAATCTGTCTGAGAGCATTAAGCTGAATGTCCAAAGGAAGAGATGATGAAAAACCATTTAGGTACATCTCGTTTGTCGCCTCCCCCTCAGGCTCAAGAAACAGCATGTGCTCATCCTTTTCAGGGAAAGTATGAAGCTTTGTTTCAATGCTCGGACAATACCTTGGACCGATGCTTTGGATCTGCCCATTGAAAAGAGGCGAGTCGGCAAAGCCGCTTCTTAACACATCGTGAACAGCCTTGTTAGTGTAGCATATCCAGCAAGGTATATTGTTGCGTTCTGTCACCTTCTGCTGTTCTGTAGGAAGATATGAGAACTGATGAAAATCATGATCACCATCTTGCATCTCCATAAGAGAGAAATCCACGCTTCGGCGGTCAATGCGAACAGGGGTTCCTGTCTTCATCCTGCCAGCACGAACTCCATGCTTTGTTATGGATTCTGTAAGTTCTAAAGAAGCAGGCTCAGAGCATCTGCCTCCAGGAATCTTCACCCTGCCTATGTGCATAAGACCATTGAGGAATGTGCCAGCAGTAATCACGACACACTTTGCTCTGAATTCAGCGCCATAATAGGTTATGATACCTCGAACTTCTTGATTCTCAACTATTAACTCTCTTGCTTGGTCTTGCCAGATATTGAGATTTGGAGTGTTTTCTAGTATCTCTCGCCAAGTCCAGATGAACTTTGCTCTGTCGCATTGAGCTCTCGGACTCCACACACCAGGACCTTTGGAAAGGTTTAACATTCTGAATTGCAGACTACAACGGTCTGTAACCACACCTGTTTGTCCTCCCAAAGCATCAATCTCTCGCACAATCTGCCCTTTAGCAATACCGCCAATGGCAGGGTTGCACGACATCTGTGCAATCTTGTTCATGTCCATTGTTATGAGACATGTTTTTGCACCAAGATTAGCAGCGGCGGCAGCAGCCTCGCATCCAGCGTGACCAGCTCCAACCACTATAACATCATAGTTGAATATCATCAGTTTTAGTCAATTGTTTGTGCAAAGATAATGTAAATGAGACAAAAACGTGGCAGAAATACTAACAAAATTGTAAAAACACTTTGTATGAATGACAAATAATTTATAAATTTGCAAACGTGTATAATAAAATATGTAATATAATTAAATCTTAACTATTTAAAAACAAAGACATGAACAAACTCATTCTTTTTGTTGCATCACTGTTTGTCAGTGTAGCTTCGTTCGCTCAGTGGGTTAAGCCGGCAGACCCTGCCAGCACACCTCTTGCTGTAGGCGAGGAATGCTATCTATTCAACAAGGAAGCTGGTGGTTTCCTTATTGGTGCAAATGATTGGGGTACACGCGCCAGTGTCAGCACAACAGCAGGACACAAAGTGTATATTGAGGCAGGTACGGCAGACGGTTCGTACTACATCACTAATTATGTCCTTCAGGGTGGCATGGCAGACCAGATTGGCTACATGTTTGTTGACAATGTCTCTGCAATCTATGTGGATAACACAAAGGAAGGCAAGCCATGCAACCAGTACACATTCCTTGATCAGGGCGATGGCACTTTCAAGATTGGTCTTTCTAATGCCAATACAGGAGAATATACAGATGCCAACTATCCAGGAGCGTGTCTTGGCGTTATTCCAGAGAAGAACGACACACGTCTCTACTTCTGCGAATTGGATAACAGCGATGGCTATGACTTCTCAAAGTGTCAGGTTCTTTGGTACTTCGTCTCTCCTGCCAACTATGCAACTTACACACAGGCGATGATTCAATATGAGGCAGCAGTAGCTCTCAAGGCTTCTATTGACGAGGCAGAGACAGTTGCTGGCGTAGATGCTGTAGCGTTGGCTGATGCAAAGGCTGCTTATGCCAACACATCAAGCACAGCAGACGCTCTTGCTGCTCAGAAGAAGTCTCTCGATCTTGCTATTAAGAATGCCAAGTACTCAATTGCCAGCGTAGATAATCCTGTAGAGGTGCTCTCTATCCTCGGCATTGCTACAGACTTCACAGATGGTACATGCCCTGGCTGGTCATCAACAACAAGTGCAAGCAACAAGCAGGCAAGCAATGGCAACAACGCCAAGGATTTCGCAACAACAGGCAATCACTATGAGAACTGGAACGGCGATGCATTCACACCAGGTAAGATTTATGCAACAGCAACAGATCTTGCAACAGGCGTTTATCATCTCAATGCTCTTGCTTTCACAAACACAGGTGCAGATACTTACCTCTTTGCAGGCAGCAGCCAGGCGCCAGTGACAGCAACTCAGATTGACATTGAGCAGAGCTTTGATGCATACGCAGTTGTTACAAACGGCACGCTTGAGATTGGTCTTGAGGTTGCAAAGAAAGGTCCTAACTGGGTTGGTCTTGACAACGTGAACCTTTATTATGTAGGCAACGATGCAGCAGCTTATGCTTATCTTGTAGAAAATGCTATTAACTCACAGCCAGATTACAAGGAAGGCGAGACATTCTGCCAGGCTTCTGTTTACGAAGACTACAAGGCAGCATGCACAGCTCTTTCTTCTGCAGCTACTGCCGAGGAAATCGCCGCAGCTCTCGAATCATTCAACAAGGCAGCAAAGGCAATGTCTGAAAGCGTAGCAGCTTATGACAAATTCTATGCTAAGTACGAGGAAGCATCCGATTGGCTCGGTTCTACAACAGCAGAAAGCGACGAAGTGAACCTGCTCAGCGACTACCTTGATGACGACACATTCACAGCTGGTGATTACAATGGCAACGGCGGTGCGCAGTATATTCTCATCAACGGTAATCTCGATGCCGTACAGATAGCAGCCGAGACAGAATACTTTGACAAGATTCTCAAGGATGCTATGGCAAATGCTATGAGTGATGGCGACGACTGCACAAAGCTTCTCGTCAACCCTAACTTCACAGAAGCTGGCGGCTGGACTGCAGCAGCTGGTATCTCATGGCCAGAAGGTGAGGAAAGCTTCCGAGTGTTCCAGGCATGGGGCCGTGTTGCTGATGTTTACCAGCAGTTGAGCGGTCTTCAGAATGGTATCTACGAGATGAACCTCCAGGCTGCTTACCGACCAGACAACGACGCAGACATCCGTCAGACATACGCTTACATCAACGACTTCGACGTTTTGGTTCCTGTCACAGCAGAAGACCAGATTATCGATGCAGCAACTGTAGCATCCGAGAAGTTCGCAGCTGGCGAATATCCTGTAAAGGTTTACGGTCTTGTTACAGACGGAACAATGAAGGTTGGTATTGCTAATCGTCTCCGTACTGGCGAGCAGGGCATCCTCTGGGCAGGCGGTGTGTCACTCACATTCCGTTCAAAGAATGCAGAAGCATGCGCAGCACTTCTCGAAGACCTTAAGGTTAAGGCTGCAGGTCTTGCAGAAAGCTACTATGGCACAACAGAGGCAGATTTGCTCAACAGAGCTATCTCTTCAGCTGAAGGCATCTCTGGCGACGAAGGTTACGCAGCTCTCGTTGAGCTCAAGAAAGCTCTCGATGCAGCAAACCAGAGCGTAACACTCTATGCAGAGCTCAAGCTTGCTCTTGAAAATCTCCGTGCAGCTATCGATGGCAACGCATCTGCTGATGCCTCCGTTGTTGCTAAGGCAGAAGATCTCTACAGCACCCTTTCTGCTGCATACGAGAACAAATCTCTCAACAATGCAGACGCAGAAACTGCCGTATCTGATACTAAGGCAATGACAACAGCAGTCAAGATGTCTAAGCCATCTCAGGATGATGACGAACAGGATTTTACAGACCTCATCGTTAATAATAACTTTGATCCAGAGAAGGGCAACAAGGATGAGAAGCGCATTGACGGCTGGAACGTAGAAGGCGCCCTCAATGGCTACAAGAGTTTCTCTTGCTCATTCAACAAGGGCACATTCAACCTCTCACAGGATCTCGCAGGTCTTCCAAAGGGTAAGTATGTTGTTACAGTTCAGACATACTACCGTGCAGGCTCTTACGAAGAAGAAGCAGCCAATATCACAGCTGACAAGGACACTCACCTTATGCTGTTCTATGCAAACAACTCACAGGATCAGTATATGACTTCTATTATGAACCTCTCAGAGGGTTCTAAGGGTGTCACTCTCCCAGAAGGCATCAGCACAAAGGAAATCAACGGAATTATCGTTCCAGACGGTACAGGCGCATCTGTTAAGTGCTTCGAGGCAGGTCTTTTCCTCAACAAGCTCACATTCTATGTGCTCGAGGATGGCAAGGCAACAATCGGTCTCCGTCTCGACGAGACAATCGGAACAAACGACTACACAGTCGTTGGTCCATGGCACCTCTACTACTATGGTGAAGAGAAGGTTACGGAAGAGGATTTCACAGACCTCATCGTTAATAACAACTTCGATCCTGAGAAGGGCAACAAGGACGAGAAGCGCATTGACGGCTGGAACGTAGAAGGCGCCCTCAACGGTTACAAGAGCTATTCTTGCTCATTCAACAAGGGTACATTCAACCTATCACAGGACCTTGAAGGTCTCCCAGCTGGTAACTACAAGGTTACAGTTCAGACTTACTACCGTGCAGGCTCTTACGAAGAAGAAGCAGCCAACATCACAGCAGGCAAGGACACTCACCTCATGAAGTTCTTCGCTAACACAGGTGTTGACAACTACGTTACTTCCATCATGAACCTCTCTGAGGGCTCACAGGGCGTAACACTTCCAGAAGGCATCGGCACAAAGGAGATCAACGGAATCATCGTTCCAGACGGTACAGGAGCATCGGTTAAGTGCTACGAGGCAGGTCTCTTCCTCAACGAACTTGAGTTCACAGTAGGTGAGGATGGCAAAGCAACAATCGGTCTCCGTCTCGACGAGACAATCGGTTCAAACGACTACACAGTCGTAGGTCCATGGCACCTCTACTACTACGGTCAGGGCACAGCAATCGAGAAGGTAGAAGCAGAAACTCCAGTTGATGTTCTCACTCCAGTTGCTTACTACTCAATCTCAGGCGCTCGCCTCGCAGCTCCTCAGAAGGGCATCAACATCGTCAAGATGTCAAACGGTCAAACAGTTAAGATGCTTGTTAAGTAATTTCGCAATAAAATACATATAATAAATACACTAAGAAGGTGCCGGAACTCGGCACCTTCTTAGTGCTTGTATTATAATTATGTGTTATTGCTTTACGAGCACTTTCTTGGATGTGCTACTGCCATCATTATAGACAATTCGTTGTATGACAATGCGCTCCCTTTCTATATTGGAAATTCTCAGCCCTTTTAGGTTGTAATATGCTATATCAACGACTTGTTTGGTGTTGTAGTTGTTGATAATGACATCATTGGCGTTCTGGTCAGCTCTTGAAGCTGTTATTTCTGTTGAAGTACAGATGCTGTTGGTATTGCATATCGTAGGTCTTTCAAACAAAGCCAAAGAAGAACCACCATCTGGGTAGCGACCATAAGTAAACCATCGTGGTTGAGCCTTGTAACATATACTATCTGTCCATGACTCATCTTCTGCCATAATGCATACAAATGCACTGTCGACATTCTCCAGTTTGAATGAAGTATGTAGCTGAGAAGTAGAGGACTTGCCATCACACCATACTATTTTGTAACCATGAGCAGGAATAGTTGTATCTATGTCATTTGAAACGATTTGGAACCTTTTCTTCTTATTGATATTATCCGAAAGATAGATGCCGTTCAAGTCAAAATCATTATCTGTCGTATTGTAAAGCTCTATCCAATCTGCCTTCTTTCCATAATCGTTGATGTAAATATCATTTGATGAACTTATCTCATTTATTCGTATTGGTGGACAGACATTGTTTTCATCAACTTCATAGTTTGCTGTAATCTCATAATCACCATTTTTATGTTCTTCGCCAAGAGTAAAGACGGAGTCTGTGCTGGCAACTTCTCCGTTTACGTTCCACCTAACAAACCTGTAACCATCTGGAGCTAAAGAAGTCAATACAACCGGATCAAAGAGATAACCATTGAACTTACCACTTGGTATCTCCTGACCATTAAGCAGTAGCTTAGCATGAGGTATGTTGGAACTTAGTCTTACGTTATATTCATCATGCAAACCGAATGCTTCAATAAGGCTTTTCTTTAGAGCAGGTCTTCGTACTTCAGCATCAGCAATGCGGTCGTAGATATCTTCTGTCCTTTCCATTGCATTCATTCCTTCAAATTGCAAAGCCTTAGTCACCTTGTCATTCATTGCCATAAGAATAGGTTTGCAGCGTTCTGGATCAAAGACGCTGCCATTCATGAGACAATAAGCATCGATAAACTGCTTGCGGAAAGGTGCATATTTCAACATATTGCAGAAGCGCTTGGGAAGTGAGCCTGT
>JAGHUI010000081.1 GCA_018064885.1 Candidatus Minthosoma equi | reverse complement strand
ATGTGAGGATATTAAGATTCTGAAAACAGAGGTATGTTAGGAGTAAGAAATCGAAACATATCATCTCATAAACCTTACCTGCATAAAGCAAGCCAAAAGAGGGTAAATTCCTTGGAACATATATTTGTTCACCGTGTTATCAAGAACTTTATGATTCAGGGCGGTGATCCTAACTCGAAGGGTGCGCCTGCAGGTCAGCAACTTGGCACAGGTGGTCCTGGATATACCATTCCAGCAGAGATTCTGCCTCAGTTCTGCCATAAGCGCGGTGCTCTCGCCGCTGCTCGCCAAAGCGATGAAGTCAATCCAGAGCGTGCTTCAAGCGGTTCACAGTTCTATATCGTTTGGGGACAGCAGTACAATGCCGGACAGGTAAAACAGCTTGAGAAACAGCTTCAGATGCAGGCAGAACAGCAGACATTCAACTCTCTTGCCGCTCAGCATCGCAGCGAGATCATGACCATGCGCCGCAACCGCGATCAGGAAGGTCTCTATGAACTCCAGAACGATCTCATTGCTCAGACAAAAGCTATTATGAAGGAGAATCCCGTGAAGCTCACTCAAGAACAGATCGATGCATATACCACTGTTGGCGGCACTCCACATCTTGATGGTCAATATACTGTATTTGGAGAAGTTACAGAGGGACTTGATATTGTTGGAAAGATTCAGGAAGTAAGCACAATGCCTGGCGATCGTCCAAAGGAAGATATTTGCATCATATCCATTGAATGCAAGGATTTATAAGATTTATAAGTTATCACTACTGTCCAATAAAAATCGCTAATTGTTCTTTGAAATAATTGAAATATAGTTAGTTGCAAGAGATTTTTGCGCGCAACGATTTGAATTTGTACCTTTGCAGTCATAACATGACTGTATATGCTAAAAGACAAATATGTATTCGCGCAGATGGTAGAGTTTTTTGATAACTTCAAGTTCCTTCGCATTGTCAAGAAGTATGATGGTAACAAATATGTAAAATATTTCACTTGTTGGAACCAGCTTCTGACTCTAATGTTCGGCCAACTCTGCAATCGTGCAAGCCTTCGTGATTTGATAGTTGCATTGCAAGCACATCAGGAGAAGTGTTACCATCTTGGTGTCGGCAAACACGTCACAAGAAGCAACCTTGCCAAGGCGAATGAGAATCGTGACTATCGCATCTTTGAGGACTTCGCCTTCTACATGATAGACGAGGCACGCAAATACAACGTGACGGATATCTTCAAACTTGATGGTAACGTCTATGCCTTCGACTCTACAACGATTGACCTCTGTCTTGAGTTGTTCCCATGGGCTAAGTTTCGTAAGCATAAGGGTGGCATCAAAGTACACACCTTGTATGACATCGAGACCCAGGTTCCTGCCTTCATACACATAACCGAAGCAAAGGTTAATGACGTAAAGGCTATGGATGCAATTCCCTATGAGTCAGGCTCGTACTACATATTTGATCGTGCATATAACGACTACAAGCGTCTATTCAAGATACACATGAACGACTCATACTTCGTCGTAAGAGCCAAGACGAATATGAAGTACAAGATTGTCAAATGGAAACGCAGATTGCCTAAGAACGTGCTGTCAGATTGTGAAATTGTACTCACCGGCTACTACTCTCAGAAGGCATATCCAGAGAGAATCCGAATGGTGCGATACTGGGATGAGGAAGACCAACGCGAGTTCGTTTACCTCACAAATGCAAAGCATATCTCCGCACTTCAGGTTGCAGAACTTTACAAGAACCGCTGGCAGGTAGAGCTGTTTTTCAAGTGGCTCAAGCAGCACCTTCGAATTAAAAAATTTTGGGGTACGTCTGAGAATGCTGTGAAGATACAAGTCTATACGGCTATCATAACCTACTGCCTCGTCGCTATCATGAAGCACAAGATGCAGCTTGACAGGTCAACATATGAGATATTGCAGATACTTGGAATCTCACTCACCGACAAGACTCATCTGAGGGATCTCTTCAGCAAAACTAAATTCAATAATGTCAAAGATCAAAACGGTCTTGATGGACCTGATTTATTTGAAAATTTTAAATTTTAACTCGTCCCTAATTTTTAGTGGACACTAATGATAAGTTATACATTATAAGTTATAAGTTAAAAATTAAAAGTCAATGAATACCGAAGCACAAAGTCTGATAGATTTCTTGCAGAAGTCACCAGTGAACTTCCTTGCTGTTGACACCGTTCGCCAGCAGTTGGAAGCATGCGGATACAAGCGCATCTGCCCTGCTGACACAACACCGCAAGTTAAGCCAGGCGACAAAGTATATTTCACTAAGAATGACTCTGCAATCTTTGCCATGCACATTGGTGAGCTGCCAATGCCAGAGCAAGGCTTCCACCTCATTTGCGCACATTCCGACTCGCCAACTTTCCGCATCAAGCCAAATGCAGAGATGGTGATGCAAGGAGGCATGGTGAAAATAAATACCGAAGTGTATGGAGGCGCCATACTTTCCACATGGTTCGACCGTCCTCTCAGCATTGCCGGTCGTGTCATCCTTCGCACAGAGGACATTATGCACCCAGAAAGCCGCTTGCTCCATATCCAGCGTCCTCTGCTCACCATTCCTAATCTTGCCATCCACTTCAACCGTCAGGTCAACGATGGCGTTAAGCTGAGCAAGCAGAAGGATATGCTTCCTATCCTCGGCATTTTCAATGGCAATGAGGAAATTGCAGAAAATGGAGGATTGATCAGAACACTTATTTCCAAGGAGTTATGCGTGAAAGCAGATGACATCATAGACTATGATCTTTATCTCTATGACACCACATCTGGATGCACCTTCGGCTTTGACAATGAGTTTATCTCTGCAGGCCGCCTTGATGACCTGTCAATGGTTCATGCAGGTCTCACGGCCCTTCTTGCCGACACGGAAACAGTTCCTCTGCACACAAAAGTTCTTGCGGTATTTGATAATGAGGAAACTGGCTCAGCAACAAAGCAGGGTGCAGGTAGCCCATTCTTCACCACCATGCTTCAGCGAATTATTCTTGCACAAGGCTATGCTATGGACGATTTCTATCGCAGCGTAGAGCATTCGTTCATGATCAGTGCCGACAATGCTCACGGATGGCATCCAAACTATTCAGAGAAATACGATCCGACAAATCATCCTGTGCTTGGCGGCGGACCTGTCATCAAGTTCAATGCAGCACAGAAATATGCCAGCGACGCATCTTCTGCATCCATCTTCCAGCAGATATGCGAATCAGCAGGCGTGCCATGCCAACGCTTTGTAAATCATAGCGACAATGCTGGCGGCAGCACCCTCGGAAACATTCTCACGGGCAGTCTCCCAATCAGTGGCGTGGATATGGGCAATCCTATGCTCGCCATGCATAGCGTACGCGAGACAGCATCAGTCTTTGACCATGTTGCCTGCATAAAAGCTTTCACTGAATTTTACAAGATATAAGCCTTAAAAAAATTGAAATGAAGGTTTTTATTGAGTGATGAACTTTCCTTCACTCGTTATACCCTGAACATCGATGTCAATGTCCTTGCACACTCCATTATTATAGAATGTTATGCGCGCACGGCCATTGGCATCTGTTTTTATATTAGGTGCCCAGAACAGCGTATGGCGTGTGTCGGGAACCTCTGGAAGAGGAATCTTAGAGTAGTCAGGACAATAGAAATCAACAGGTTGACAGAATCCTTTTTCCTTGTAAAGACGTCCTTCCCATTGCTTCTCGCTATTGCCATGAGCCGTGATGAGTATGTACTTGTTCAGCGAACCGTAATCGCCAAAAGCATCGCCAGCCAGATGATGCAAATAATATGGCGATGCACGCAGTGGATCGTCTGTAACGACAGCGATGGAGTCAAGGCTTCCCCAGAATCTGTATTGGTACGACCATCTGTGAGGGTTTGATTCTATCATAGGATCGTTCGAATTTACATGGTTGTTCCAGCGAAACTGCTCATGTTCTGACGTACGGCTCCAGAAACGTCCTGTGAACAGCAAACGTAAATCATGCTCGAAAAGATCCAAATCATATTCGTCATTCTCTGTGTTAAAGAAACTATCATAGTAGCCCATGTCCCAGATGGTATTGATAACATCAAGAGCTTCAACCTTATACACAGGCAAATCTCTTCTTCTTACATGTGAAGAATGCTTTGCCCTTACCGTCACATTATCCAGAAGACGTCCCAGATAGGCTTCATCCTCATACTTCAGCCAGTTGGCAGGATCGGTGAAAAGGTAGTCAGGCTTGTTAATCTCAAACCAATCCAAAGGTCGCACGAAATTAGGATAGAAATGATCGCGCTTCAAGAAAAGCGTTGCATCGTGTTCCTCCGGATTGCGAGCTTTCTTGTAGTCGCCATACTGAGCGCGGAGAGTAATGGTGCTATTGCCATAGTAAGGGTCGTAAGGAAGTGAGAACCTGCCAAGACTGTCGCAAGGCTGATAAGTCACTTTCAAATCCATCTCGCCCGTCTCAGGATCCACGGCACGGATGCCACAGAACACATTGATAGGACGCTTCTTGTTGTTTTTGAAAATGCCATGACGAATAACAGCCACCTCACCGCTGATTGTCGGATTATGCTCTGCATCATACTCTGGTTTCCATTCCGCTGCATGAGCAATGTCTGTCCAATCGTAGCGTCGCCAACCCTGAATAAGCATCAGGTTATCAAGCGCATGGCGTCGCTGCACCTCATCAATGCCATTTACCTTGTGAAAATAATAATCAGGATTCTCTACAAAGCCACGCAGTTCCGACTGAAGCAGCAAGTCGCTGAGGATGTTTCCATTATAGAACGATTCGTCCAACTGATTGCCATCTCTCACCGATACGGAGAACGACTGATTAGGCACAGGGAAACCGTCCTTGTCAGCAATATTCACCGAAACAGTCACTTTCTCGTATGGCTCTATGTCATGCATCTTGCCCCTTACGGTAGCAGACAAGACTGCATCGTCAAAATTGTCAACGAAGAACAGGCGATCCGCAAACACTTGTTCGAGTTCGTCAAAGATTGTTGCCTGAATAACACCAGCTGGCAAGTCTTTCGTAGAAACTTTAACCATAGCATCTCCATTGCCGAACTCCAGAGAATAAACGCCTAAAGCCTTGCCTCCAGAGAGAAGGGAAAGATAGAGCAAGCGATTGTCTTCCAGAGTCTTGCCCACTTGGAATGTCACATCATTGCCTCGCCTATCTACATACAAAGTAACGCCAAGCTTTTCCACCTTTGGCAGATCTGGAGTGTAAGTCTTATCACCGCATGTCACCTTAACCTTATAGTCATGTCCCTTTCGTGGAAGGAAACGGAAATCGCCTCTTCCTGCGTGAACAGGAGTGATGCTGTCAATCACGATGCCATCCTCCAGCAAAACACCGCGCACATTCATTCTACGTCCCTCATTATCACGAGCTTCCCAACCTACACGCGACAAATGATCTTCCACCAGATGACCACCCTCAGGATAGAAATTGAAGTTGAATTCCTTGCCCGTATATATCTTGTTGTAATCTCCCATTGTAAGCTTCAGCGGTATAATCTTGCGGCGATAGTTCTGAGCAGAATCTGGACGCTGATAAATAGGAATTATTCGCGAGAACAAACCGTCGTATGTGCGGAAACGCTTGCTCTGAGCATCTGGGAACACAGCAAGACCATTAACGTAATCGCCCAAGCCGTTCTCTTCCAACGAATAAAGATTGCCATACTCTTCCTCTATCAAATTCTGCTGAGCCTTATCTTTATTAAAGAAATCACCTTTTGCAATAGATTCTTTAAGTCTCGCATCACGAACACCAAAATCTACGAAACCATCATTGTTAAGTTTCTCTTTCTCCACTTGATTTCTCAGCGCTTTGACATCATAGCTGTTCTTCCAACTGCTTCTGTTCTTTGCAGCAATCGTCATTCGCTCAAACTCCTTCCAAGGGAACTTCGTCACTCCTTCCCATCCAAAATTCATCATCCATTTCGTGTAGGCTCTCACTTCATAATAGCCGGCAAAAACAGAATCAGGCACACAGAAAGCACCCTGCTCGTGTCCCTTTATTCCCATAGCAATCTTCTGACGCTCCACAAGATAGCCCTGTTCATTAAGCAGCTCAACATAAAGCACACGAGACAGCTGCGAAGGACGATTCGTTGCAGCATCCACTACATACGCTTTATAATATATTGTGTCACCTGTGAAATACCAGTTATTGTCCAAATGCAGATACACCTTCTCCTGTTGAGGAGCATCTATAACAAACAAACTGTCTATGCGATCAGCATAAACACACACACTGAATAACAGTGAAACTATGGAAATCAATATACTTTTCATTGTGATTATGTGGGGTTAGAGGTTATTGGGGGAGGTCTGGTGCCTTAAACATTCCCGAATACAGTGCCGAGTCATCCACCAGCATGTTCTTATGCGTAGTTATGAACACTGTCACTGGCTTTTGCGAATCAAGCACAGAGCATTGCACAAAAGGAGCATAGGCAGAGGGATCCTCTGTGATATACAAAGACTTAACTTCATCCATGCTCATCGGCAGATTCTCCGTTGATGGCCTCAAAACCTTGAAGTCTGTAATCTTCTTTTCCAATCCTGTAATGAGGCGATACTTGCCATTCACAATCCATACTATCGGACGGAAGATATTGTATTTCGTGGTAACACCCTGCGAATCCTTACGCATCACCTTCTTATTTTTAGCATCTTTCTTGTAGGTCATGCCATCCATGCACACCGTTGTGCTGTCGTTAGCAATCTGATGCAGCAGGTTGATGTCAAAACTAATGTTATAGTCCTTATCACGGTACGAATTCAACACTCTTGGTGAATAAATCACGCCATTGGTCGATATAAAATTCCAATCTTTTCTTTTCATCCCTTCCAGAAAATCACGTGCCACAACACCAAACGATTTCTGATACTCAGTCTCCGATGCGATGTCATAATACTTGCTGTAATACGTCTCCTTCTTATCATCCACCAAATCATATTGAGAATCAAATAATTCATCCTCATTATACTTTCGTGGAACAGGAGCAAACATAGCATCGTTCACAACATAGAACATAGACAGATTCTCACCCTTAGCACCAGAAATCTTAATCATGTAATCGCCCATAGCATTAGGGAACATACAGCCGAAACGACCATACTTATCCGTCGTTGATCGTGCCACAAACATTGATGTATCACGCTGAATAACAACCGTTAGCTTTTTCTCATCCACTTTGAAACTTCTCATGAGAATCTTCTGTATATCCTTTGTTCTTGGCACCAAACGTCCCACAAACATCGGCTGCTTTTCCACATACTGAAGCCTTGGATTATCCTTATACCAATTATAGGCGTAAGGCATCTGCGCACGCTCTCTTTTCAAATAAGACCGGAGGTTGATATGACGCTTATTCGAATCAATATGCTCCTTATCTGCAAGACTATACACAGGAATGACATTCGAAGCATATATTATCTCTTTCGACCCCTCCTGTTTCATGTTGAACTGCTCAGCCGTCATTCCGCGAGTATATGCCCTAAGTTCATAAAAGCCAGACGGATGAATGCTGTCAATCCACACGTCGCACGAAGCCTCGCCATTCTCACCAATATACAAGCACTTATCATCCACCCTCGTTCCGTCAGGCATCAGCAAATCAACATACACAATGTTGCTGCTCCTTGTGCTATCTTTAGTACAAGTCACACGCAGACTCACATGAATAGAGTCGCCAGGGAAACACCCCTCCACCCTATCGTGCTTCATCAGTATGCGCTCCTGCCCCTGCATGCCCATACAGGCAAACAGCATCAACAGAAAAAATATACAGTATCTTTTATTAAGCATATTATAGAATCCGATCTTTTCTTCTATGACAGTATTTTGTTCAAAAACCCTTATCAAATTTTCAATTATTTTTAAAATTACATATTTTAGCTGTTGTTACATTGGCCTCCAGGACAGCGGTAATTTTTGGGATGAAGTCGCTCTTGCGGTTGACTTTATGATCCACTACAATGCAGTTATCGTGCGTTGTAGGACCGAAGGCGAGTTCTGCTGCTTCCTTGGCTTGCTCACCTGCGTATGGGATATGGGTGGTGTAGGTCACGACTGGCTCTGCACCCTCTGCTTTCACTATGGTCTTTTCCTCTATCTTGGCAAATACCATCTGGGCTCCTATCTTCTCTGGCATTGAAGGCATGACACCACGCATGCGCTTGCACAGCTCCTCGATAGGCATTGACTCACTGGCGTCAAGGCTGGCAACAGCAATTTTGATGCCGCAAATGTCATACAGCTTTGTGTCGCTGAGGTAGATCTCTTCGTCTGTCATGCCATCATAAGAATCAATAGACGATTTGATGCCCTGCCAGAGTTCGGAGATGTCGTCAAACTGCGCAATATCATAGAGTTGGCTGATAGCCACACTGTCGGCAGGCGTAGCCATTGCCTTGGAAAGGGAGTCGGTGTCGGCAAGGATGCCAATAGCCATTATTCGTGCAATGTCCTTGGTTGGAACAATGCCGCACTCTTTGTAGAGACTATAAATAATGGTGTTGGTAGAGCCTACGTTCATGAACTTGCAGAATATCGGTGCTGGGCAGGTGAAGCTGCTGCTAATGCCATGATGGTCAACAATTCCCACGACATTCGCCTTGTCAGCGCCATCCAGAGACTGGAGATAGTCGTTATGATCTGTGAGCATCAGCGGCTTGTCGGCATCGATGCTTGTCCTCACCTCTGGCACAGGAAAACCTGTATAGTCAAAGATATACTTCACGGCGCAGGTAGGCTTCTCCTGAATGCATGCCTTTGCTGACATGCCTAACTGCTGCATGAGGGCTGCCATAGAGATTGCGGAGCATACAGCATCGGGATCCTGGCTCTTGTGTCCAACGACGGTTATTTCTTCGCCTGTGTTCATTCGCAGCAAGGCTGCTCTATTAATGTTGTACAATGCCTCATCCTTCTCTACTACAGTTTCATACACGGTGTCTGTGTTGCACGAACTGAATGCAACGATTGCCAAAACGGCATAAAGAATCAATTTTTTCATGTTGATAAGTTATTGTTGTAAAAACGAACACGAATTTCCCGAATCTAACGAATAAAATAGATTGGCTACGTCGAGGTAAACATTCGTGTAATTAGTGAGATTTGTGTTCGAAATAAAATAAAGTGGTCATTTATGATTATAAAATTGATTTTGAACTGTTACCTATTATCTTGTAATTCAAGTTTCGCAAGTTAAGGAAATATAACATAACTACCTAAAACAAAAGGGTATAGAAGTTTGCCTGTGTGGCAAAATCTTTGTAAATTTGTAGTGG
>JAGHUI010000072.1 GCA_018064885.1 Candidatus Minthosoma equi | reverse complement strand
ACTGTTTCTTTGACAACAAGCCTAAGGCTCTTCAGGGATATGTCATTGAGGACACTAAGCAGCTCGTCCTTTTCTAATTCTTATCCCGAACTGGGGTAACTTATCTTCTTCCTAACCCTGCATCCTTCCACTTCCACATCTTCCATTTCCACCAGCACCCTCAGGGCATTATTCAAATCGTCAGGTTCGGCAATCACCTTTCGCTTCAAGGCTGTGAGCAAATGATACTCGCCATCCTCCAAAGCATGAAGAATCTGCAGCTTCACGTTCTCTTCCGTTTTCTGCAAGCCAGCCTTTGTTCGCTTTCTGCTGACGCACACATCACATTGACCGCAATCCTCAGCATCTTTCTGTCCGAAATATTCCAGCAGCATGCGGCTGCGGCATTTGTCAACACGACTTGCATACTCCAGCATCTGCTGAATCCTGTTCTGAAGATCCTCTTTTCTCTCCTCATAAACAGACGATGGCATTCCTATCATTTCCGTGTCAACCCTCGCAATGGTGAAACCCACCGTTGGGGTTTTGCGATGAGGAATATAGTCAATAATACGATTGCGATGAAGCTCCTTCAGTATCATGTAAATGCGCTCAACCGACACCCCCGTGAGGTGACTAAGCAGCGTTTCCTCTATATACACGAAATTGGCAAACACACCCGAATAATTGCGAAGTATTGTTTGAATTAGCAGATCTTCATTAGCATCCGTTTCGTGAAGGCGATACAGCTCCTCTTTTCTCACAACGAACATCAGAGCTGACTTAAACTCCTGTTCCTCATGATACTCTATGTAGCCAGCATTGTTCAGCAACTGCAAAGCGCTGTTTACCGGTACAGGGAACTGCTTGAACTTTCGGCAAAAAGTTTCCATTGGGAAATAGAACGTACGCCCCAGCGCCTCGCCCACACCTACAGCAAGGAAATAGCAAACATTCTCGTATGTCTGACGAATATAATCTATATCAGGATAATTCTCGGCGACACGCCTCTGCAACTTATGATCGTCATCGTGATTATACAGCAACACAGCATACGAAGGCTTGCCATCACGCCCCGCTCTTCCTGCCTCCTGGAAATAAGCCTCAATGGAATCAGGCATACTGAAATGTATCACCACCCTCACGTCCGGCTTGTCAATTCCCATGCCGAAAGCATTTGTAGCCACCATTACGCGGTTGCGATTGTTGATCCAGTTCACCTGACGGAAATCCTTCTCAGCATCAGTAAGCCCAGCATGATAATTGTCTGCCGTGATGCCATTCTCGTTCAAGAAGCGTGCAATATCCACCGTCTGCTGTCTTGTCCTGGCATAGATAATAGCGCTGCCTTGAGATACACCATGAAGAATTTTCAGCATCTCCTCAGACTTGTCCATCGTTTCGCGAACCACATAAATAAGGTTCTTTCTTTCGAAACTCATGGAAAACACCCTCTTCTCCTTAAACTCCAGCCTCTCCTGAATATCATCGATAACCTTAGGGGTTGCTGTAGCCGTAAGAGCCAATAGAGGAACATGATAAGGAATGAGATGCCTTATGCGAGCAATCTCCAAATAGCTTGGACGGAAATCATACCCCCATTGAGATATGCAATGAGCCTCATCAACAACAATCATGCTGACCTTTCTCACCCTCTCAAGCTTCGCAAGAAACAGTTCCGAAGCAAGGCGTTCGGGAGACACATAAAGCAGCTTCGTGCCGCCCAGCACAGCATTGTCAAGCACACGGACAATATCCTGCTTCATCATGCCAGAATATACAGCATCAGCCTTCACCCCCCTATCCTTCAGCTGCGTCACCTGATCCTTCATCAGAGCAATCAGAGGCGTGACCACGATGCAAAGCCCCTCCATAGCAAGCGCCGGCACCTGGAAGCAGATAGACTTGCCGCCTCCGGTAGGCATCAGCCCAAGCGTGTCGCAACCATTGCAAATGCTGTCAATGATCTCCATTTGGATACCACGAAACGAGTCGTATCCCCAGTATTCCTTCAGTATGTCAAGGTAATCCTCTTTAGTGCACATCACCCGATGTCCTGATGTCTGCAATCAGCAATTGTATTTCACCTTTCTTTCTCTGGTTTTCCTCAATGCTATACACAATATCGAAAGCACGCTTCGTCTTGATGTAACGTGCTTGCGAACTCTGTCCGAAAGCGATGCCATTCATCACATTGCTCGACTTATTATCAACAAGCTCCAACTTTATATGCTCCTGATCTCTGCCCACAACCTTGCTTGTGCCATAGTCATACACATGCTCTGTCATGAACATAGGCTTAGGATTGTCAGGACCGAACGGACGCATCCTCTTCAAATCGCTTTCAAACTTTGGAGTTATATCCTTGAAACTTATCTGAACATCAATATCAATGTTCGGGCGAGTCATCTCCGGCTCAATGGTATCCTTCACCACCTGTTCAAACCTTTCGGCAAACGCCTTGACATTCTCCACTCTCAAGGAAAGACCAGCAGCGTATGTGTGACCGCCAAAATTGTCCAGCAAGTCGCCGCACGCCTGAATAGCGCTATACACATCAAACGTGCCGACGCTTCGCGCGCTTCCTGTCACCATATTATCATCATCAAGCGTCAGCACCACCGCAGGACGGAAGAACGTCTCCGTAAGTCTTGAAGCCACAATGCCTATCACACCTTTGTGCCAATCAGCATTATACACAACGATAGCGCTCTTATCCTCCACATCAGGCATCTGCTCCACATACTGGCAAGCCTCCTCTGTCATCTTCTTGTCAAGTTCTTTGCGCTCCTCGTTATACTTATCAATACGCTCAGCCATCGTGAGAGCCTTGTTGTAGTCATGCTCCACAAGCAGATCCACAGACTCCTTGCCGTTCTGAATTCTTCCGCTAGCATTGATGCGAGGGCCAATCTTGAAAATGATGTCATTCATATTCAAATCTCTGCCCTGCAAGCCGCACGACTCAATCACAGCCTTCAATCCCGTGCTTGGATTGTTGTTCAGCTGGCGCAAGCCATGGAAAGCCATGATGCGGTTCTCGCCCATGATAGGAACGATATCGCTGGCAATGCTCACGGCACACAGGTCGAGCAGCGGAATCAGCGTGTTGAACGGAATGCCATTGCTGATGGCAAACGCCTGCATCAGCTTAAATCCCACGCCGCATCCCGAAAGATCCAGATAAGGATAAGTGTTGTCCACCCTCTTAGCATTCAAGATAGCCACAGCAGGCGGCAGCACCTCGTCCGGCACATGATGGTCGCAGATTATGAAGTCTATGCCCCTTTCCCTGGCATATTCGATTTCCTCAACAGCCTTAATGCCGCAATCGAGAACAATGATCAGCGAAACACCCTTCTCGGCAGCATAATCCACTCCCTTGCGGCTCACGCCATATCCCTCATCATAGCGGTCAGGAATATAGCACTCCACCTCAGAGTAGTATTGCGTAAGGAATCTGTAAACAAGCGCAACTGCCGTACATCCATCCACATCATAGTCGCCATAGATCATGATTTTCTCCCTCATGCCCATAGCCGAGTTCAGACGGTCAACAGCAACATCCATATCCTTCATGAGGAACGGATCGTGCAGACCATGCAGCTGCGGACGGAAATACGCCTTCGCCTCATCCTCCGTCTTGATGCCTCTTTCCACAAGCATCAGAGCCACGATGCGGTTCACGCCCATGCTCTTCGACAGTTCCTCTGCTACAAGAACATCATCTGGAGAAGGTGATTTGTAGTTCCATTTGTAATTCATTTACCCTTTGTCATTTTTATTTCACAACAAAATTACGAATAAAAATCGGAATAAACACCAAACGCACCCAAAGTTTACAGTTTTTTATGACAAAACAGTCCCTTTTCTTGACATAAATCATTAAATACAAACTTTTTTCAACATTTTTCGCAAAAATTCTTGGTCAAAACTCAAAAACCCCCTATCTTTGCAATGTGTTTTTCATAGTATTAGATTTAAGGTTAACAAAGGTTCGGGATGCAGCGGCATCCCTTTTTTATTTTTAAATCCAAATCACAGCCTTATTTAGCCAGATCATGAGATGCAGAACGACAGACAGTACTATATTTTTGCAAAAAGCAAGCCTATTATTTGGTAGATTCAAATAATGCCCTTATCTTTGTAGCACAAAAAGTGTAGCACTTTTGGTGCTACAGTTGTAAGATAAAGAATATGAATAGAATAGTAAACCCTTTCATAGTGTACGGATACGTATCGCCTGAGTATTTCTGCGACCGCAAAGAGGAAACGAGCAATCTTATTTCTGCTTTGCGAAATGGCAGGAATGTGACGCTAATGAGTCCAAGACGTATGGGGAAGACAGGATTGATACACAATGCGTTTCACCATATTGAGGAAGAATATCCAGATGCGGCGTGCTTCTACATGGATATCTTCAGCACAAACAGTTTGAAGGATTTCGTCATGCTGTTTGGCAAGACTGTGCTCGGCAAGGTGGACACAATTCCGCAGAAAGCAATGTCGGCAGTAAACACTTTCTTGAAGAGTTGCAGAGTCATGTTTTCTGTAGATGAGCTGTCAGGCATGCCTACCGCCTCTCTCGATTTCCAGCCACACGAAGCAGAAGCCACCTTGAACGAGATATTCAACTATCTCAAGCACTCAGAGAGAGAATGCTTCATTGCAATTGATGAGTTTCAGCAAATTGCAGAATATGAAGAAGAGTTTGAAGGAAAGTCTGAGCATTCGAAGATAGAGGCACTATTGAGGAGTTATATTCAGTTCTGCCCTAACCTGCACTTCATTTTCTCTGGCAGCAAGAGCCACATGATGTCGGACATCTTTGACAAGCCAAATCGTCCTTTCTACAGAAGCACAGAGAAGATGCACTTGTACACCATTCCTGAAGAATCATATTACACCTTTGCATCAGAATGGATGAACAAAGCTGATGTTGCCATGAGTGAGGAGATATTCCACCAGATCTATGAACGATTTGAGGGTCATACTTGGTATGTGCAGTATGTGTTAAACAAGATATACGAACAGCAGCCAGAACAGGTTGAAGCATCATTAGTGACAAACTGCATCGGAAACATTGTGAAGTCAAATACGGAAGATTACCAGCGCCTTTGCCATCAGCTCACAAAGAATCAATACGCTGTGCTGAAGGCAATAGCAAAGGAGCATAGAGTGACATCCATAAATGGTTCTGCATTCTTGACAAAATACCAATTGAAAGGAAGCAGCAGCGTCAACAAAGCTGTTAAGTCGCTGATAGACAATGAATACATCTTCAACCACAATGGCACTTATCAAGTGTATGACAGATTCATGGAATTGTGGTTGAGGCAACAAGCGTCTTGAAATAGGATGTTACAACACATTCATTTTATATTTGTTTTTTCTTGTTTATTTCAACAAAAAGCAGTAACTTTGTATTGCAAAACAGGGCATAAGCTCATCCTTGCACCCCACTCCACTTTTATCGTCATGCAAGGATAAGCATTTCTTTTCGCCCAAACACATTTCACTATTCCCCAACAAGCCTTGTCATTCCAAGGCTTGAAATCATCATTCCAAGTCATGAAATCATCATTCCAAACCTTGAAATAGTCATTCCAAGGCTTGGAATCATTTCCTTGCCGAGCAAAAGCATAAAGCCTTATCGGGCAAAAGGTAAAAGTATATACGAGCATACGCATGAAGTACGTTCGGGCAGACGACAACGGAACATCCAGGCAGATGCATGAAGTATATTCGGATATACGCATGAAGTACATTCGAGTATGCGATTACGGAACGTGCGAGCACATAAACGACCATCAAAGCGTCTTGCCCTATTATAAAAAGTGACAGATTGAGCTATCACTTTTTTTCAACCTGTCACTCAACCTGTCACTCATTATTTATTTGATCATCTATATATTATCTCAAAAAAGTGACAGGATGACAGCTTTTTCACGGAATTCTGGTTCTGCGTCAATTTAGTGGCAAGTTTTTGCCTAAAAAGCACAATTTATATTATTGAATATTAATAGAATAAATAGCTAAATAAAGTTGCAGGAGTGAGA
>JAGHUI010000020.1 GCA_018064885.1 Candidatus Minthosoma equi | reverse complement strand
TATGCTCACGTTACATTCTTCTTCAATGGCGGTCGCGAGGCTCCATACGAGGGTGAGGAACGTATCCTTGTAAACTCTCCAAAGGTCGCAACCTACGACCTGAAGCCAGAGATGTCTGCTTACGAGGTTAAGGATAAGCTTGTAGAGGCTATCGGCACAGAGAAGTATGACTGGATCGTTGTGAACTTCGCTAACGGTGATATGGTTGGACACACAGGCGTTTACGAGGCAATAGAAAAGGCTGTTGTTGCTGTTGACGCATGCGTTAAGGATGTTGTAGAGGCTGCCAAGGCTCACGACTACGAAACTATCATCATTGCTGACCACGGTAACGCAGACAACGCTCTCAATGCTGATGGAACTCCAAACACAGCTCACTCTCTCAACCCTGTTCCATTCATCTATGTGACAGAAAACAAGAACGCAACGGTAGAAAGCGGTGTTCTCGCTGACGTTGCTCCATCTATTCTTCACATCATGGGAATTGAGCAGCCAGAAGAGATGACAGGTAAGTGTCTCATCAAGGACTAATTTTCACAAATAAATAACAAGACCCCTTTCCCCATCTTGGTGGGAGGGGTCTATTCGTTTTTTCGTCTATTATCATAGGCCATTCTTATTTCGATCTTATATTTCCACATGATACGCAGAATACAACTCAGCCTCTTGCTTGCAGTCATTGCAATTGCTGCAAAAGCACAGTTCCATGGAACAGTCATTGACGCAGGAACTGGTGAACCTATCCCATACGCTGCAGCTAAATACGTCGGCACATCATTAGGTCAATCTACAGACTTTGACGGCAACTTTACCATTCCAATTTATGACAACTACAATAAGTTGGAAATTACTTGCCTTGGCTACAAGCCAGTAACCGTAACGGTCAACAAGTCAAAGACAGAGATTTACAGTACAATTAAAATGTACTCCGATGATATCCTGCTTGGAGAGGTCGTTGTAAAGAAATCTAAGATTCACTACAAGAGAAAGAACAATCCTGCGGTGGATCTTATGCGCAAGGTCATTGCAAATAAGAAACTCAGCGACATAAAACTTAAGGACTACTATCATTTCGACAAATACGAGAAGCATACTTTTGCCTACAACGATGTTGAAAAGAGTAATCTTGCAGAAGTTTGCCCTGAAACAGGTAAGCTTATCATTCCAATAATGGTTGATGAGACACAATCTGAAGAGAACTATAGAAAGAATCCGCAGGCAGTCAAGACAACTATTCATGCAAAGCGTGCCGATGGTTTCCAGAATATGCTGTCTTCCGGTGACATGCTTACTGCTTTCGTAAAGGACATCTTTACCGATGTTGACATTTACAAAGACAACGTACGTATTTTGCAGCACCCTTTCATTAGTCCTATTTCCACAAGCGAGGCAATAGGTTTCTACCATTATTATATACAAGACACAATACAAGTTGATGGCGAACAATGCATTGACGTTGTGTTCATGCCTAACAACACACAAGACTTCGGTTTCTCAGGACATCTCTTCATCACAGATGATGCTAAAAACCAGATTAAGCGTGCTGTGCTTAACATTCCAAACAAGTCTGGCGTAAACTTCGTGGATAACCTTTTGGTTATTCAAGACTTCATGACACTTCCTGGCGGCGAGCGTGTATTGAAGACAGACGATATGATTGTTGAAATAAGCGGATTCTATGGAGCAATAAACATGCAATGCCAACGATACACAAGCTATTCCAACTATGATTTCTCGCCAATACTTGACAAGAAAGCGTTCAAATCCCTTCTCATCGACAAAGTCATGCCTGATGCAGAATTCAAGGACTCAACATATTGGGCAAGCATACGCCCTATCAAATTGACAGAAACGGAAAGCAACCTTGGCAGATCTGTAGATAAGATTAACGATGACCTTGGTGGTTTCTGGAAATTCCTCCTCAAGGCTGTTGTTGAGAACTCTATAGAGCTTACTCCTTCGCCAAATAAACTCGACTTCATACCACTCAACAGCATAATTTCTCACAACGACATTGATGGCATGCGCTATCAGATACCTTTGCAGACAACAGGCAACCTTTCTCATCATCTATTTGCACGCGGATATGCTGCATACGGTGCAAAGGACGAGAAAATGAAGTATAAAGCAGAATTGGAGTATTCCTTCAACAAGAAAAAATACATGGCTCATGAGTTCCCACGCAGAAGCATTACCGTCAGCTACATGTACGATGACATGAGCCCTGTTGACAAGTATTCTGGAACGACAAAGGATAACGTTTACAGCTCTTTCAAGGCAAGCAAGGTAGATCAGATGATGTATGTGAACGATTGGAAAGCGAAATTCCAATACGAGACAGACAATTACATGACATTCTCTCTTACAGCAGACAACGCAAAGCTCACACCAGCAGGCAAACTTAACTACATGCCTGTTAACGGACAAGGAATGACACTCTTGCCATACATCCGAACCACAGACCTTAAGTTCGGATTCCGCTACTCTCCAAGAGAGACATTCATCAATTCTAAGCAGCAGCGCCTCCCTATCAATAACGACGCGCTTATACTTACTGTAGAGCACACTCTCGGCTTAGACGGCCCTCTCGGAGGTCAATACAAGTATAACATGACAGAAGCAAGCGTATTCAAGAAGTTCTGGTTGCCTGCAGCACTCGGTTATGTTGAAACAACTGTCAAGGGAGGCTACCAGTGGAACAAAGTGCCATTCCCAATGCTCTTCACCCCACAGTCAAACCTTTCTTACTTCACGCAGTTTGACAATGGACAGTCTTTCATGATGCTGCGCAACATGGAGTTCCTTAACGACAAATACGTTGCATTCCACTTCAATTGGAACCTGGACGGAAAGATACTCAACCGCGTTCCACTCTTGAAGAAACTCAAACTTCGTGAGCACATCGGATTCAAAATGCTCTACGGTGGTCTTTCCGACAAAAACAATCCATATCTTGCTCAGAACGCCAACGACAACACCCTCATGTATTTCCCTACTCGCGACGGGCATCAGACCTCATTCTCAATGGGCAAGAAGCCTTACATGGAAATGTCTGTTGGCATTGGCAATATCTTCAAAGTGCTCACCATTCAGTACATACGCCGCCTCAACCACTACGACGTAGGTGATATCTATGGTGGCGATAAACTTAAGAAGAACGGCGTTCGCTTCGCACTTGACTTTAAGTTCTAACGTATACATTGTATACTCACAAGGTATTGGCGCACAAAGCAAAAAAAGAGAGATTCAATCGCATCGGATTGAATCTCTCTTTTTATGTAGTTATACTGTTGCTATGTTAGCAAACGCTTATATTAGTCAGCAAGCTTAGCCTTGATGAACTCACGGTTGAGACGAGCGATATTAGCGATAGTCTCACACTTTGGACATACAGCCTCACAAGCACGAGTGTTAGTACAGTTGCCGAAGCCGAGTTCGTCCATCTTAGCAACCATAGCTTTAGCACGCTTAGCAGCCTCTACACGACCCTGTGGAAGAAGAGCAAGCTGGCTAACCTTTGATGAAACGAAGAGCATAGCAGAACCGTTCTTACATGCTGCAACACAAGCGCCGCAACCGATACAAGATGCGCAGTCCATAGCCTCATCAGCATCTGGCTTAGGGATGAGGATAGCGTTAGCGTCCTGTGGAGCACCTGTGCGAACAGTAGTGTAACCACCTGCCTGGATAATCTTATCGAATGCTGTACGGTCAACCATACAGTCCTTGATAACTGGGAAACCAGCTGAACGCCAAGGTTCAACAGTTACCACATCACCATTCTTGAACTTACGAACGTAGAGCTGACAAGTTGTTGCGCCACGCTCAGTCTTTCCGTGTGGAGTACCATTGATGTAGAGTGAGCACATACCGCAGATACCCTCGCGGCAGTCGTGGTCGAATACGAATGGCTCCTTACCCTGAGCAATAAGCTGCTCGTTCATGATGTCGAGAGCCTCAAGGAATGAAGTATCGTCTGGAATCTCCTTCAGGGTTTCCTGCTCAAATCTACCCTGAGCCTTAGGACCATCCTGCTTCCAATATTTAATTGTGAATGTTATATTTGCCATGTGATTAGTTCTTATAGTTACGAGTTTGTACCTTGATTGCTTCATACTCGAGTGGCTCCTTTATGAGAGTTGGAGCAGCAGCGTCTGTGCCTTCGTACTTCCAGCAACCTACATAGAAGAAGTTAGCATCGTCACGCTTAGCCTCACCTTCCTCTGTCTGATGCTCCTCACGGAAGTGACCACCGCAAGACTCCTCACGAGAGAGAGCGTCGTATGCAATGAGCTTACCCATTGTGATAAAGTCATCGAGGTGAATAGCCTTGTCAAGCTCAACGTTGAGACCATCGCGGCTTCCAGGGATGAAGAGGTTTGTATCGAATTCCTTGCGAAGCTCATCAATCTTCTTGATACCAATCTCAAGACCTTCCTTAGTACGTCCCATGCCAATGTACTCCCAGCAAATGAGGCCGAGTTCCTTGTGGATAGAGTCAACAGAACGCTTACCCTTGATGTTCATAAGCTTCTGGATGCGGTCCTCTGTAGCCTTCTCAACCTGAGCAAACTCTGGAGCATCTGTAGAAATGCGAGGCCAGATAGCCTGGTCAGCGAGGTAGTTCTGAATTGTGTATGGGAGAACGAAGTAACCATCAGCAAGACCCTGCATGAGGGCAGATGCACCGAGGCGGTTAGCGCCGTGGTCAGAGAAGTTACACTCACCGATAGCGAAGAGACCTGGGATAGAAGTCTGGAGCTCATAGTCAACCCAGATACCACCCATTGTGTAGTGGATAGCAGGGAAGATCATCATTGGGTTGTAGTAGTCAACACCATTTACAGTAGCACGCTTCTCACCTGGGTTTACGTCAGTGATCTCCTCGTACATGTCGAAGAGGTTGCCATAACGCTGGAGAACAACGTCGATGCCGAGACGCTGGATAGACTCAGAGAAGTCGAGGAATACAGCGAGACTTGTGTTGTTCACACCGAAGCCCTTGTCGCAACGCTCCTTAGCAGCACGTGAAGCAACGTCACGTGGAACGAGGTTACCGAATGCTGGGTAGCGGCGCTCGAGGTAGTAGTCACGATCCTCTTCTGGGATTTCGTAACCCTGCTTAGTGCCTGCCTGGAGAGCCTTAGCATCCTCAAGTTTCTTTGGAACCCAGATACGACCATCGTTACGGAGAGACTCTGACATGAGAGTGAGCTTAGACTGCTTGTCGCCGTGAACAGGGATACATGTTGGGTGAATCTGAACGTAGCATGGGTTAGCAAAGTAAGCACCCTTACGGTAGCAAGACATTGCAGCTGTTACGTTACAGCCCATAGCATTAGTTGAAAGGAAGTATGTGTTACCGTAACCACCAGTTGCAATTACGACTGCATTAGCAGAGAAACGCTCAAGCTTACCTGTGATGAGATTCTTAGCGATGATACCGCGAGCACGACCGTCAATGATGACAACGTCGAGCATCTCATAACGAGTATAAAGCTTAACCTTACCAGCGTTCACCTGGCAAGAGAGAGCAGAGTAAGCACCGAGGAGGAGCTGCTGACCTGTCTGACCCTTAGCATAGAAAGTACGAGACACCTGAGCACCACCGAATGAACGGTTAGCGAGTGTACCACCGTATTCACGAGCGAAAGGAACACCCTGAGCAACACACTGGTCGATGATTGAGTTAGAAACCTCAGCAAGACGGTAAACGTTAGCTTCGCGAGCACGGTAGTCACCACCCTTGACTGTATCGTAGAAGAGACGGTAAACAGAGTCACCATCGTTCTGATAGTTCTTAGCAGCATTGATACCACCCTGTGCAGCGATAGAGTGAGCACGGCGTGGTGAGTCCTGAATACAGAAATTAAGGACATTGAAGCCCATCTCGCCAAGAGATGCAGCAGCAGAAGCACCAGCGAGACCTGTACCAACAACGATAACGTCGAGCTTCAGCTTATTCTTTGGGTTTACCAAGCGCTGGTGAGCCTTATAGTTTGACCATTTCTCAGCAACTGGTCCCTCAGGAATTTTTGAATCTATATTGATTGCCATAATTTTAGTTGATTTTGTTGCCTGAATTAACTAGAACAACTAGAAGTTCTTGATACGCTATATTTGCTAGAGGTGCTAGATAAATCAGGATTGCCAATTATTTTATTACATCCAGAAAGGAAGAACTGTACCGTCGATGCTACCAAGGCAATCGCAGTTACCGCACAAGCAGAATGCAATAGCAACAGCAGCGAACATAGCCATAACAACAGTTGACCAGATCTGGCCAATCATCTTCCAACGGCAGAACCAAGTGTGACCGCTCCAACCGAGAGTCTGCATAGCTGACCAGAAACCATGAGTGAGGTGGAACCAGATAGCAGCAATCCAGATGAGATAGATAGCTGTGTAGGCATAAGAAACTGCACCAGCACCGCTGAATGTGTACTTGATCCACTCGAATCCATCAGTAGGAGCAATGCTATTTTCGATCTCTGCGATCTCAGCGAACATCATGTTGAACCAGAAATGATAGAGGTGGAGGATAAGACCGAGAGCCACCACGATACCGAGAACGAGCATGTTCTGAGAAGCCCATTCAACCTTTGCAGGCTTATCAGTCACCTGGTACTTGTCCTTGCCACGAGCCTTCTGGTTCTGGATTGTGAGGATGAAGGCATAGATGATGTGAATCACAACAAGAGCCGCCAAAGCGCAAGTAGCAGCGATAGCGTACCAATTGCTTCCGAGCAATTCACAAATCTGGTTGTATGCCTCCTTGCTGAAAATAGCTACTACGTTCATGCATCCATGGAACGTAAGGAAGAGTACGAGAGCAACACCCGTAATGGACATCACTACCTTTCTTCCGATTGAAGAGTTAAATAACCACATAAATGTTTGAGTTAAATTATTAATTGATGTTTATGAATTTTTCTTAATATAAATATGTGTTAGGAAAATAAATGCAAAAATACCTTAATTTACCTAAACTTGCAAACCTTTTGCCGAAAATCGTACCATATACTATGCATTTTCCATCCAATTTCTCTTTTGAAACTCAAAATTGGAAAACAGCATAAGCAATGTTTGTGGATTTTTTAGTACTTTTGCAATCAAACAAAACAACTAATCTACAAAAAGCAAAACAACCATGAACTTTCTTGAAGAAAAGATTCTGCAAGACGGAATCATTAAAGAAGGAAACATTCTCAAGGTAGATAGTTTCCTAAATCATCAGATTGACATTGACATCATGCGCCAGATGGCATACGAGTTCAAGCGTCGCTTCTATAACGAAGAAGTGAACAAAGTGCTCACCATCGAGGCTAGCGGCATTGCCATCGCCACCCTCTTAGGCCACCTTTACGATGTACCTGTGGTGTTTGCAAAGAAGAATCAGACAGCAAACAGCACAGACGACAAGTACGTCTCCCAAGCCTATTCCTTCACCCACAAAAAGATGAACAACATCTTTGTCTCCAAACCTTATCTTTCTGCCACAGACAAAGTGCTCATCGTTGACGATTTCCTTGCTGACGGTCAGGCAGCCCACGCACTCATAGACATTGTCCATCAAGCAGGCGGAGAAGTTGTCGGCATAGGCATTGCGGTTGAAAAAGGTCAGCAGAAAGGTGGCGGAGAACTTAGAGCCGAAGGCTACAAAGTAGAATCCATTGCCATCATTGACTCAATGGATTGGCAAACACAGACAATCAAATTCCGTGACCAGCCAGAGAAAAAGCTCATCAATCCAAATCTTACGATAGGATAAAACATCTAATTAAAATAGAGTAAAACATCTATGGAAAAATCAAGTATTTACTTCCTCGACGGCCGCGTGCCAGTCCTTCAAGCCGTACCATTCGGCTTGCAGCACGTATTGGCAATGTTTGTTTCAAACATCACGCCAATCATCATTCTTGCCAACGTTGTGAAAATCGATGCAATGACCAGTGCAGCACTTATCCAGAACTGCATGATCATCGCAGGCATCGGAACATTAGTTCAGCTCTACCCTATCTGGCGCATCGGCTCACGTCTGCCTATCGTCATGGGAATCAGTTTCACGTTCCTTTCTCTCGCCATAGCCATAGCCTCCACGCAAGGCATGGGCACACTCATGGGAGCAGTCATCATAGGCGGCTTGGTAGAAGGCGTGCTCGGCTTGTACCCAAATCAATGGACGAAGCTCATCCCACACGTCGTTGCAGCAACCGTTGTAACCGCCATCGGTTTCTCACTTCTTCCTATCGGTGCAAACAGCTTTGCTGGCGGTCAGGGAGCAGCAGATTTCGGCAGCGCAGCAAACTGGATTGTCGGATCGGTGACACTTCTCACCTGCCTCCTCACACAGGTCTTCGCCAAAGGATTCCTTCGTTCACTCTCCGTGCTCGTAGGACTCATAGTTGGTTATATCTTAGCCGTTTGCATGGGCATGGTAGATTTCTCCACACTCAGCCAAGCAAAGATCATAGCATTGCCAACCTTCATGCCATTCACCCCAGAATTCCATCTTGATGCCATCCTCGCCATCATCTGTGTATTCCTCGTTTCCGCAACAGAGACAATCGGCGACACCTCAGCCCTCTGCTCTGGAGCCCTCGGACGCAATGTTCATAAAAGAGAGATGGGCGCATCCGTAGCATGCGACGGCTTCGTCAGCAGTATTGCAGGACTCTTCGGATGCACGCCAATCACCTCTTTCTCGCAGAATGTCGGTCTTGCAGCTATGTCAAAGGTTGTCAACCGTTTCACCATTGCCACTGGCGCTGTGATAATGATTCTTGGAGGACTCTTCCCAGCCGTCGGCGCAGTACTCACCACCATCCCACAGGCAGTTCTTGGCGGCTGCACCATCATGATGTTCGGAAGCATCCTCTTTGCAGGCTTCGGCATGATGGCAAAAAGCGGATTTTCACAGCGCAACATGATCATTGTGAGCCTCTCGCTCAGCATAGGCCTCGGCTTCACATCCGCCTCACAGATGTTTGCCATCTTCCCACAGATCATCCAAACCGTATTTGCAGAAAACTGCGTAGCAGTAGTGTTCCTGCTCGCAGTTTTGCTCAATCTTATTCTTCCAAAAGAAAAGGAAGAAAAGGCGTAACTATTTCATCATCTTCTCAATATCACTCATTGTGAATGTTCCAGAGAAGACTATTACAGAAGTCTCATCGGTTTCGTCAACATACATGATGATTACCGATTGCTTCTTTCCTTCTTTACTATAGATGCGCACTTTTTCGCCATCATCATCAACCTGCATAAGCAGCTCGTACTTGTTTGCTTTGACGATGTCCATTGTCTCATTTTCCAAGCGAGTGCGAGCTGCTTTGCTATCAGACGTAATTATCTGAATACCCGACAATTTGCCAGAAAGCCCTTTCATGTCCACCCCAGGCACGCTTGGAGCAGCCTTGCCACCAGCAAATCTCAGCATAGCTTTTGAAATATAGACGTATGTAATGTCCTTAGAGTTAGAGTACTTTTTAAAAGCTTCCACCTGAGCATTTGCGCTAACAGAGAAAGCAAGCATCATTACACATATTATAATATAAGAAAAAAACCTATTAGCGAATTTCATGTTATGAATATTGCAACACATAATATTTTCTGTTTTATTTAATGTTAATACTTTTATCCCATGTGATTTCCACCCTGTCGCTGATTGCCTTAGCCTTTTCCATCTGCCCGACCCCCTTGTTCAGGTTGTAAGCAAGAAGAGCAAGAGCACGCTCGGCCTCTTTCTGAGCCACAACAGGATCATCATACGTATCGTATTTTTCCTTAATGCTCGATTTGTCCGCATTGAGATAAGTAACTCCGACACCAAACAACAGCACAAAGCATGCGGCAGCAGAGATGTAAGTCATGATGCGCGACACCTTCTTAGGTGCCATCGGCACAACCTTCTTTTCTTGCATCTCCCATTGGTCAATCTTCATGGAAAGACGCTCTTCCAATCCCTCTGGAATCTCGATATTCTCAAGATCTTTCAATATGTCCTTATTTAGTTCCTCCATGTCTTTGTAATTGTTTCAAATTGTTGTTTAAGTTTCATTCTTGTTCTCAACACAATCTGGCGAATGTTGCCTTGCGAAAGTCCCGTGTCGCGCTCAATATCTTCGTAACTCTGGTCTTCTATGAGACGCCGTTCCAGCACTTGTCTGTCTCTATCGGGCAAATCATTGATTAACACCTGCATGTGCCTTGCCTCATCCCTCGACTCTATCTGTCTTTCCAACGGAGGAGAGCTGTCTGGAGGTTCAGGTTGCTGGTCAAGTTCTGCGGAAGCATCAATACGTTTCAATCGTCTCTTTTCGTAGTAAAGGTTGCGAATGGAAGTCACAAGATATGCTTGATTCTTAGCCTCTTCTGGCAGCTCATCACGCTTCGTCCACAGCTTCAGATAGAAATCTTGAAGCAAGTCCTCCGCATCCTGAGCATTGCCGAGCATACTATAAGCAACTCTATAAAGCAGCTTATGGTGAGGCATGAACCGTTGTTTGAACTCTTGTGATGTCATTTTTACTAATTAACAATCAACGGATTAATCATTGTGCGGAAGCGTCACTTCTGCATCCTGCATAATTTTTGACAACTTATTAATAGTCTTTGTGAAATTGAACTTACCTTCAATGTACATCAAGGAAATATCCTCATCATCTTCAATAATGCCAACGACTCCCTTTTTGCACTGGATTAGTTTTATCTTTTCGTCATCCTCATTAGTGCTCATAATACATTCATTTTTCTTTTCAATAGCATCTGCTGTGGCATTGATTTGTTGTCTTGCACTTTCAGATTTTGTATTAAGAACGTGAATGTAATCTACATTCTTGAAGAATGTGTCTATAATATCATTGATCCAATTTTTAACATCTTGATCACTACCCACTTCATCAAATTGTATATTCAAAAGACTAAGGTTTTTATTGCCTATAGTTATTCCACCCTCTTTCCTTGCCATTTCAACAAGATGATTCTTTGGCAACTTTGTATATTCAATACCAGCCACCTTTGAAAGAGCTTCCAATTCTTGCTTTTGCGCCATAATTGATCCGACAGCAAGAACCATTACGATTGATAAGATTATTCTTTTCATATTTTTTCGTTTTTGTTTTAGTTTTCGTTAATTAAAAGCGCTTCTAATTGTACAAACGACTGTTTCTGCAATTCTGTTACAAAAAAAACGAAAAAAAATTGATTTTATTTTATCAAGCATCATTAAACTATTGAAAATCATATATAATAGTAACATCAAGCACTTTAATTCCGTAGTTTCTTAGTCAGTACCCTCGTATTTTCTAAGCCGAATACGAGCGTATCATCTACATTTCATTGTTTGAAACGTATGTTTCATTGTTTGAAATATACATTTCATTATTTGAAACGTACATTTCAAACAATGAAATGTAGCTCAAATCGGGCAAAAGGAAGAGACAAATACGAAAAGAAAGACTTTCTATTTACTATATAATGAACGCATGAAACAAAGAATTTTGAAAAAAATAAAAAAAAGTGATTTTTCTTGTAACTTTTCCCCAACTCATTCGTCGTTATAGTAGAAGCAGGTGTTAAACCGTTGCTTTCAAAACCACATTATAATATATATAAACAATGGATTACAAGTACATCGAACAATTGCTGGAACGCTATTTCAACTGCGAGACAACCTTGCAGGAAGAGCAGATTCTGCATTCTTTCTTCGCACAGGAGGATGTACCTGCACACCTTTCTGAGTATGCCGACATGTTCAACTACGAAGCAGAGGCTAAGAAAGATGAGCTAGGAGATGAGTTCGATGCACAAATTATGGCAATGATTGAGGAGGAGGATGCGTCTAAGACTCGCATTGTGAAGATGATGCCTCGCAAGATGACAAGACACATTGCACCTTTCTTCAAGGCTGCAGCCGTCGTTGCCATCGCTCTCACAATAGGACGTGCCGCAGAGCATGCCATAGGCGAACATGAAGCGGTTGAGAGTAGCGGTGCCGTTGCTGTTGATCCATACATCAAATCAGCTGACATTCAACAGGCTCTCCGCATCAAGGATGTCAACAAGGCTGAGACAAAAACCTCAAATGACTCCATAGAGGTAAAAAACTGACTTTTTGCTTTTACATCAATTATATTAAACAAATCAATTCTTAAAAACTAAACCAAAACCAATTGGAAGCAAAGCTGTGAAGCCCCTTCCAAAAGCCTGGCAGAAAAAGTCTGTCAGGCCTTTTTTTTCGTTTTCGTTTTCGATTTCGCTTAAAAAATCTTTATTTTATTAAGAATTAAGGGTTAGCGTTAGGGATTTGTGAAGAAATCTTCGTACTTTTGTGGTGCAATTTACATTATTATTTACAAATGAACATAAACAGAACTATTATTGGCATGCTTGCCTTGCTCTGTTCCAGTATGGCACAGGCGCAGCAGACAGCCGTGAAGCTTGTGGCTGACGGTCACTATTTCGGTGCGCAACAGCAATTCGAGCGTTTCCTTTCCACAGCCAGCGAGGACAATAAGTCGGTGGCTGAAGCTGAGGCGCTTTCACTGGTGTGCGACTATGTGCTACAAACTCCTGGCACAGAGGAGAAGATGGGAGAATGGATTGAGGAGAATCCAACTTCGCAATACAATCAGGTGATGTCGCTGCTAAGGCGCAATCTGCTCGTGAAGAACTACCGCTTCGACGAGGCTATAGAACTTTTCTTCGAAGAGGAGAGAAAGGGTGCCTCCGTAACCACTCCTCTTGCCTACCCTCTCACAAAGCTGAGCGAGGAAGTAAATGCCTATACTCCTGTAATATACAGGCTTGCAGGCGAGAAACTATACGATGAGGGACACACCACACAAGCTATTCCTTACTTGGAGCGAGGCGAGGAGACACGCACTTCGCTCTACAAGCTTGGCATGAGTTACTATAAGGCTGGCATGTTCGGCAAGGCTCTCTCCACTCTCACTCAGAGTGCAGGTGTGGATCAGGACGAGATGGCTCAGAATGCTCTTCTGCATGCTGGAATAGCTGCCCTGCAAACAAGTGACAAGAAGAGTGCCGAGGCTGCTTTCAAGAGCGCCTCGCAGATGTCTGCAAATCAGAGCCTGCGTGAGCAGTCACTCTACAACTACGCTCTCACGCTTCACGAGAAGTCTTCGCCAGCTGCTGTCAACGTCATGGAGCAGTATCTCAACGAATACCCTACTTCAAAATATGCAACCTCAGTAAGCCAATGTCTCACAGAGGTTTACATGAAGAAAAAGGATTACACCAAGGCTCTCAGCGCTATCAACAAGGCGCAGACAAAGACTGCCGACACAGAATCGGACAAGCAGAAGGTGCTCTACAATCTTGCTTTCCAGGAACTGAGCAAGAATGCGATGCAGAATGCCATCACATACGCTTCACAATCAATAGCTCTTGGAAATCAGGATGCTGAGTCATACGCAGAATCCTACTATGTGAGAGGCGATTGCAACTACCGTCTTGCCAATTACGATCAGGCGGCAAGCGACCTGAACACAGCTATCAATCTTGGCAAGCAAACACCTAACGGCAAACTGAAAAACAACGATTATGCTATCTACAGCCTTGGCTACGCATTGTTCAAGAAGCAGCAGTTCAACAGCGCTATCAGCCAGTTCGAGAAAATTGCAAATAAGGAGGAGGCTGACGTTACGATGAAGGCCGACGTTTACAACCGTATTGGCGACTGCTACCTGAATGTTCGTAACTACGATGAAGCAAACGCATTCTACCAGAAAGCGAAGGAGACTTGCCACTCATACGGCGACTACGCAATGCTTCAGCAGGCTTACATTCAAGGACTTAAAGGCAACTATGAAGAAAAGATTGCCATCATAGACAAGATGAATGCAGAATACACCAGTTCTTCCCTCAACGCAAAATCTCTCTTTGAAAAGGGACGTGCCTACGTGCTGAGCGGAAACAACGAGGAGGCTACAAGCACTTTCAACAGAATTATTGCCACTTACCCGCAAAGCGAATTTGCACAGCAGGCAAGCGAGGAATTGCAGACGATGGCTAACAACATTGCCATTCAGGATTCCATCCGCGCTGCCGAAGACTCCATTGCACGTGCAAAGGAACTTGCTGAGATTGAGATAGCAAAGGCGCCTGTCATTGCTGCTATCGAAACATTCAACAAAGGTCAGCACCAGCAGGCAGAACAGCAGATTCTCGATGCCATTGACAAGGGCATAAGCAAGCCTTACTGGCTGGCGAGAGCCTTCATCTTGCTTAGCGACATCTACAAAGCTGAGGGCAGAACTGTGGAGGCAAAAGAAACTCTTCAGTCGCTGAAGGCTAACTACAAGGAAGATGATGACATTCAAACTATGATCAAGGAAAGATTATGAAGAAGCTACACATATTTATATATATAGGAGCAATGGCTGCAAGCCCTGCCTTTGCCCAACTGAACAATTCTGTTGAGGTGACAAATACAGTTAAGCCTGTAGTGAAAGACGCCAAAAAGGTGGATGTAAAAACACAAGCGGCTGAAACTCAGGTAAAGCACTACACAATGCAGTACAATGTGAATGGTCAGCAGCTGAACCAGTATCAGGAAGAGCCGCTTGGAGATTACAGCAGCGAAGAGGTTTGGAAAGGCAACAAGAACGGTTATCTGCAACTGGCTGGCATGAGTCACGAACAGGTAGATGGTGAGATTGCCTATAAGTTCAATCTTACTGACAATGATGCCCTCACCCTTGACTACACACTAAAGGGATACAACGGGAAAACGCTTGAAAATGAATATTATGGCATCAACAAATGGAAGAGCCGCTTCTATGACAATCGCGGACAGGTAAAGTACAACCACCTCTTTGACAATGGTGTGGATTTCTTTGCAAAAGGTGCATTTCAGAATCAGGTGTTCAACTACTACAACAGCCTCAACATTCCTGGCGTAACTGATAAGCAGCATAATACGATTGGCGACTTCGAACTTGGAATAACCCCATACCAGATTGACAAATTCTCTATCGGTGCTACTGGTAACCTGAAATTCTTCAATCAGAACAGAAACACTTTGTTTAACAAGGAATTGGGAGAAACTATTTTCCAGGCAGATGCAGACCTCGGTTATAAGTTCACAGAGGAACACGCCGCAGGACTTGGCATTGAATTCACATCATCAAGCTATGGCAACGATGAGCTCAAAGGAATGACTCACTTCCATTTCACTCCACATTATTTATATAATGGAGAGCAGTTCAACCTCAAATTGGGCGTGTTCATCGGAACAGACGGAGATGTTGCACCTGATGCGTCGTTCACATATCATATTAATAATAAGAGCGATGCCTACATCATTGCAAAGGGATATATGGAGGAAAATGACTTCCGTCGCTTCTCTTCTATGAGTCCATATTTCGCGCTTCCTATCCTTGAAAAGACACAGATGGACGATGAATTCCATCAGATTGATGCACGCGCCGGTTATAAATTTAATTCTGGCAAAGGATTTGGCGGAGACATCAACTTGGGATATGACATGTCTAAAAATCATGCAGATATCGCTTGGATGACTAATGCAACAAATGGATTTTACTACCCTCTCATCAGCTTCACAAAAAGCAAGAACTTCTATTTTAACGCAGATTTCACATACGCATATAAGGATATTGTAAAACTTGATCTTCGCCACCAGATAAACATTGAAAGCAACAAAGAGAAAGACGAAACCAAGTGGTTAAGCGGATCATATATTAAGCCAATGTTCGACATGCAGTGGAAAGCTGACGCAAAGATTATTAAGGACTTGTATTTCGGCATTGACTGGCAGTTGGCATGCTTCAATTCTCCTGAGATAGACGTGGTCGGCGGCAAAGCATACGAGCGCCCAACAATACTGAATCTTGGTGCAAGCCTACGCTACGCATTGCCAATCAACACTCCACTTTCAGTCTTCGTAAAGGGAGACAATTTGCTTAACCAAAAATATGACAGATATTACGGATACAGCACTCTCGGAACGAACGTTATTGCAGGTTTTGCGCTGAGTTTCTGAGTTTTTCGCTGAAAAATTTGGCAGACAAAAGGAAAATCCGTAACTTTGCAGTCGAATTTAAGAAGGAAGGGTTCCGACATCCGCAAGATGTCGGGATTCTTTTTGTTTTGACAAAAAACTAAACCTCCTTATAATTAAGACAACCAATTGAATAAAAACTAAAAACAAACAAAAAAATATCTATGGCTTACATGTCACAGGAGGGTTACGATAAGCTTCGTGCCCAGATCAAGCAGCTGGAGGAAGTAGAACGTCCAGAAGTTATCCGCCAGATTGCAGAAGCTCGTGAAAAGGGCGACCTTTCCGAGAACGCAGAGTATGATGCAGCAAAAGAGGCTCAGGGAAAGCTTGAGACAAAGATTGCAGAACTGAAGGGTGTGCTCGCAAACGCTAAGATTCTCGATCCTTCTAAGCTTACTAAAACTGATGAGGTTCAAATTCTCTCAAAGGTTGAACTGAAGAATGTTGATAACGGCATGAAGGTTACTTACACCATCGTCAGCGAGGGTGAGGCAAATCTTCGTGAGGGCAAGATTTCCATCAAGACTCCTATTGCTCAGGGCTTGCTCGGAAAGAAGGTTGGCGACATCGCAGAAGTTACTGTACCTCGCGGAGTTATGAAGTTTGAAATCATGAGTATCAGCTTCGGATAATCTCAACTTTCAACCATCAACTCTAAGCTTACTTCAACTCATTCAACAATCAACTTACCTCAACTCATTCAACTTAAAATGGACATTTTCTCTAAAATAGCAGCTGGTGAAATTCCAAGCTATAAGTGTGCAGAGAACGAGGAATTCTATGCATTTCTTGACATCAACCCTCTCGTGAAGGGACACACACTTGTAATTCCTCGTCGTGAAGTTGACTACATTTTTGACATGGAAGACGATGAAATCGCTCGTTATCAGGTGTTTGCAAAGAAAGTGGCAAAGGCTATCAAAGCTGCTTTCCCTTGCGTGAAGGTTGCTCAGGTTGTGCTTGGACTTGAAGTGCCTCATGCTCACATACACCTCATTCCTATGCAGAGTGAGGCAGATGTGGACTTCCGACGCGAGAAACTTCAGCTTCCATCTGAGGAGATGAAGGCTGCTGCTGACAAGATTTACGCTGAGTTCATCAAGGACTAATGCAATACACTGATCCCGACTTCGGGACGGTAACCATAACCGTCAACCCGAGAGCGCGTAGCATAATTATGCGCCCTGAGGTTGACGGTTTGCGTGTTACTGCCTTTCGCGGTGCTAACTTATCATTTGTAAAACAGACAATTGATAAGTTCAGAACAAAACTTATCGCTAAGCAAGCAGCATTGAAAGAGCGTCCTCAACTGACTGAAGATGACATAGAGAAGCTGAGAAAGGATGCCAAATTGCTTTTGCCAAGAAGAGTTGCAGAACTGGCATACATGCATGGTTTCAATTACACAGCCCTAAGAATTCAGCCGTCAAAAACCCGATGGGGATCTTGCTCTGGACGCAACTCCATAAACTTATCTCTCTACCTGATGAAAGTGCCTGAGCATCTGCAAGATTACGTCATCCTGCATGAACTTTGCCACACCATTCACCATGACCATTCACCTAAATTCTGGGCACTCATGGACAAGGTGACTGATGGCAAAGCCAAAGCACTTAGAGCAGAACTGAGAAGATACAACCCATAACTCATAACTTATAACTTATAATTTATAATTCATATCCCCTACCTTTCCCCGTGCTTACTCAACAAGAATGTGATTTTCTCCATTCCCGAATGAATGGAACAATGATAGAAGCTCTTGGAATACGCTTCATGCCAAGTGACGATGAATATGCTGTAGCTCAGATGCCTATCTCGTCTGCAACACGCCAATACATAGGTATCCTGCATGGCGGCGCCTCTCTCACTCTTGCAGAAACTATTGCAGGCGTAGGATCGCTGCATCTTATTAATTATGATGAGACTTTAGCCGTTTGCGGAACAGAAGTGAGTGGAAGTCATGTTGCAATGTCTGCAACTGATGGCATTGTTTATGGCAAGGCAAAACTCATTCATGCAGGCAAAAGCACTCATGTTTGGAGTGTTGATGTTGTGGGTGAAGATGGACAGATAATCTCTGTTGAAAGAGTGACAAATCGCATCGTGAAAAGAAAGTAACTTATGATTGACTTTGACAAATATTCCGCTTATGCGCTCTTCCGACTGCCTTTTGCAGACGAGATAAGAGTGGTGTGCCAGCATGACGAAAATCATGCTGATGCAGATCGTATGTTTGTCATGATTCCGTTTGACAGCAGCAAGCACAAGACCATCAAGATTCATCCTGATGTGGAGATGTCTATCAAAACAGAACTGCTATCTACGGAGATGAGATCTTCATGCATCAGCCTCAACAATGAAGAAGTCACTTACAAGCAATCATTCGAGCGCTTCATTTCTGCCATACCTTCACGCTTTCCAAAGCTTGTTCTTTCCCGTTCAATAACAACTGATTACACAGGAAAACCTATAGACGCATTCATTCGTGCCTGCAACACATATCCTCGCACAATGGTGTATCTTTGCCATACTAAAGAGAACGGCACCTGGATAGGTTCCACCCCTGAGATTCTTATTGCAGGAAGTAAATCGCATTACCGCACCGTAGCTCTTGCCGGCACAATGACCAGCGAAGGAGAATGGTCGGAAAAGAACAAGAAGGAACAGGCAATCGTAGCTGACTATATTCGAAACATCATCACTCCAATGAGCAGCGTTGTTGAGGAAGAAGGTCCTTATACATCTCGTGCTGGCAAGCTTTTCCATTTGAAAACCGAGTTCCACTTTTCTCCGCTTCCACATATTAAGGTAAGCGATTTCGTAGAAAAGCTTAACCCAACTCCTGCTGTTTGTGGATTGCCGAAGGAAGAAGCCAAGACGTTCATCATTGAAAATGAAGGATATGACAGAAGCTATTACTCTGGTGTTGTCGGCATGCTTGACATTCAAGGAGAAACAAACCTGTATGTGAACCTTCGATGCTGCAATGTTAAGGATGACAAAGTCACTCTTTATGCAGGCGGAGGCATCATACCTGGCTCTACTGTTAAGAGTGAGTATTTGGAAACCGAAGAAAAGATAAAAACAATACAATATGTTCTCTGAAAAGCGTAACATACAGCAACTTACATCGCTCATAGTGAAGTATGGTATCACAGAAGCCGTCATCTGCCCAGGAAGCCGCAACTCTGCTATTGTTCACAACCTTAAGGCTGCAAAGCTGAAATGTTATGAGATAACAGACGAACGAAGTGCTGGGTTCTTTGCTATCGGACTAATGGAAGCAAACGGAGGCAAACCTGTTGCAATATGTGTAACCAGCGGCTCTGCTGTGCTTAACCTCGCTCCTGCTGTTTGCGAAGCTTTCTATCGCAATCTTCCTCTTCTTGCCATAACTGCTGACCGACCAGAAAGATGGATAGGTCAGATGGATGGTCAGACGATGCCTCAACCTAATGCTTTTGGCAATATGGTCGCTAAATGTGTTTCTCTTCCAGAACCAACTGACGAAGAAACCGCTTGGTACTGCAACAGGCTTATAAATGAAGCACTTATTGAACAGAAGAAGACAAATCGTCCTGTACACATCAATGTGCCAATTACTGAGCCGATGTTCTCTTTCAACGAGGCATGCCTACCTGATGAACGACTTATATCTTTCGTTGGAAATAGCAACCTTGAATGCGAGTTTACTGATAAAATGAAAGATGTATGGAGAAAGGCAGAAAAGGCGATTATCATTATTGGTCAGATGCTTCCAAAAGAAATGGAGCAATGCAGCTATTATCTGAAAGTTCTTTATGGCAAAGGGAGCATTATCATTGCAGATAACCTTTCTAACATTCACACAGTCAAAGAACTGAATGGATGCTACATTGGTAATTTTGACGAAATGATTGCTAGAAACACATTTGAAACACCTGAACTCGTCATCACCATCGGTGGTCATATTGTATCAAAAAGACTCAAGCAATTCCTGAGAAAGAATGCTCCAAAGCATCATTGGCACATTTCTAATGTTGGAGAACTTGCTGATCTCTTCATGTGTTGCACTGACCTGATTTACAGTATTCCAGCATCATTCCTTCATACTCTATCCCTTTTAGATTCAGGCAATGACAGCAAAAGGAAAGATTACCAGAATAGAATGCAGGCAGAATCATGCAAGACAACGGACATTAAGAACAGCATAATGAATGGTAATCTGGAGTTCTGCGACATCAAAGCACTCCATACTTTCCTTCCACACATAAATGCTGATTGGCACATCCATGTTGCAAACTCTTCTATGGTGCGTAGCCTGCAGAGTTTCTTTTGTGGAAACAATCCTGTTCATTGCAACCGAGGAGTGAATGGCATCGAAGGTTCTTCTTCTGCTGCTGTTGGATATTGGGTAGCATCATGCACTCCTACCCTGCTTCTTACAGGCGACCTCTCTTTTTTCTATGACAAGAATGCTCTTTGGAACAATTATGTGAAAGCGCCGCAATCTCCTCTCAGAATACTTATCTTCAACAACGGCTGCGGTCAGATTTTCCATCATCTTCCTGGATTAGAACATTCTCCTTACCTACATGAAAGTATTGCAGCTTCACACACAACAACAGCAGAAGGAATCGCATTAGAATGTGGCGCACAGTATCTATCCGCAAACAATGAAAATGAGCTCATATCGCTCATTCCAACATTCATGAGCCCATCAAAAGATGTTAAGGTTCTTGAGGTTTTTACAGACTCCGCTATTGACGAAAAAGAATTCAAACAATACGGATATAATCTTATAAATCAAATGTAGAGTAGTCAAAAACGTATAAAAACGAGCATAAAACCTTATTGGCGAGACGAAAAAGCGAAAAAAGCTTTTTTGTCTCGCCTTTTTCTTATAATTTTGCAACCATATTATGCATAATTAGCATGTAAATAACCAAAGTCAATGACTAAGAAATACGATTTCCTCATCATCGGTTCAGGTGTGGCCGGTATGAGCTATGCCCTCAAGGTTGCGAAGGCTAAGAAAGGCAAGATTGCCATCATTTGTAAGACAACCCTCGAAGAAGCCAACACCGCAAAGGCTCAGGGAGGTATTGCCTCTGTAACTAATCTGCTCGTAGATAATTTCGAAAAGCATATCGAAGACACTATGATTGCCGGTGACTTCATTAGCGATCCAGAAGCTGTACGTCAGGTAGTCACAGGCGGTCCTGCAGGTATCAAAGATCTTGTTCAATGGGGTGTGAACTTCGACAAGAAAGAAGACGGCACTTTCGACCTTCATCGCGAAGGAGGACACAGCGAATTCCGCATTCTTCACCACGCCGACGACACAGGTGCAGAGATTCAGCGCGGCTTGATGGAAGCTGTTCGCAGCAATCCTGACATTGACATTTTCGAGAATCACTTCGCTGTTGAAATCATTACGCAGCATCATCTTGGCATCCGCGTCACTCGCCGCACTCCAGACATCGTGTGCTACGGAGCCTATATTCTCAATCCAAAGACAGGAAAGATTGACACATTCCTTTCCAAAGTCACACTTATGGCAACAGGCGGTACTGGTGCCGTATATGCTACAACCACAAATCCTAATATCGCTACTGGCGACGGTATCGCTATGGTTTACCGTGCAAAGGGCAAGGTTCAGGACATGGAATTTGTTCAGTTCCACCCTACAGCACTCTACAACCCAGCAGAGCGCCATCCTGCATACCTCATCACAGAGGCAATGCGCGGTTACGGAGGCATTCTTCGTCTTCCTAACGGTGAGGAATTCATGCAAAAGTATGATGAACGCCTTTCCCTCGCTCCACGTGACATCGTAGCACGAGCAATTGACAAAGAGATGAAGATTCATGGCCTCGACCATGTCTGCCTTGATGTAACTCACAAAGATCCAGAAGAAACAAAGCATCATTTCCCAAATATCTATGCAAAGTGCCTCTCCATTGGCATTGACATCACAAAGGAATACATCCCTGTTGTGCCATGTGCCCACTACATGTGCGGCGGCATCAAGGTTGATCTTGATGCTCAGTCAAGCATCCGCCGCTTATATGCAGTAGGCGAATGTTCCTGCACAGGTCTCCATGGAGGAAACCGCCTTGCCAGCAACTCTCTTATCGAAGCTGTCGTTTATGCAGATGCAGCAGCAAAGCACTCTCTTGAAGTCATTGATCAGTATGATTTTAACGAGAAGGTTCCAGAGTGGAATGACGAGGGTACAATGACTAACGAAGAAAAGGTTCTCATTGCCCAAGACGCAAAGGAAGTAAACCAGATTATGTCAACATACGTCGGCATCGTTCGCTCCGACCTCCGTTTGCACCGCGCCTGGGAACGTCTCGATCTTCTTTATGAAGAGACAGAACACCTCTTCAAGCGCGTGAAGCCAACAAAAGACATCTGCGAGCTTCGCAATATGATAAATGTGGGCTATCTCATTACACGTCATGCACTTGAGCGCAAGGAAAGCCGTGGTCTTCACTATACTGTAGATTACGCAAAACATGCTCTTGATAAAGAAAAATAAAATAAAGATAAATAAAGAAAGCATAATAAAATAATCAACAATAATCAATGAAAAAATATCTGATTCTTATTGCCATGTTCCTTGTGGCTTTACCACAAATGATCATGGCACAAGACATGGCTGTGCCTGCTGACCCAGAAATCAAGCAGGGCAAGCTGGACAATGGTCTCACTTATTACATTCGTCACAACGAATGGCCTGAAAAGCGTGCATATTTCTATATAGCTCAGAAGGTCGGCTCAATGCAGGAAGATGACAACCAGCGCGGTTTGGCTCACTTCCTTGAGCACATGTGTTTCAATGGCACAACACACTTCCCTGGCAATAACCTGAAGACATACCTTGAGAAGATTGGTGTGAAATTCGGTGAAAACCTCAATGCCTACACAGCATTTGACCAGACAGTCTATAACATTGACAACGTGAATGTTGAAGTTGGCGGTGCCATCGACTCATGCTTGCTCATCCTTCACGACTGGAGTCACGACCTTCTTCTTGAAGGCAAGGAAATCGACAAAGAGCGTGGTGTGATCAACGAGGAATGGCGTATGCGCAGCTCTGCTGCTCAGCGCATGCAGGAAAGAGCGCTTCCTGAGATGTACCCAGGCAGTAAGTATGCTAACCGCATGCCAATCGGAACAATGGACATCGTGATGAACTTCCCTTACGACGCCATCCGTTCATACTACCGCAAATGGTATCGTCCTGACCTTCAGGCCATCATAATCGTTGGTGACGTTGACGTAAATGAGATTGAGCAGAAAATCAAGAGCACGTTTGCAGACATCGCCCCAGCTCCTGCTGACGCTGCAGTACGCGAGTACTATCCTGTGCCAGACAACCAGGAACCTCTTTTCTCATTCCAACAAGACAAGGAACAGCAATACACATCTATCAATATGTTCTGGAAGCGCGATGTCTTCCCAAGAGAAATGCGTCAGTCATTGCAATACATTCTTTACCAGTACCTTCAGGGAGCAGCATCCAGCATGTTTGGCGATCGTATTGCAGAAATTCTCCAAAAAGAAAATGCCCCATTCCTTGGCGCTCAGTTAGGCTTCGGCAACTACTTTGCTGCAAACACAAAGGATGCCATGATCGGTGCGACTGCATGTCCAGACAATGGCTATGAGACATCAATCAAGGCACTCTATCGTGAAATTCTTCGTGCCGTTCGTGGCGGATTCACAGTCAGCGAATACGAGCGTTTCAAGACAGAGTATCTCTCTCAGATTGAGAAGGCATACCAGCAGAGAGACAAGATTTACAGTTCTAATTTTGTGAATGCATGTGTTGACAACTTCTTGGAGAACGGACCAATGAATAACATTGAGTGGGAGTATGAGGTTATGAATCAACTTGTTCCTGCCATTCCATTGGACGCTATCAACGAAAGCATGAAGGCACTTCCAGACAGCAACCTCGTTGTTCTCGTCATGGCTCCAGACAAGGAAGGCATCACAAAGATGACAAAGGAACAGCTTATCTCATGGATGCACGAAGTTGAAGCTGAAGACATTGAGCCATACAAGGAAGAGGTGAACGATGAGCCTCTCATTGCCAATCTCCCAAAGCCAGGCAAGGTCAAGAGCATTAAGCCTGGCATCTTCGACAGTAAGGTCATCACACTCTCTAACGGCATCAAGATCAATGTGAAGAAGACTGATTTCGCTCCAAACAAGATCTCTATGTATGCTCATAGCTGGGGCGGCAACTCACTTTACAGCAACGAGGAATACGCTCAGACACAGTTCGTTGACCTTGTAAGCATTGGCGGTATCGGCAACTTCAGTACTACAGAACTTCAGAAGAAGCTTGCAGGTATTCAGGCAAGCGCAAGCACAAGCGTTGACACAAACAAAGAGACTGTATCAGGAAGCTGTGTGAAGAAAGACTTTGAGACAATGCTTCAGCTTGCATACCTCAACTTCACAGCACCTCGCAAGGATGTGGAAGCATTCAATGCAACAATCCAGCGTGCAAAGAAGTCAATGGAAAATCAGGAACTTAAGCCTACAACAGCACTTTCAGACACAATTGCAAGCGTTGTATATAATAACAATGTGCGTGCCGTTCGAACTAAGGCAGCAGACCTTGACAAGATCGACTACGATCGCATTATCCAGATCTACAAGGAGCGCTTTGCCGATGCCGACGACTTTGAGTTCTTCATCATCGGTGACTGCGACGCCGACACAATTGCTCCTCTCCTTGCAAAGTACCTTGGTGCACTCCCTGTACTTAAAGGTTCAGAGAACTTCAAGAAAGTTGACCTCAGCATGGCAAAGGGCGAGATCAAGAATGTGTTTGAGAAGCATCAGGAAACACCAAATGCTATCGTTCAATTCCTCTACCACACACCTATGGCTGTGAATCTCAAGAACTCCCTCACAGTAGATATGCTTAAACAAGTTATGCAGATGCTTTACACAGAGTCAGTTCGTGAGGACGAAGGCGGTGCATACGGTGTGCCAGTAAATGCAAGCATGCAGCGCTATCCAAACGAGATTGCATCAGCTACAATTCAGTTGCCAACAGCTCCTGAAAAGCGCGAGAAAATGACAGAAATCATCTACAAGGGTGTTGAAGACATGGTCAACCAGGGTCCAAAGGAAGAAGACGTTCAAAAGGTTAAGGAGTACATGCTCCGTGCTCACGAAGAAGACCTCAAGAGCAACGGTTACTGGATGGGTGAGATGGTAGAACATGCACTCTATGGAAATGATGATGTCACTCCATACGTTGAGACAATCAAGTCAATCACAGCAGCAGACATTCAGGCAGTTGCAAAAGCAATCTTCAAGAGCGGCAACCGCATTGAGGTCGGCATGACTTCACCTGCTGGAGAATAAGCAAGATAATCTTTACTAAACCTTATAGTAAGTGAATAGACAATTTCACTCAAAAGTATCCCTCGGGAATTATGTGCTACTGGCAGCCCTGCTGTCAGTAGCCATTTATTTGATATGGCAAACAACCCTTCTTCCCAAGGCAGGAAGCGGTGCCCTGATTGCCATCGACCTGCTTTTAATGGTTGTTGTCATAGAAAAAATGATACACACCACATACACCGTCACATCCTCCAACACACTCATAATCCATGCAGGCAAATTCAGCAAAGACAAAATAATACCTATCAGCGACATTGACCGCATAGATAGAATAAACCGCATGCGCATTGGAGGCAAGGCGCTGCAGACATCACTTGCCATAGTGATGAAAGATCAGAAAGAATATTTTATAACCCCTGTAAATGAGGAAGACTTTATAAAATGTATAGCAAAGCATCGCTCATAGCCTTATTTCTCGTACTTTTCATGCCACTCCATGCACAAGACTTTGAGTCTTTTGCACAAGAATGCGACACATCTTATTACAATACAGGCATAACCGTATGGGATCTCACCACAGATTCTCTCCTTTGGTCATACAATGGGCAGAAGGTGATGCGCCCAGCATCCACACAGAAGCTTTTCACAGCCGTTGCTGCTCTCGACCAGCTCACAGCACAGCACGAATACCGCACACGCATTCTCCACACAGGAGATGTCACAGAAGACAGCCTGCTAAATGGTGACATTTACATAGTTGGCGACTTTGATCCCACATTGAAATATGGCGACATACGCTTTTTTGCCAAACAGATAAAAGACTTTGGCATAAACCGAATCAATGGAACAATCTATGCCGACGCAAGCATGAAGGAAAGCGCCCTTTATGGCAACGGATGGTGTTGGGATGATGTTCCTTGCAACAACATGCCATACCTATCTCCGCTTATGTACGAGCGAGGCAGCCTATATCCTGATTTCAAATCTTATTCCACCGACCTTTACTTCAACCCACCTCTCTATTTCGCCCAAACCATAAGCAACGAACTGAAAGACCTTGGAGTGTTCAATGCGCAGGGCGACAGCACATCAGTATGCGCAGACCTCGGTAAAGCGCCTGCCGACTCATGCTACGAAATTTTCGTGAACAGCATCACCATCGGTCAGGCATTGCAGCACATGATGAAGACATCCGACAACCTATATGCAGAATCCATGTTCTATCATCTCGGATTCACATGGAAAGAAGCATCGCAAAGGGTTTTGGATGTAATCCGTAAGACAGGTGCCGATGCCTCCAGAGTGAAGGTTGCTGATGGCAGCGGAGTATCACTCTACAACTACTCATGCGCCGACACGGAAGTAGCCCTGCTGCGATACGCCTTCCAGAATCCAAACATCTATACATATCTCTATCATTCTCTGCCTATTGCCGGCATGGATGGCACGCTGGAAAAACGTATGATCAGTGGTCCAGCCTTCGGCAATGTTCACGCTAAAACAGGCACAGTAACCGGCTGTTCTTGCCTTGCAGGCTATGTGACAGCATCCAATGGCCACATCCTTGCATTTTCCATCATGAACAACGGAGTTATGACAGCATCCGTAGGACGCAATTTCCAAGATCGCTTATGCCAAGAATTAGCAAAATAACACCATACACCCTGCGCTTCAAGTTCCGTGCTGGCACAAGCCGCGGCACTTATACAGAGCATCATGTCAAGTTCATCGAGATTGTTGATGAGAATGATCCCGCTCACATCGGCATTGGCGAATATGCCCCTCTGCCAGATTTGAGTCCCGACACATCATCTGCCATGCTCTTCGCAATGGAGACAGCCATGTGGCACTATGAAAAGCGCTCCAAGAACCTCAGCGGACTCACAGGAGGCATACCGATCAACGGACTTATCTGGATGGGCGACTACGAAACGATGAAAATGCGCATAGAGGAAAAACTTGCAGCTGGCTTTCGCTGCGTGAAACTGAAAATCGGCGCCATCAATTTCGACGACGAAGTCTCACTACTCCGCCAGATACGCAGCCGCTATCCAAGAGAAATCATCGAACTGCGTGTAGATGCCAACGGCGCATTCCTGCCTGGAGATGACGCAATGCGCAAGCTTGACACACTTGCCTCACTCGATCTTCACAGCATAGAGCAGCCAATCCGCGGCGGTCAATGGAAAGAAATGGCAAAGCTATGCAAAGAAACACCCCTTCCTATCGCACTCGACGAAGAGCTCATTCCCGGTATAGGTCACGACTCATGCGGTTCTTTCGAAACCTATACCACAGATTATAAAGTGTCTCTTCTCAACGAAATCAATCCCCAATACATCATTCTCAAACCATCCCTTCATGGCAGCATCAGCGGCTGCGATGAATGGATAAGTCTTGCCCAGCAGCGAAATATCGGCTGGTGGGCAACCTCCGCCCTCGAAAGCAACGTTGGCCTCAACGCCATTGCCCATTGGGTAGCCAAATACCATCCTACAATGCCCCAAGGACTCGGCACCGGACAAATTTACGAAAATAACATTGAAGGCTATCCAATAGAGCTTCGCGGCGACGAACTGCACCTGCTCGAATAATCTATATTTATTTGCGGCATTTTACCGTCATAATTACCTCGTATTTATCTATATTTCATTGTTTGAAATGTACATTTCGTTGTTTGAAATATACGTTTCATTGTTTGGAATGTACATTTCAAACAATGAAACGTAGATAATATGCGGGTAAATGTACTCGCGATTTGCTAATAATAGAGAAAGATAATACGACAAAAACGCACGGAGTTTCCTCCGTGCGCATAACTAACAATATCTAACCAATAACCTGTTATATCTGAGAATGAGATGCTTAGATTTATCTCAAATCGAGTTTCTCATTTTACCAGCCGTGATGTGGTCCGCCATGATGGTAGTAGTGACCGTGATGACCATAATCTGGACCGAAGAAATCGTGCTCGCAGAAACAAGACTGGAAAAGGAGTGAACCAAGAATCACTGAGAGAAGGAGGATGAACTTTTTCATATTGCTTAATGTTTTAGAGTTTATAATTTATTGTTTTATTAAATTGTATTTTATTGCTTTATTGTTTTTGTATTTTGTCCGAGGTGTTTCTTTTTCCTTTCGACGATGCAAAGTTATAGGTTATTACGCAGGAATACAAGAGCTATTTTCCTAAACTGACGAGTAAATTCCCTAAAGTGAGGGGGAATTTCTCCGCAGTACGTTTTCTCATTCATGTAATTTTTTTTGAAAAATCTGTCGCTGATTGTGCTTTCTTTTGGAAAAAAGTCGTACCTTTGCAGCCGATTTCAACAATGTGGACAGATTTGGGCTGCTTGCAACCACAGTAAAAAATGCTAAAATGACAAAGGAGATGCTTTCCTTTGCCTGTGCATTATCCCAATTTCTATCCCATACATTTATTAATATAATACTTAAAAAATTATGGGTTATTTATTTACATCAGAATCAGTTTCAGAAGGCCATCCAGACAAGGTGGCTGACCAGATCAGCGATGCTGTGCTGGACAATTTGCTTGCCTATGACGAGACATCAAAGGTGGCATGTGAAACGATTGTCACTACAGGTCAAGTAGTGTGTGCAGGTGAGGTCAAGAGCAATGCTTACATTGACATTCAGGAAGTTGCTCGCAAGACAATCTGCAAGATCGGCTATACAAAGTCTTCGTACAAGTTCGACGGCGAAAGCTGCGGCGTGCTGAACGCTATCCACGAGCAGAGCGGCGACATCAACCGCGGTGTGGAAAGAGAGAATCCTGAGGATCAGGGTGCTGGCGACCAGGGCATGATGTTCGGCTATGCTACAAACGAGACAGAAAACTTCATGCCATTATCTCTCGACCTCAGCCACCGCATTCTCCGCGTATTGGCAGACATACGCCGAGAGGGCAAGGTGATGACTTACCTTCGCAAAGGTAAGGAGGTTACTTATCTCCGTCCAGACGCAAAGAGCCAGGTCACTATTGAATATGGCGATGACAACAAGCCAAAGAGAATCCACACAATCGTTGTCAGCACTCAGCACGATGAGTTCGTCGATGCAGAAAATACTACAAAGGAGGCTCAGGATGCTGCAGACAAGAAGATGCTTGCACGCATCAAAGAAGATGTTATCAACATTCTTATTCCTCGCGTGAAGGAAGAGATTCAAAATGAAGACATCAAGGCTTTGTTCAACGACGACATTATCTATCACGTCAACCCTACTGGCAAGTTTGTCATTGGCGGTCCTCATGGCGACACAGGTCTCACTGGCCGTAAGATTATCGTTGACACATACGGTGGCAAGGGCGCTCACGGCGGTGGTGCATTCTCTGGCAAGGATCCAAGCAAGGTGGACCGTTCTGCAGCCTACGCAGCTCGCCACATTGCAAAGAATATGGTTGCTGCTGGCGTGGCAGACGAGATTCTCGTCCAGCTCAGCTACGCCATCGGTGTGGCAAAGCCTGTCAGCATCTACGTGAACACATACGGAACAGCTAAGGTGAACCTTGCTGACGGCGAGATTGCCAAGAAGATAGATGAGATATTCGACCTTCGTCCAAAGGCAATCGAGAACCGCTTGAAGCTCCGCAATCCAATCTACGAGGAGACAGCCAGCTACGGACACTTCGGAAGAGAGCCTAAGATTGTTGAGAAGGAGTTCACCAACCGCTACGCTGGCGACAAAAAGGTGAATGTGGAGCTCTTCACTTGGGAGAAACTTGATTACACAGACAAGATTAAGACTGCATTCAATATCTGATAATTGGACATGTTTTCTGCTGATAGTTTGGCAACAGACACGCTGGTGTTGAGGGATTCCGTTTCTTCTTCTCCTATGATAGAGAAGAAAGATGCTAATCCTAATTACGACAGCATACTCAATGCGGTAGATTCCAACGCTCTTATGCGTTCGGAATTCTATCGCACAGGAGTGACTTTGCCCGACAATACCATACCGATGACGGAGCGCAGCTATTCTATTGCCAACGATGATTGGCTTGTGGGCGGCATTGCGCTGCTGTTTTTCATCATGGCAGCAATACTCTACCACAGCAGAAAGCTTGTAATCAGTCACTTGAAAGACTTTTTCAGCACAACGCGCCAATACAGCGACGAGAACATAAACGACAGTTCCAGCGACATAAGCAATGCCTATTTCCTCACGGTGATCAGCGCTGTCAGCATTTCGCTTGTTTACTTCGACTACATGAACCACGAGTTCCAATTCAATCCTGCACTCGGCATTCCTTATTGGATTCTTGGAGTGGGATTCGTGCTGAGCATGGTATTCATTTATGCCAAAGCATGGATATACGTACTGGTGAATTGGGTGTTTTTCGACTCAGAATCCAGCAAGAAATGGATGTCGGGATATTTCCTTCTGACAGCACTCACAGCATTCTTTTTGTTCCCGATTTCACTGGTAAACATATTTTTCGATAACAGCTTCAAAATTGTCACCGTATGTGTCATTTTGGTAGCACTTGTGTACGAAATACTACTATTTTTCAAGCTGTTAGTCAACTTTAAGACAAGAAAGTATGGTTATTTGCTTATTTTTTTGTACTTTTGCAGCGTCGAAGTGATTCCAGCTATTGTTTTATGGAGTATTCTGAGCTGGACGACAGATAGTATCATAGTCAAAAATCTTTTATATTGATGGCAACAAAAATCTTAGTTTCTCAACCAAAACCACAAACTGAGAAATCACCATATTTTGATGTGGCAGAGAAATATAATCTCGACTTAGTTTTTCGCCCATTCATAAAGATTGAGCCAATGTCTGCGAAGGACTTCCGTGCTCAGCGTGTGCAAATTCCAGGACATACCGCAATCGTATTCACTTCGCGCCATGCTATTGATCATTTCTTCGCACTCTGTAAGGAGTTGCGCGTCAGCATACCTGATGACATGAAGTATTTCTGCGTGTCTCAGCAGGTATCTTTGTATGTATCTAAATATGTGCAGTACCGCAAGCGCAAGAACTTCTTCCCAGAAAGCGGATTGCTTACAGATCTTTTCCCTATCATAGCAAAGCATAAGACTGAAAACTATTTCGTTCCGCAGTCATCTGTTCATAATGATGAAATAAAGGATAAACTTGAGGATTTGGCAGTACAGCATGACGAGGCTGTGATGTACTATACAGTCACAAACGATTTCCGTTCAGATGAGCCAATGGATTATAACATGCTCATTTTCTTCTCTCCAGAAGGAATACATTCACTTGTAAAGAATTTCCCAGACTTTAAGCAAGGTGACGTGAAGATTGCATGCTTAGGCGGAAAGACTATCAAGGCTGCAGAAGATGCAGGTCTTCATGTAGATTATCAGCCAACAGCAGAGCTCCGTTCCGTACCTGCCATCATCGAGGCATACGCAAAGACTTTGTAGGCATTAAAGAAATAATGGGCAACACATTCAAAAAATCAGAACGTCTTAATAGCAAACTGATTATAGATAAACTTTTCGCAGGAGGAAACAGTTCTATGGCTGCTTTCCCCCTGCGAATTGTTTATATGCGGATACCTAAGGAGAATGACAATCCTCCAGTTTCTGTCCTTATTTCTGTACCAAAGAAACGCTTTCACCATGCAGTTGACCGCAACCGCCTGAAGAGACTGGTGCGCGAGTCCTATAGGCTTAACAAGCATATTCTCTGGAATGCTCTTGCAGACAAGGATTATTGCCTTGCCATTGCTTTCGTCTGCATCACCGACAAGATGCCATCATTCTATCAGGTGCAGAAGAGTGTCAATAAGGCTTTGGTGCGCATATCTGAAAAAACAAGTCTTTCATGAAAACTATTGCCAGTTTTCTTTCAAAGGTATTCTCGTATATTCTTGGATTCCTTTCTTGGCTGCTGCTTTTGCCCATTTATTTCTATCGCAAATGCATATCGCCATTCACCCCCCCATCTTGCCGTTTCACTCCCACTTGCTCTGCATACGCCGTAGAAGCGATAAAGAAACATGGACCATTTGCAGGCTTATACCTTGCATGCAAACGTATCCTGCGCTGCCATCCTTGGGGAGGATACGGGTATGATCCTGTCCCAGACAAGTTTCATTGGTAACTTTACATCGTCAGTATGCGAAGCCTAATAAACAAAACCTTTATGTTCAATTTTCACACACATAATGAAGACACAGTTCCTTTTCTGTTGAATTGTTATCCTGGAGAAATTAACAAGGAAGCCGCAGCAATATCTGTCGGTCTTCATCCTTGGCAGGTGTCCAATGATTGGAAGGAAAAGGTGGATTGTGTTCGCAATGATGCCATGAACAATAATGTTTGGGCAATTGGAGAATGTGGATTGGATAAGTTGCGCGGCGGCGAATTTGCCTTGCAAATAGAAGCGTTCAAAGCACAAATAGCGATAAGCGAGGAACTGTGTAAACCTATGATTATCCATTGTGTAAAGGCATTTGATGAGGTGCTGCGCCTTCGTCAGGAACTCGTCACACAAAGCAAACACGAAAGAAGGCATCCTCAGCCTTGGGTGGTACATGGCTTCAGAGGGAAACCAGAACAGGCAAAACAAATAATGGCCAAAGGAATTTTGCTTTCCTTCAGCCATCAATATAATATTGAAACTTTACGTTTCGTGTTTACTTGCGGTCATCCCTTTTTCCTCGAGACGGACGATCGCCGCCTCTCTGTCCGTCAAACTTACGAGCAGGCTTGCCTCCATCTCGGCGTGAGCCTCTGTCATCTCGAAAATCTTTGCGACCCTCGCCAAACGATTTTCCACCATGGAATGATTTAGAATCACGATCTCTTGAATCTCTTGAAGGACGTGAGTCACGAGAATCACGAGAGTCTCTTGAAAAACGTGAATCGCGAGAATCTCTTGAAGGCTTGAAGTCTCTGCCTCCGCCGAAATTTCTTCTGTCATCATCCCTCTTCACTCTCTCCATGCGGTCGCCCCATTTGCCGAGGTGACGGTTGATGATTTCTGCTTCCTCTTCGTCGGCTGCCTCAAACATTCTTCTGCGATTTGCAAGTCTATCTTCACGGCTTTCGCTATGACGTGTGTCAAAATCATCGCTTCTGCCACTTTCCTTGCTACGGCGTTGGAAATCACGGCTTTCCTCCTTCCTTCTGCGATCATCCTTGTATGGCTTTGACTTGAAGTAATGGCTTTCGTCATCTGTATTCTTCTCACCGTTCCATTCGCCGTCCTCATTCTTTTTATGAGGCTTGAACTTCATGTTTCTCTTGCGTTCATCAGCAGACTTTATGTCCATGCCTTCTTCACGGCGCTCACGCAGTTTACCGTCAAAGATCTGATACTTTCTGAATTCGCACTCAAGTGCACCATTGAAGAGGGCATACTTTGTTGATGGACGGAAACCTATCTTTGCAAAGAGTTCTTCGTGGTAGGTGATAATCCATGCATCATTTCCGACAAATCTCTGCTTTAGATTTGTACCAATAGTTGCATATAGATCGAAGATGTCATCAGTTGTGATACGCTCTCCGTATGGAGGATTTGTAATGATGATTGACTTTTCAAGCGGCTGCTCAAACTCATAGAAATCACGCTGTTCAACGCTTACGATGTCCTTTACGCCAGCATTGAGCACATTGTTTGTTGCGATCTGGACTACTTGTCGGTTTATGTCGTAACCATAAATCTTATGGTCGAATTCACGTTCCTGACTGTCGTCGTTATAGATTCTGTCGAAAAGATCTGCATCGAAGTCCTTCCACTTCTCGAATGCATATTCTTTGCGGAATACACCAGGATAGATATTCTGTGCTATGAGGGCTGCTTCGATGAGGATTGTTCCTGAACCGCAGAAAGGATCGATGAGGTCACATTCGCCATCCCAACCTGTAAGAAGAATCATACCTGCAGCAAGAACTTCATTGATAGGAGCAGCAACAGTTGCTGTCTTGTAACCGCGCTGATGAAGGCTCTCACCACTTGAGTCAAGGGAGATAGTCACCACGTCCTCTGCTATATGCACATTGATGCGGAGATCTGGATTACTTATGCCAACATTCGGACGATCGCCTGTCTTCTCACGCCAATAATCTGCAATAGCATCCTTTACACGATATGCCACAAACTTGGAGTGACGGAAGTTGTCGGAGAAGATGACAGAATCAACAAGGAATGTGTTCTTAACATCCATGTATTTCTCCCAATCCATTTTCTTAACGACTTCATAAACATCGTCAGCATCGGTAGATTTGAACTCTTTGATTGGCTTCAGGACTTTCACTGCAGTACGAGTGCAGAAGTTCGCCTTGTATAGCATCTCTTGATCTCCTGTGAATGACACCATTCGGCGACCGATTTCTACATTGTTGGCACCGAGGTTGATGAGTTCTTTTGCAAGGACTTCCTCAAGTCCCTGGAACGTCTTTGCTATTATTTTGAATTCTTCCATATTAACTTTTTTGTGTTATGGATGCTCCTGCTGGCACATCATTTGTCACCCAGATATTACCGCCAATCACAGCACCCTTTCCTATTGTTATGCGACCAAGAATGGAGGCATTTGAATAAACTATCACATCATCTTCGAGTATTGGGTGGCGTGGAATACCCTTTATAGGATTGCCGTCTGCATCAAGAGGGAAACTCTTAGCACCCAATGTAACTCCTTGATATAGTTTTACATTATTACCTATAATGCTTGTTTCACCAATAACTACACCTGTTCCGTGATCAATAGTGAAATACTCACCGATAGTTGCCCCCGGATGGATGTCTATGCCTGTCTCTGAATGAGCCATCTCTGTGAGCATTCTTGGTATGAGAGGCACTTCAAGGTTCCACAGTTCATGGGCAATTCGATAGATAGTCAATTCTTTTATCACAGGATAACAGCTGATTATCTCTCCATAGTTCTTAGCTGCAGGGTCACCGTTGAAGGCTGCAACAACATCGGTTGCAAGCACTCTTCTCAGCTCTGGCAATCTGCTGATGAACTTCTCAGCTCTGGCTTCAGCCTCAGCCTTTCTTCGAATGTCCTTATTTTCCGTTGAAGCATTATCGACATTATCCAATTTAGAAAAAGAGAGACCTGCTTCAATCTGGGTGATCAGCAAAGAATACAGCTGTTCGATGTCAACACCAAGATGATATTTCAATGTGTTTGTGTTTATTGACGATTTGCCGTAATAGCCAGGGAAGATAATGCTGCGAGCAAGATCTATTATCTGCTGCAGCACTTCGCTCGAAGGCAATGGCACACCGTCTGCATGCTCATGGTACAAGTCTTTGTATGACTCTGGGCATGCAAGTTCCTTTACGGTGTCTGTCAATATGTTTGCAAATGTTTTAGTGCTCATCTGAAAGCATTATAATTTGTTTTGTATGTCTGCAAAGCCATCTGTTTGCCAGAATTGGCTACAAAGTTAATGTAAATTCATGAAAACTTGTACAGAATACATTATTTTTTCTTCTTTTTACTTTTGAAGTTCTCATAGAAAGGCTGTGATTCTACCTGTCCCTCAAAGAATTTAGCCCATTCGCTTGCACCTTTAGGGCCTCTTGCTGCTGAATAGCCGCGTTCTTCACGAGTTGGTTTGCCTGCCTTAGAACCTCTATCCGCCTTAGAGCCTTTATCCGTTTTTGAACCTCTTTCTGTTTTTGTAGAAGCACCGCGAACAACTCCGCTGCCTTTTCTTGCTTTTCTATCTTCAAAAGATCGGTCTTTGCGGTCACGGCGTTCTTCACGTCCTCCAGATCTTTCTTTTCTGTCAGAGCGTGAAGCACTTCTTTCTGAGCGAGAGCCGCCCTTGTCGCTTCTTCTTCCACCCTTGCCAGAGTCATTACGCTGTCCTTCTGGCTGATCTGTAATCTCCACATTTACCTTTCTGCCATCAAAGTCAGTTCCTATAAGCGTATCAAGAACAAGCTTTGTCTGCTGTTCTGGAACCTCAAAGAATGAGAAGTTCTGCATCAAGTCAATTCGTCCAAGGTTGATTTGCTTGCCTTGTGCTACACGATTGATGAATCCCATGAATACCTTTGGATTGATTCCATCTTTCTTTCCGAGGTTGATGAACAAGCGAGTGTAGCCAGGCTCTGCTGTGCGAGAATGGCTATTGCCACGTTCCGACTTGCGATCTTTGTATCCCTTCTTCTCGCCATTTTCACCCTTGCGGTCACCCTTTTCTGATGGCTGAATGATTTCAGGAGCATTCTTATAATAGTTGAGGAACCTGTTGAACTCCATAGAAACCATACGCTTGATGATGTCCTCTTTCTCCATCATATCAAATTTACGGAACACCTCAGGAAGGAATGGAGCAATTTCATCCTCATCAACCTCAACCTTCTCAATGTCATCAATAACCTTATACAGCTGCTTTGCGCAGATTTCCTGACCAGTTGGAAGAACGCCTGGGACAAACTTTCTCTTGATCTGGTTCTCAATCGCACGCACCTTTCCCTTCTCTTTGACATGAATAATGCTTATGGATGTGCCGCTTCGTCCCGCACGTCCAGTTCGTCCAGAACGGTGAGTATAGCTTTCAATATCATCAGGTAAACCATAATTGATCACATGAGTAAGTTCATCAACGTCAAGTCCGCGTGCTGCAACATCGGTTGCAACAAGCAGCTGAACCCTGTGTTGACGGAATTTCTGCATAGTAAGGTCACGCTGTGCCTGAGAAAGATCGCCATGCAATGACTCAGCATTGTATCCATCTTGAATAAGCTTGTCTGCAATATCTTGAGTTTCAAGACGTGTACGACAGAAGATAATAGCATAAATCTCAGGATAATAGTCTGCCACACGCTTCAAAGCAAGATATTTATCGCGCGCGCTTACCATATAATATATGTGGTTCACATGCTCTGCACCCTCATTGCGGCTTCCCACAACGATTTCCTGTGCATCGTGAAGATAGTTTTTTGCAATGCGTTCAATTTCCTTGCTCATGGTAGCAGAGAAAAGGAGAGTGTTTCTTCCTTCTCCCTCACCTTCAGACACATGAGGAGGACAGCCTGCAAGAATTGTGTCTATACTCTCGGAGAAACCCATATTGAGCATCTCATCAGCCTCATCAAGAACAACATTCTTTACTGTGTTGAGTTTAGCAACACCACGAGTCATCAAATCAACAAGTCGTCCTGGAGTTGCAACGATAACCTGCACGCCTTTCTTCAATGCACGAATCTGCGGTTCTATGCTTGCACCGCCATAGACAGCAAGCACATGCAAGTTTTCTATATATTTTGAATAATCTTTCAAGTCATCTGTAATCTGCAAGCAAAGCTCTCGTGTAGGAGCCATGATAATAGCCTGCACATCATTGCGGCTTGTGTCAATCTTCTGCAATACAGGCAATCCGTATGCAGCTGTCTTTCCTGTACCTGTCTGGGCAAGAGCGACGACATCATTGTTATTTCCAAGAAGATAAGGGATAACCTTTTCCTGAACAGGCATTGGGTACTCATATCCCATTTCCTTGATGGCGCGAAGAATCTCTCCTGAAACACCAAGTTCCTCAAATGTCATCTCTGTCTTTGGGGCAAATACATTCTCTACGTTTTCTGTATTTTCCGCATTTTCGACACCTGCTGTGTTATCTGCATTCTCGACATTCGCCTCAGTCTCTGCTGACTGAATCATTTCATTGTTAATTACTTTTTCATTCATTATTTCTTCCATATTTTTCTGCAAATTCTTTACTTATTGAATTATTAAAACTCTGACAAACCTGTGCTGCAAGTGTCTGTCCATGTGTAATTACACGAGACCACTGCTCCTCTGTCATTGCTGCTATGTTATTACGACCAATATTCTCTTTCATGAGACCGTAAACAACACCAGCATTAAAATTATCTCCTGCGCCGATTGTAGATACCGTCTCTATCTTATTTACCTTATATTTTTTTGTTGTTTCAGGAGTCAGCAAGCAGATATCACCATCTGCATCTGTGCAAAGCATGTACTTGCAATGATAGCTAACTTCCTGTTTGTATGCTTTTTCTGGATCATTTATTCCAAACATATTCTGGAAATCTTCTGTTGAGCCGCGAACTATGCTGGCATACTCAAAGTTCTCCAAAATAGTGCTGTATAACTTTATTGCCTCAGAAGCATGTGAAGAACGGAAATTTATATCGTAATAAATCAAAGCCTCCCTCTTTGTGGCATAATCGAGGAACTCCTTTACCTTTTCTCTAAGCACGGGGTTCAACACGAAATAGCTTCCCATCATTATGATGTCATCTTTGTTAATCTCAGGCCATTCCACATCGAGACGAGCCTTTGGATAATCTTTGTAGAACGTATATTCCGCATCATTCCTATCGTTCAAATAAGCAAGGGAAATGGCTGTACGACCATCTTCGTACATGCAAACATGGGTGTCATCCACTCCATTATCCAGCATAAATTGTTTTATGATGCCACCCACCTTATCATTACCTGTTTCTGTAATCATTGTAACAGGCATGCCAAGACGGCCAAGCGATATCATTCCATTAAACACGCTTCCTCCAGGCACAGCAGCCGTGGGTTGTTCATTCTTGAATATTATGTCGAGAATCGTTTCACCGATTCCGATAATTTTTCTCATTATTTAATTATTAATGTTGTTAATGTATCATCATTGAAGATCTCCTGAGCCACCTGCTGCAGCAACTGCGGTGTAAGCTTATCAAGATGGCTGAAAGTATCTTCCATGCCTTCAAACTTATTATAATGCAGGAATGATTTAGCCATATCGAGGGCATAATTCTCAAAATTGTCGCAAGCAACACCAATCTGTCCCTTTATCTGCTTCAGGTAAGCATTGAATTGCTTTTCCGACAATGGCTCGTCCATGAGTTTATCAAGCTCCTTGCGAATCAGTTTGCAGCACTTATCCACATCCTCAGGGTCGCAGCCAAAGTATATTGCCCAAGTTGATGTATCTGTATAGTTGGTCAGCGTGCTTTCAACCGTGTAAACCAAACCTTTATGTTCTCTCAGAGCAATGTTCAGGCGAGAATTCATGCCTGGGCCTCCAAGGATATTGTTAAGGAAATAAAGCGCTATGCGTCGGTCATCCTTCGAACCGTAGGCAGCACGCCCAATCATTACGTGTGCCTGATGAGTGCCTCTATCTTCTATAATCGTTCGCATAGTCTTCCTATATTTTTCTTTATCTTTTCAAACTGAATATCACCCAGCACAAAGAATATCATCTTTTCTGGCTTATACAACCTCTGCGTGAAACGAAGTGCATCTTCTGTTTTGAAGCCTCTCACATTCTCGGCAGTTCCAAGTATATCATGTCCAAGATCTGTTCCGTTGTATATGATATTCTCGAAATGGTCAAAGATCAATTCCGATGGAGAATCGTTATAGCTTTCTATTTCATCAACAATGACTTCGCTCTCCTTATCTATCTCATGCTGAGGATAGGTGCTGTGGAATACGATGTCAAATATGAGCTCAGCAGCACGTTCGAAATGCTCCTTCATGAAAGCACTATAGATTACCGTCTCCTCCTTGTTGGTGTAAGCATTCAAGTCACCGCCAACGGTTTCCATTCTGTTGATGATGTGCCAAGCCCTGCGTTTCTCTGTTCCCTTGAACATCATGTGTTCGCAGAAATGCGCCATGCCCTCCTCGCCATTCTCCTCGTCTCTCGTGCCAGCATCAATGCTTATACCGCAATAAGCCACATTCGTTGGTGAGGCAATATGTATGAGTCTCAGTCCATTATCGAACTGATGTATGTTAGCTTTTTCTTTCATCAGTAAATCAACAATCCAGCAAGTCCGCAAAGCAGAATCATCAGAATAGGATGAATCTTGTATAATCTTGTACCCACGAAAGCAAATAAGAAAATGAATATGCTGACAATAAACACAAATACCGATTCCGTTGGATCTCCAAAGTTTTCCTTGCTCATCAGCATTATTGCAGCAGCAGCAATGAGCCCTACGATAGCAGGGCGAAGCGTGCCAAAAATGTCTGTAATGAACTTAGATTTGCTATGTTTCAATAGGAAACGGCTCACGCTGATCATCAGCAAGAAAGGCAGCCAGATGATGCTCAGCGAAGCAAGTATGGCACCGAGAACAGCTGCCCATTCTGGATAGCCAGCATGCATCACAGCTGTGTAGCCAGCGTATGTGGCGCAGTTGATGCCGATAGGACCTGGAGTAGATTGACTGACAGCCACAATATCAGTAAATTCGCTCACAGTCATCCAATGGTTTTTGTTCACCACTTCATCCTGAATGAGCGATAGCATGGCATAACCTCCTCCGAAATTGAAGATGCCTATCTTTGAAAATACCAAGAACAGTTGAAGGAATATCATTTCTTAATTCTTCCGTAAATGAAACCACCCAAGCCAGCAGCGAGGATGCACCATATTGGAGACACGCCGAAGGCTGCAATCAGCACGCAGCACACCACAGGAATCCACCAGTTGAATCGATTTATCTTCGCCTTCCTTGCCATAGAGAAACATGGAGCAAGAATCAGCGCTACCACACAAGGACGCACACCCATGAACACCTTTTCCACATAGATATTCTCGCGGAATGTCCTGAAGAACATTGCGATAAGCAGTATGGCAATTATGGAAGGAATTGCCGTTGCAAGAGCACAGACAACTCCGCCCATCACGCCTTTGTACTTATAGCCTATGTGAGAAGCCATGTCGATGGCAAAGAGCCCCGGAGTGCTCTGTGCCACGACAAGGATGTCCATAAATTCTTCCTTTTCCAGCCAATGCTTTTTGTCAACGATTTCTCTCTCCATGACAGGCACCATTGCATAGCCGCCGCCAAGGGTGAAACCGCCAATTTTAGCGAAAGTTATGAAGAGGGAGAAAAAAGAAGACTTTCCCCCTTCCCCCTTCCTTTCAGGACGGGGAGTGGTTACTTCGCTATTGGATTGACTATGTGTATTGTTAGCTGAATACATTAATTATTATACTGGCTGAACGACGATTCGATTAGTCGATTATACAGTTTGTGGAAACTACTCCCCGTCCTATAAGGAAGGGGTTTGGGGGAAGGTCTTTTCAACCCACTTTCTTGCATTGACGAATGCTTCGATCCATGGAGTAACCTCTTCCATACGGCGATCTGCAGGGTAGTTTGCCTGCTGCCATGGGAAGATGGCGCGCTCAAGGTGAGGCATCATTGCGAGGTGTCTGCCATCTGCAGAGCAAAGACCTGCCACGTCATAAGTTGAGCCGTTTGGATTGCCTGGATAACCTGAATAGTTATATTTAGCAACAACATTGTACTCGCTTTCTGCCTTTGGAAGATGGAAGTTTCCTTCTCCGTGAGCAACCCAGATACCGAGCTTGCTGCCACTAAGAGAGTTGAACATAACGCTCTTGTTCTCAGGAATCTGAAGAGTGACAAACTCACTTTCAAACTTATGAGAAACATTATGGAGCATCTGTGCATAGTCCTTAGCGTTAGTAACAGCATGATTGTTGTTGAGGAGACCGAGCTCTACCATCAGCTGACAGCCGTTGCAGATACCAAGTGAGAGAGTATCCTCGCGAGCATAGAATGCATCGAGAGCAGCCTTTGCCTTAGGATTGAAGAGGAATGCACCTGCCCAACCCTTAGCAGAACCAAGCACGTCTGAGTTAGAGAAACCTCCACAGAAGACGATCATGTTGATGTCTTCGAGAGTCTCGCGACCAGAAACGAGGTCTGTCATCATAACGTCCTTAACATCGAAGCCTGCAAGGTAAAGTGAGTAAGCCATTTCGCGCTCACCGTTAGTACCCTTCTCACGGATGATAGCAGCCTTGATGCCTGTACGCTCACGACGGTCAGCGCTGATGCCATACTGTGCAAGAGTTCCTGTGAATGAAGCAGGGAACTTATGCTCAATTGGCTGATTCTTATAGTTGTTGTAACGCTCCTTAGCCATACCGTTGAACGACTGCTTAGTGTCGAGACGATAAGAAGCTGAATACCAAACATCACGCAAGCTGTCAATGTCGAAGCGGCGAGTGCGGCTATCCTTCTTGACAACGATTTCACGGTCAGCAATTGGATGACCAATCTCCACATAGCCTACACCTGCATTGTCAAGCATCTTCTCAATATCCTTCAAGTCGCTGTTCTTCACCTGAATGACAACACCAGGGTTCTCAGCGAAGAGCAGCTTCACAGGATCATGCTCTGAAATAGAGTTGAGGTTAGCCTCAATACCGCCCTTCTGATTAGCGAATGTCATTTCAAGGAGAGTTGTGATGAGACCACCAGCGCTGATATCATGACCAGCAAGGATAAGACCTTCCTTAACGAGGTCATTTACAGCGAGGAAAGCATCTCGGAAATATTCTGGATTCTTAACAGTTGGAACATCGCTGCCAACCTTGCCAAGGCTCTGGGCAAAAGCAGAACCACCAAGCTTGAGAGTATCGAATGAGAAATCAATATGGAGGAGAGTTGTCTCTGCATCGTTCACAAGAACAGGGCTTACAACCTTCTTGACATCGCTAACCTCACCGCCAGAAGAAACAATAACTGTTCCTGGAGAAATGATCTTGCTTCCATCAGGATATTTCTGAGTCATTGAGAGAGAGTCCTTACCTGTTGGAACATTGATCTGGAGTTCGCAGCAGAAATCAGAAAGAGCCTTAACGCCAGCATAGAGACGAGCGTCCTCACCCTTCTGTGAGCGGCAAGGCCACATCCAGTTTGCTGAGAGTGAGACAGAGTCAAGACCTTCTGCCATTGGAGCCCAAACAAGGTTTGTAAGTGACTCAGCAACAGCAAGAACAGAACCTGCAGCAGGATCAGCAAGACCTGCCTGTGGAGCATGACCGATAGCAGTGGCAATACCCTTCTCACCACGATAGTCGAGAGCAACAACACCACAGTCGCTCAATGGCAACTGAATCTCACCCTGACACTGCTGACGGGCAATCTTACCAGTCACAGAACGGTCAACCTTATTTGTCAACCAATCCTTGCAAGCAACAGCCTCAAGCTGAAGCACATTCTCAAGATACTGGTCAACATCCTTATATGAATACTCTACATTCTCGTACTTGCGCTCAACAGTCTCATCCTTCATGTAAGTCTTTGGAGAGTGACCGAACATCTGAGCAACATCAAGGTCGAACGGACGAACGCCATCACCCTGCTGGAATGCGAAGTGAGCATCACCTGTTGTCTCACCAACAACATACAGCGGAGCACGTTCACGCTCAGCAATCTGACGAACATGGTCAATGTGCTTCTCGTCAATGAGAAGACCCATGCGCTCCTGACTCTCGTTTGCAATGATTTCCTTTGAAGAAAGAGTCTGGTCGCCAATTGGCAACTTAGTCATATCAATAACGCCACCACACTCCTCAACAAGCTCAGAGAGACAGTTCACATGACCTGCAGAACCGTGGTCGTGGATAGAAACAACAGGATTTACATCCTCCTCGCAAAGAGCACGAACGAGGTTGTTAGCACGCTTCTGCATCTCTGGGTTGGCACGCTGAACAGCATTAAGCTCAATACCAGAAGAATAGCGACCAGTGTCAACAGAAGATACAGAACCGCCGCCAAGACCGATGCGGTAGTTATCACCACCAACGACAACAACCTTATTGCCCTTCTGTGGCTCGCCCTTCAAACAGTCGCGCTTAGTGCCATAGCCCACACCACCAGCAAGCATGATAACCTTATCGTAACCATACTGCTCTGTAGCATCACCCTGCTGCTCTTCATGCTCGAATGTGAGAACAGAACCGCAGATGAGTGGCTGACCGAACTTGTTACCGAAGTCGGAAGCACCATTAGATGCCTTGATGAGAATCTGCTCTGGAGTCTGATAAAGCCACTTGCGAATTGGAAGGATCTGTTCCCATGAGCGGATGTCGCCTTCCTTGTCAGACTTAGTCCACTTAGCATAAGCATGTGGCTGTGATGGTGCCACGCCATTGCGAGGATAACTTGTCATATAGACAGCTGTACCAGCAATAGGCCATGAACCGACACCACCACCCATACGGTCGCGGATCTCACCACCAGTACCTGTTGATGCACCATTGAAAGGCTCAACAGTGGTTGGGAAGTTATGAGTCTCAGCCTTGAGAGAGATTACAGATTCAATATCCTTAATCTCGAAATAATCACTTGTTGAGTGATCCTTTGGAGCAAACTGCTCAACAACAGGACCTTGGCTGAATGCCACGTTATCCTTATATGCAGAAAGAATCTTATTAGGATTCTCCTGAGTAGTCTTCTTAATCATCTGGAAGAGAGAGCTTTCCTTCTCCTCGCCATCAATGATGAATGTACCGCCGAAAATCTTGTGACGGCAATGCTCTGAGTTGATCTGAGCGAAACCAAACACCTCAGAGTCAGTAAGCTTTCTGCCCAGCTGACCTTCCACCTTGTGAAGATACTCAATCTCCTCTGGAGAGAGAGCAAGACCTTCCTTCTCGTTATACTCCTCAAGGTTCTCAATGTGAAGGATAGGAGCAGGCTCAATGTTCACTGTGAAGATTTCCTGATTGAGACCTTTGTACATGCGCTGAAGCATTGGATCGTGCTCAGCATCCTCGCTGTCAACAGGGAAATACTCCTCAATACGCTGAACGCCGCAGAGAGCCATGTTCTGGGTAATCTCGACAGCATTAGTACTCCAAGGAGTGATCATTTCACGACGAGGACCGACAAAGAATCCTTCCAAAGTCTGTTCACTGAGAGGTGCAGCTTCGCCGTACAGCCAGCAAAGCTCATTCATTTCATCTGCAGAAAGAGCATGGTCAACCTGAGTGGCGATGATGCTTTCTGCCGGTGTCTTAAAAAAATAAATCATAACAAAGTGTGGTATGATGATAGTGTGTAACGTTACTTTATGGGTGCAAAGTTACGAAGAATTCCCCGAATAATCATTCTTTTTCACGCGCGAACTTTAAATATCAATCGTTTTACATCAAATTTAAGCACAATTATATGAATATCGGCAAGAAAGAAGACTGAAAGAGGTGAACATTTCATTACCACAACGAATAAGTGAAGGGTAAGTGTTGGGTAAGTGTTGTGGTAAGTGTTGCCCTCTTTTTCTTTAAACACTTACCCTATGTAACGCACGATCATTCAGCGTCTTATTTCAAGATAGGGTAAGTGGGTAAGTGTTTTTCGAAAAACCTCAAAATTGCAATTTTGCATAGCCATGAAACGTCAAAAAACAAAAAGGGTGTTTGCGTTCTGTCGCCTTCCGATGTAACTTCATTAAGCCTTCCGATGTAACAGTTTTACGGCTTCGTCCGTAATAGTGTTACAACCGAGCCGTAACACTATTACGGATGTGGCCGTAAAAACGTTACGACTGAGCTGTAATATCGGGCAAATGCAGGTGGGGACTTACATGCTTTGCGGCATCGCTGTGTTTCAGCATACGAGTGGTTCGGGAATCATGATTTGGAAGGCTCCGCTGCACTTGCCGCTGATGCTGTATTTGGCTGCAAGGATCTCGTCGAGAACCTGTCGGAGAGTTTCGTGGATGCGTGAGATCTTCTCGTTGAGGTAATTGTTGAGTGGATTGCAGACCTGCACTGGTTTGCCGAGTACATAGATCCGACAAAGAAGCGGTAAGGCAAGCCTATGAGACCAACTACACCAAGGATACTAACTTGCCACAAAATTGACGCAGAATCATTCTCTGCGATTGGGGGAATGACATGAAACGCTGCACATGATATGGAAGGGGTATCAAAACTGATACCCCCTCACCCTTATAATATATTTTCGTTGATTCAATTACAATAAGCCATACAAGGCGCAACTCGAAGGAAAATGCGGTACACTATTCGTTGTCCTCTGTGGGGACATTCACTTTAATTTCAATCACGACCTCGTCAACTCCCGTATATGTCCAATTATTTTTCCATGTTTCATCGGGGCGCTCCATTGGAACAAGCGAATACTGGTATGGATCATGCTTGATAAGTTCACCGCGGCCTGAGATATCCTCGACATTTCCAGGTTTGACATAAAAAGTCCATGGGGCAGTAGCCTTATATCCCTCGCGCAGCGTTGCATGATTTTCTTGTGTCATTCTTTGGTAGTCGCCGACATCAGATTGCAATATGGGTGTGTGCGTATAAAAACCAGGCCGATCAGGGATAGGAATATAACCACAAAGATAGGGTCTGTTCTGGCTCGTAACAACATCGTAATCATATAGGCTATAGTCGAAAATAGCTTCTCTGATTATATAGTTCTGCGAATCAGATACATCTAGCAGAATGTTAAATCTGTAACTATCTGTTCTGGTGTGTGTGCTGTTATTATAACACTCGTCGCCATTTTCGTCCCATCCGCATTTATTTTCGGAATTCCTCTCAGTTGTTTCTGTGCTTACTCCTATTAGACGATACAGATTTTCATCTTCCTGTTGCACACTGCAAGGAATAGGGGTGTAGCATCCAATTAGTCCACCTCTTTCGACATTCCCATCTTGGTCGCGTGATTCGCCAACTACTCTGAAAGTAAGATTTTTAATCCATCCTATGTCTCTCTTCACCAGCACTCGGATGGTATCTTTCACAATGGGAGTGTTATCGCCATATCCCCAAATGTTGAATAACATTTCAATATCGTCGAAGGAGTTTGTGGGCTGAATGTCGATGGCTAAGACATGATGCAAGTCGTCCTTGCTTTCGATGTCATATCCTGCATAATCTCCTGGAATGAAAAATGTTGTCGCATTCGACTCGAATGGAATCTCCAGCCTACAGGTCTTACCCTGCTCCGGCGCATCAACGATGTAGTCATGCTTCTGGAACTTCATGTATGGGGTCACAATGACTTCTTCACAAAAACCTGCCCGAAGGAGGGTTCCTCTGAAATCGCAGATTGGCCTTACACGATAGTTACCTGGATCAATCTTCCATGATTGAGTGATTTCGAGTGAATCGTCGTCAGTAGTGTAGTTGCGGTCGAAGAAGAATGTCTCGCCTGTTTGTTCTCCCAGCTTGACAAACTCAATGCCTGGCTTAGAGTCGAACAGCACTTTCCTGTCGAAACGGAAGTCTGCGTCCACCATGCCTGTGCTCTTGTTGAAGGCCACCTTACTGCGGGTAATACTTGGTATCAGGAAGAACTGTTTCTCGAAGAACCCCTTGGTGTAGTCGGCAAATGTCTCGTGGCCAGGGTCTGTCCAGAGGAACTTCCATGTTGCCTTCGCCTCAGCTGTCAGGCAGATAGGGGATATGGTGACATTGCTGCCAAGCATAGACCCGTAGGAGCCATCCGTCAGTGCACCAGCCAGCGAAAGCTCCATGTTGGCACTCACTTTTGGACCGAGGAAGACATCCACACCGATATAAGTATCGACAGCCTTTTTTGCCCAATCCACCGAACTGATACCAATCTGTGCCATCACGCCAGCATAGAGGAAGCCCTCCATAGATATCTTTCCGTCCACGCCACTCAGCATATCAGCCACGCTTTTAGCGGTAGGGGTGCCGCACAGCAGACTCATGGACTTGTTGTAGGACACGCCGTTGTCCGATATTGTGAAGCTCTCGATGTCGGACAAGCCTACATTAGGCAGCGTCACATTGGCATTGAACGAGCCTTCTGCCTTGAAGAAAATCTTAGGCAGCGGGTTAAACTGCAGGATAGGACACTCCACAGGGAAAATGATCTTCGGCGTAGGTACATTTTCGGGAAGAAGCGAGTAGGAGGTGTCGTACTTTGCCTTGCCTGTGGCTGTCAGCGTTGGCTGTGCCATCAGTCGGCGCTTTATGGCTGTCTTGATGAAGAAGCGATCCCATGTGATATGGTAGTCCACCTCGGCTGCGAGATAAAATCCGTAGTTGAGGGTCACGCTCAGCACATCGCTGATGATGTCCTTCTTCAGGTTGCCATTCAGGTCGATGATGGGCACCTCTGCGCCGCCCTCCACTTTCCGTCGAGCAATGCGGCGAGTTGTATTACCTTTGTCGTCAAGGCTAAGCTGTTCGGTGGTGATAAACTGCACGAACACATCATGCAGATCCTGAATTGGTTCGTCACACATAATACATATGCCATTTCGAAGCTCTGATATTCTTGTCACCTTGCCAGCCATACTCTGGCAGTCCCACGAATCATCAGAGTATGGATTCTTCGGACACACCAACACATCACCAACCTTCGGAATGAGGTTCTCTGGCGTGTTTTTCTCCACCCAGATTTTACTCTCGTCCATGTAATAGATGTAGGAGTCCAAGCCTCTGGCACTGGTCAGGTAGAGGTTGGGATTCAGAATAATCTCTGGCTGGATGAAGCTGACGCTATCGATGGCAGCCATCGGAATGCGATAGATGCTATCGGGTGTCACAACTTCCTGAACAACATACTGTTCATGTTCTACGCTATCAAGATCGAGTTTGGAGAAGCGCATCTCCTGCACGCGGTCGTAGAAGAAGCCATTGAAATCACCATCGTTGCGGTAGATGTAGTAAGCATCGCCTATCTCACTGCTGCCTTGAGCCAAGGCGCACATGCAGCTGGCTGTCATCAGCAGGGCTGCACAGAGGAGTCTCAATGTCTTCATCGTTTCAAGAATTTAATTGATTCATTACCAACCTTCACCACATACACGCCACTTGGCTTGCCTGTCAGCGACATGTCAACGGTGCCGTCGCTGCTACTCTTCTTCTGCTCAAGAAGCATTCCCGAAGGACTGTAGAGCATCACTGGTTCACCGTCCGGCAGACCATACATGAAGATATTGTCGCCTTTCTGCTCGAAACCAGAGCCTTGGGCGCGAGGCGTGCTGATGGCATCCACATTGCCTTCAAAGTGGTAGCCTACAACATCACCCAACACATATTCTGCGCGCAGACGGTCAGTCATAATCACCAGCTTGCCCGACTCAAAGGAGATGGAGGGTTGCTCCTCCAGGTTATAGACAATCTTCTGGCCATTCTTCTTGTTTAGCACAAGCATCTGTCCCTCGCCCTCAGCGCGAAGTTCGGACACTGCTCCCTGAAAGGTCAGCAGAGCAAACATCAATAGTAAAATACGGTTTAACATAGACATAATTATACATTTATACTCAATTTGTGTACAATTTTCGTAAAAAATCTTTAGACGTGCAAGGATTTATTCAAATATTTAGTCAATTAATGTGGGATTTGTAACTATTCAGGTACATTTTGCAAAAAGGAAGCACACGATCACGTATATTTGGGGTATGCTCTGTGCACCATCCAGCAAAACAAGAACTACGACTCTGAGAGCAAGAGGTCGTCATTCTTATTCTTGCCCAATAGTATGCACAAAGTTATCAATATTTTCTTAAATTATCAAGAACTAGCAGAGGCTCGATCTTCAACGGGCATGAGGCTCAAGGCTCATCGAAGGTGAGGAGGAAAGTAAGTCTATAGTTCGGAAATTCAGGATAATAATACGAGCAAAGAGCGAACAAGTAACATAAAAAAATTAAGTTCCTTTGTCGTTCAACTTAGAAGTTCCTTTGTCGAGAAAAAACAGAGACTCAAAAGAATGTTTTTCTATTTCTTCATCTTATCCCAATATATTGTCTGACAACAATGTGAAGAGTGCCGTCTAACTCTTCACCCACTCTTCACCTATATAATATACGCATTGTCAGCAAACTACACCCTACTGGTGAAGAGTGAAGAGTGCTTCAAATTCTCTGCGGTTCTGTGAAATGATATGAAAACACAAAGCACTCTTCAAAAACTTCATTTTTACTATTTTGCTTTTCATGGAGCTTCGTAAAATAAATAATATGCTTTTGTTGTTATAGACAAAAAACAAATAAATTAATCATAAATATTTATAAGTTCCTTTGGCAGAATGGAAATAAAGTTGTTACTTTGCAAAAAATATTATTTATGAGTAAAATAGAAATATTAAATTCACTTCGTAATCTTTCGCGTCAGATTATGCCAGATGGTGCGAAAGTTTATCTATATGGATCTCAAGCCAGAGGCGACTCAAATGAAGACTCGGATTGGGATATTCTTATTTTGCTCGATAAAGAAAATGTGGATTCTAATGATAAGGATAAGTACGGATACCCTTTTTTTGAATTAGGATGGGAGATAAATGCAGAAATTCACCCTTCTGTTTATTCGCTTCGAAAATGGAATTCACATGATGTTTCTGCTGAGTTTGTAGAAAATGTAGAACGTGATAAAATTGCAATATAATACATGGATGAACAGACGCGAAATGATTTAATAAAGTATAGATTTCATTAAAGACTGGTTTGCTATCACGTGAATACGGCAAATTAGTTCATAGATTATTTGAATTGAGAATGTCTGGAGACTATGACGAAAAATTTAATGCGGACAAAGATGAAGTTCTCCTAAACATGTCTCAAACAGAAGATTTGCTAAATGAAATGCTTAAATTGATTAATAGATAATAATTTAGTTGTTTGCAACAATTATTTCTTCATCTTATCCCAATATATTGTCTGACTGGCATTTAGATTATTTAATCTGTAGCATAGATTTTAGATAAACCTCAATGTCTGCTGCTGTGACATCATACTTTGGCTGCATTTGGTCGAAGAATGCGTCACGCTGAAAACGTTTGCCATTGGTAAGCATTGCAAGAATGTTCTTAGTTTTCAACTGATGCTGACTGTATTCGCCAGCCTTTTTTACCAGTTCGTCCACATTCACTCCGCTCTTTACGATTGAATAGATGTCGTAGTAGTCTCTGAAGTTGCTTCTACGCAGCATTACTTCCATTTTCATAGCTCCTATAGCGGGTATATCTGCCAAGCGAAGATTGTTTGAATGAACAATAGGAGTTTCTATTGGGGAGTATCGGTTGCAGGCGTAAAACGAAAACTTTACGCCCGACACAACATATTCAACATGGTCAATGTCCATGAGGTTCATCGACTGAACCTCACCAATTGAGGACAATTCGTCTTGTATTGACTTCCATGCGACTTCCATCTTTTCTTGTTTGTTTGTGCGCCAACGCATGAAATCAAGATCTTCGCTTTGCCGCGTGCCAAGTTGAAGTGAAAGGGCTGTTCCACCTACCAAAAAATAAGGCTTTATGCACTCCAATTGTGTGGCTTTTTCGAATATGAGAGACGTATGTGGGGCGAGAGAGATCATGAGAACATTTTGTTTAGGTGACGGGTTGTCATGGCTTTCAGGTATTGGTCAGGACGTTTTATGTGAAAGTAATACCATGCCAAGAAACGATTTAGGGTGAAGAGATATTCACCTTGCGGAACCATCTGCTCTAACCAAACTTTTTTGATTTGTTTGTATGGAAAAATCTGAAATAAAGTATCAATCTCAGGCAAGTCAAGATACACAAGCGTTTTCTCTATCAAAATATCGTCTGGAATATCCTTGACAGAGTCCTCTGAATAAGACCAAAAACAATTCTCTGCTTTCAGTTTTTTCTGTAAATCTTGGATCGCAAGTTGCATCATAAATACTATTTAGAACTTCCTTATGCTGACTGCTTAAGTTCTCTATTGTCAGACATAGCATACACCTTTGCCTGCAAAGGTACACATCTTTTGTTTAACAGCAAAATAAACATGAAACTATTTCTATTTTTTCATCTTGTCCCAATATATTGTCTGGCCATACAGGAATATGAGTTATCTATGATAATGCAAATTAGCGCCATTGCTGGTGCTAAATATTTCGTTCTGCTTCTTCAAGCAGCATGTCTAGATGCTTCTGCAATTCCTCTCGTTTAGGCAGGAATAGTTGGTATTTACCTGCAAAGAGTTGGTTAGAGATTCCTTCCATGGCATATTGCATTACCAGGTCGTCTTTTCTTGCTCCAAGCACAATACCAACAGGTGGATTGTCATCCGACTGGCATACTTCATGCCTGAAATAGTTCAGATAGAAGTTCATCTGTCCGATGTCCTCATGCCTTATTTCACCTCGCTTCAAGTCTATGAGTACATAGCATTTCAGTATAGCGTGATAAAACACAAGGTCGCAGTGATACGTGTCGCCATTGATTGGAATGGAATACTGCTCCTTCATCAGACAGAATCCTCGTCCCATCTCCAGCATGAAGTCGGCAAATTTATGCACCAGCTCATGTTCGAGATCAAGTTCCATCATACGCTCAGGTGTGGGCAGATCCACGAACTCCCACACAAAGGGTTCTTTCAGCAAGTCGCGAGGTTCCTGCACATGCTGTCCTTCCTTTGCCAGTTCCAGCACTCCTTCCTTATCCTTGCTCAATGCAATTCTGTGGAAGAGCATGCTTCGCATCTGACGCTTCAGTTCTCTTACATTCCATCTTTCCAACTCGCATTGGCGTATATAGAAGTTACGTTCAAGCTCGTCGTCTATCTTCAGTATTTCAGTATAATGACTCCACGACAATTTGTAGGACAGCGTCCTACTTTTCTCAAACGTCTGGTATAATTTCCTCATATACACCAGATTGAAGTGGTTGAACCCTGCGCCATACGAAAGTGTCAGGTCATGAGCGAGTTGCTTCAAAAGTCCCGTTCCGTATTCAGCCCTTGCATTGCCATTCTGCTCAAACTCGACAATGTATCGTCCTATCTCCCAGTATGTATCGAGCAACGTCGTGTTCACTTCTACTGCTACCTTATCACGAGCAGAGGTAATGAGTTGTCCGATATCGCATATCAGTTTGTCATACTGAGCGGCAGTGCTCTTTTCTATTGCATTGTCCATATACTTCCTTGGTTTATTTACTTTCTTTTTAAGCAGTTACAAAAAATATTGATTTTTTTGCGTCCTACTTTTCTCCACCCCAAATCGTTTTTCTATTTTTTCATCTTATCCCAATATATTGTCTGACTGGCATTTAGATTATTTAGGATGTCATAGACGGTTTGCTTTTCCTTCTCGGTGCCATGGCCAGAATAGATGTTTACAAGCTCGTCACGCTTGAAGTCTGTGAAGATGATGGGGAGCTGGGAGAGAGGTTTGTTGCTATGAGCTTCCTTGAGGGCTTCAATGGCTTCGGTGATAGCGGTGCGTCCTCGGTCGGCATTGTTCGCCATTTCGTCGAGTCCCTGACGATGGTACTTGTACTGGAGCTGGCGGTAACCTTCCATAGAGCCATCCATGTAGTCGTTGATGATGGCATGGCGATTCTTTTCATCGCTAAAAGCTCTCCAACCAGATCCTCCAAATGAAGTGGATGCACTATTTGCAATGTTCTCAACCTGATGAAGCACCTCTGTGCCGCCAAGAGGTGAGAATGTGTCAAGATCTAAGCCGATAAAAAGATAGGCATAGTAAGCGAGCATGGCTGTGAGCTCGTTGTCAAGATTGTTCTCGTTGAACTCAAGGTTGTCGTATTCCTTGTAAGTGAAATTGAAATTCTCATCCTTCGTGGAGAAAACGGTACTGCTGTAGCCAGAATTGTAAACGGGGCGTGAGAGCTGCACAATCATCTCGCCAGAGAAGGAATTTTCCGCTTCATTGTATTTCTTGATGGTGATGCTCAAAGTGCAGTCAATCTTTTCAACTTTCTGGAACTGCAAATCTGTCCATGCACGATTGTTCATGAACTCCTTGATGGCAGTTTCGAGAGTTTCAAAGACACTCTTATTGGTACCCTGAATCTGACTGTGAATAATCTTCACCGTACAGTTAAGTTCCTGGGCATCAAGACTTGGACTGCATAACAGACTCAAGCACATCAACGATATCGCGAGCCACCTCTGTTTTAGGTTTGAGATCATATTCTTTCTTTGAATCTGGAGTGATGATTGTTATCTTGTTGGTGTCGGTACGGAAGCCTGCGCCCTGATCGCGAAGACTGTTCAACACAATAAAATCAAAGTTCTTTCTTTGAAGCTTTCCTTGTGCATTTGTCTCTTCATCGTTTGTTTCAAGAGCAAAACCTACAAGTGCCTGAGAAGATGTTTTTATCTTTCCAAGCGATGCAGCAATGTCTGGATTTGGCTTGAGGCGAATAACCATATCATCGCCTGTGCGCTTTATCTTCTGGTCAGCAACAGCTTCTGGCGCAAAGTCGGCAACGGCTGCACATAGAATAGCGGAATCTGCTGTTGGGAATGAGGACATGCAGGCTTCGTACATCTGCCGTGCACTTTCAATGTCAATTCTATGAATATTAGGATGTTGTGTCTTCATTGATGTTGACACAGGACCGCAAACAAGTTCCACTTGCGCTCCTCGCTGAGCACATTCCTCTGCCAGCGCAAATCCCATCTTGCCAGAGCTGTAATTTCCGATGAAGCGTACAGGATCAATCTTCTCGTATGTAGGACCTGCGGTGATGAGCACTTTCTTGCCTTCGAGACTGTTTTCTTTTTCGTTATCGTTTTTGTTAAAAAACGCCTCCAATTGCTGAACAATGTTCTCTGGCTCTTCCATTCTACCCTTTCCTTCGAGCTTTGAGGCAAGGAAACCTGTTCCTGGTTCAATGATATGATTGCCATATGATTGAAGTGTGCGAAGGTTGTTTTGTGTGGAAGTATGAGCATACATGTCAAGATCCATAGCAGGAGCAATGAAAACTGGTGCTTTCATTGACAGATAGGTGGTTATGAGCATATTGTCGGCTATGCCATTTGCCATCTTCCCGATGGTTGATGCAGTGGCAGGAGCAATAAGCATGGCATCTGCCCAAAGTCCGAGGTCAACATGGCTGTTCCATGTACCATCGCGCTGTGAGAAGAACTCGCTTATAACAGGCTTGTGAGTGAGCGCAGAAAGTGTGATGGGAGTGATGAACTCCTTGCCAGCAGGAGTGATGACGACTTGAACCTCAGCGCCTTTCTTGATGAGCTGTCGGATAATCAGGCATGACTTGTAGGCAGCGATGCTGCCTGTAATGCCAAGTACTATTTTCTTACCAGTTAGCATCTTATGTGTTTAACTTTTAACTTCTCTCCGCATCGGGGAGAGGGTCTTTTTTTTACTTATTCTTAGATTGGAGATATAATCTTGTGAGAACTTGCTTGGTGTTTTGAGGGAAGTCGCCTTGCATCATCCATGAATAGAATGATGGTTCGCGACGAAGCACCTCAACAACTGGCTTGCCTTTATGCTTGCCGAAGTTAAACACCTCTACATCGTTGTCGTTTTTGATGATTCTACCTGCAAAATCAACATTCTTATTCATCATGCTGTATTCTGCAAGGAATTTCACATCGTTCTGCAAGTCAGCAGGATATTTGTCGAGTTGTGCTTCCAGTACCTCAAGAGTGGCACGAGTGTCGGCAAAGGCAGAATGAGCATTTTCCAGATCTTTGCCGCAGTAGTATTTGTAGGCAGCTATGAGAGTGCGGCGTTCAAGCTTATGGTAGATGTTCTGCACATCTATGCACTTGCGCTTGGAAACATCAAAGTCGTAGCCGCAGCGAAGGAATTCTTCACAAAGAAGAGGAATGTCGAATTTGTTTGAGTTGAAGCCTGCAAGATCACAGGTTTCAAAGGTTTTGTAAAGTTCTGCAGCAATGTCCTTGAACTGAGGACAATCAACAACATCTTCATCGTAAATGCCATGAACATCAGAGCTTTGCTTTGGTATTGGCATTCCTGGATTGATTCGCATGGACTTGGATTCCTCATTGCCATTAGGAAAAAGTTTGATGTAGCAAAGTTCCACAATACGGTCCTTTGCTACATCAATACCTGTAGTTTCCAAGTCGAAAAATATGATTGGATTCTGTATGTTCAGTTTCATTTCTTAGTCGTTGAGCATCATTGGCATAAGAAGCATGATGATATCCTCTGTTTCGTTTGACTCAGCTGGAGTGATGACGCCTGCACGAGATGGATCGGCAAGTTCAAGAACGACGTCATTGCTTGTCATGCTGTTGAGAACATCAATGAGGAATGGACCGTTGAAACCTATGCTCATTGATGTGCCATCATATTCACACATGATATGCTCTTCTGCAGAAGTAGAGAAGTCAATGTCTTGTGCAGAAACAGTAAGAGTGTTTGTATCAACATGAAGCTTGATGAGCGATGTGCTTTGGCTTGCAGATACTCCCACACGACGAAGTGCGCTGATGAAAGCGAGACGGTCAACAGTCACGCGGAATGGGTTGTCTGTTGGAATAACAGAGTTATAGTTTGGATAGCGGCCCTCGATGAGACGACAGCTGAGAACATAGTCAGAAAGCTCAATCTTGGCATTGCGATCGTCAAAGCTTACTACAGCATCGCCATCTGCCTTTGGGAGCACGTTCTTGAGAATGAGTGCTGGCTTCTTTGGGAGAATGAATGCTGATGGCTCGTCTGCGCGAACAGAGAACACACGATTGCGAACAAGCTTATGTCCATCGCTGGCAACGAAAGTGAGACTCTCTGGAGTCATATCGAAATACACACCATTCATCTGAGGACGAAGTTCATCGTCGGCAGTTGCAAAGAGACAACGGCTGATGCCGCCAAGCATCACCTGAGAGTCAACAGAGATGCTGCGAGTGTTGCCGCCAATGCCTGTTGGAACTGGGTAGTCATAGCCATTCTGACCAACAAGGTTATATTTGCCATTCTGATAATTTATCTCTATAGCATGAGTGTTCTGGTCGATATAGAAAGTGATTGGCTGCTCAGATATTTCCTTCACGAAATTGATGAGCTGCTTAGATTCGATAGCGAACTTGCCTTCTCCTTCTGCATCGGTAACTTCAAGAACTGTTGTCATGGTTGTTTCGCTATCAGAAGCAATCATGGTGAGCTTGCCTCCTGAGAGGTCAAAAAGAATACAGTCGAGGATTGCCAAAGCATTTTTTGAGCTTTGTACTCGGCTTATTGTCTGCAAACGGTTGCAGAATGTAGTGCTGGAAACGTTAAATCTCATTGTACACATTTATTTATTTGCACACAAAGTTATGGAGAAGTTTTGACAGTACAAAAAAAAAGCGTACTTTTGTGGCAGATTTCACAAAAGATAATAATTAAACATTAAAATATGGAATTTACAGGAAGAATTATTCAAGTGCTCCCAGCTCGTTCTGGTCAGGCAAAATCAACAGGCAATCCTTGGATGACTCAGGATTATGTGATTGAGGAGACTGTGGGACAGTATCCAAAACGTATGTGCTTCAACGTATTTGGCGAAGAAAAAATTAAGCAGATGAACATTCAGGTTGGTCAGGAACTTACAGTTTCGTTTGATGTGAATGCACGCGAGTATCAGGGCCGCTGGTACAACGATATCCGCGCATGGGCTGTTGCTCCTGCTGCACAGGCTGCTCCAATGGCACCACCTCCAGCAGATCCAGCACCATTCCCTCCTGCACAGGAACCTGCAGCACCTGCAACAAATGCTTTTGAGGCTGCAGGCGACGATACAAGTGACCTGCCATTCTAAGGAGTGCTTTAGGAATCTAAACAAACTAAAATAGAAAAGCCCCCTCAACCAATCTGGGTATAACCATCCGCGATAGCATATTGTAACCTGCCTGTAAAGGTATTAATTTTGCATCCAAAAAGAATATGGACAAAGTTGATCTTTACAGGCAAGTTTA
>JAGHUI010000037.1 GCA_018064885.1 Candidatus Minthosoma equi | reverse complement strand
ATCTTCGAGACCCTTATTAACCGTTCTGATAAACTTCAGCATTTTATACAGATTTATGAACTAAAAATGGCGAGTTAAGGAACTTGCGAAACTTGAATCTTTTTATTTAATCATATACTTTTTGCCGCTATGGATATATACGCCCTTTTTCAAACCGCTTAGACTATCAGCAACCTTCACACCGCTGATACTGTAAACAGATGAATTGTTAGTCTTGCTTGAAGTGATTGCGCTGATACCAGTGTCGATGCTGGAGTTTGTTCCGTAGTATGTGAGACGCGCATTGTCAATAACGCTCCAATCTTCTGTTCCGCTTGTTGAACGAAGACCAATAACGAGTGTGCCATCTTCACCTACAGCTACAGGAACCTCGTAAGCATTTCCGCGCCATACGGTTTCCACACCTTCGAGGTTGCCTACGCTTGTTGGCACTCCATTCTCATTCTGTCCGTTGATAACTGGTGTTGTGTTGTCATTAGCAAATACAACCACACCATCGCTCTCTGTGTAAGCAGAAAGCTGGAAAATGTATGTTCCTGCAGGGAGGTTTGTGAGAGTCTGAGATGCTGTTGCAACACTGCTTGCTGTCCAAAGATTCAGATAGTTGGTGTCGAACACAACGCCATCGCCGAAATTCCAGTCGTTGCTGCCGAATGTGTTCCAGCCTTCGTTTGTCCATCCTTCTCCAAAAGCATCGAAGTTAGGATTGAAGATCTTTGCTGTGTAATCAATAGGATTGTCATCGCTTGCAGGATCGGTTGAAACTGTAAGATTGAATTCTACGTTATAGAGTTCATTGAGAAGCGCGTTGATGTCGGCTGTAATGAAATTACTCTTGTCAAGTTTTTCCATCTTCTCGCAGAAAGCATCGTATGCCATAGAAGCTTCAAGGCTGCATGTAGCATTATACTCTATGTAAGTCTGTTCTGCAGTAGCCATCTCGTTTTCTAATTTCTCAACAGCCCAAACATACTCTTGTGCTTCATTGATGCTTGATTTGAAATCAGCAATCTTATCTTCAACATCGGCTGTTCCAAGCTTGTGATCCTGAACAATGTCGCCATATTCTGTTGTTGCATCACCAAGCATTTCACCATAGTGACTGTTCATGTACTCATTTGCAATGAGATTCTCTGCATTTGAGATCTCTTCAGCCAATGCTGCATACGCAGCAATGTTCAGATTCAGTTTGTTGAGAATTTCCTCGTATGCAGGAATGGCTGCAAGGATTTCCTCATCTGTAGTAGCAACATTCACAGTTTCAAGAACCTGCTTGTACTCATCCACGAGAGCCTGCTGAACAATCTCGTTATCGAAATCAGGAGCGCTTTCCTTCAATGAGTTGATCCAGTATTTGTATGCTTCAATTCCCTTGCCGAAATAGCTTATTTTCAAATTGTCGATTGCAACCCAGTTCTCGCCCTCTTCTGACTGAGTGAAACCGAGAGAAATCTCCCCGTCTGTCACGTTTGTTGTGACCTTGTATGTCTTTCCTGCAGCATTAGCACCAACAGCTACGGAATTTTCATTTGCAAAGACAACACCATCAAGGTTTTTAGAATAAACCGCCATGCTGATTTCATAAACTCCGTTTGGCATGCCAGTAGAAACTTTTTCAGCACTTCCGCGCATGCTTGCACCCCAAATGTTAAGAGTTGTGCCTTCGAAACCTTCCCATGAGCCGTCAATCCATGTCTGAGTGTTCCATGTAGAAGCGTTGATGCTGTTTGTCCATCCGTCTATGTTATCACAAGGATCTGTATAGACAACCTTTGGATTGCTTGGAGTTACAGTCTGTTCGTAATATGCAAGAGTTAATTTTTCAATCTCATCAATAGCAGCAAACAGATCGTCTATAGAACTTGATGTGTTTGCAAATACTGCCTTAGGATGTTCCAAGCCGGTAATACCTTCTGCTTCCGCTTTCTCTATGCTTCTTTTTAAATCCATAGCTATTTGCCATGTTGCAACTTTTGGAATGTATTCGGAAAAGTCCTTCTCACTGACAAAACTCCATTTTGTGAGGAACTCTCCTGGACCGTATGAACTGTCTTCGCCAGCAAGATCGTAAATTACACCAGTGCCAGTTTCTATGTTGTCACGAGTGTTGATATAGCCTGTGAAGTGTCCGAGCAGGTAGCCAGCAAAGTCACCAGAAGACTTCCATGTAGGATTAGCATCTGATCCGAAAATCTGATAAGTGTTATCGCCTAAATCGTTGAATGACCAGATGTAATCTTCCTGGTTGCTGCGGTCAACATACACATTGCCTCCATCTGTAATGAACAAATCGTGCCATCCGTCCTTCTCTAAAGATCTTATTCGGATAACATAGCTCTTGCCATCCCATTCCAAAGCTTCATCTGCCACATATTGCTGAACTGTGCAGAGCAAACCTGCTCCTTCGGCAATTGTGGCATGAGTGCCCCAGTCATTGCCTTCTCCAAGAAACCTCTGGGATTCTGTGTTGTAAATGTGAACTGTGTCACCAACTGTAAGAGGCTGGAAATTTCCAGAGTAAATAGGACGAGTCCATTCATCAGCATACATGCCGCATGATGCTGCCAATGTGGCTAGAATGAGTAAAAACTTTTTCATAAATATGATAACGTATAAGCTTGTATATAATTTCGTGGCAAATTTACATATTATTTATTTACTTTGCAACCATTTCGAGCAAATCTTTGCCTGTAATCTTGTAACTCATATCAGTTCCTGCAAGAATGTTATCTGCAAGGTCACGTTTTGTCTGGTGAAGACGTATGATTTTCTCTTCAATAGTGTGATGACTCACAAGGTGGTAAACGGTTACGGCTTGCTGCTGACCAATACGGTAAGCACGGTCTGTTGCTTGCTGTTCAATGGCAGGATTCCACCAAGGATCGAGATGGAACACATAGTTGGCTCCAGTAAGATTCAATCCCAATCCTCCAGCCTTCAAGCTGATGAGGAAGATTGCTTTCTCACCATTCTGGAATGCATCCACCATCTCTGTTCTTTTCTTCACAGGTATGGAACCGTCAATGTAGAAATACTCCATACCTCTGCTGTCAAGCTCTCTTCTCACGATGTCGAAGAAACTTACGAATTGGCTGAACACCAAGGCTCTGTTGCCGCCCTCTATCACTCCTTGCAATAGTTCGACAAGAGCCGTTATCTTCGAACAGTCACCTTTCCATTTAGGCTCTATGAGTTCAACGCTGCATGCAGCTTGGCGCAGACGCATGATTTCTGCAAGGACGTTCATGTCGATATTCTCGTCTCTTTCTCTCAATATGCGCTCAGCCTTTGCACGTATGCCTTCGTATATTGCCAACTCCTCATCGCTCATCTCCACCGTATGGTATATTTCTGTTTTTTCTGGAAGTTCTTTCAGCACAGACTTCTTGGTGCGTCTAAGCATGAAAGGATGAACAATGCTATCGAGCTGCTCCTGTCGTTCCTTGTTCTGATAGCCTTCAATAGGAACAATATATTTGTGGGAGAAATTCTCATAAGTACCAAGCAATCCTGGGTTTACGAATTGGAAAAGACTCCACAATTCTCCAAGGTGATTCTGCACAGGAGTACCTGTAAGCATCACTCTGTTGTCTGCCTTTATCTTCATGGCTGCAGCACTTGTCTTCGCTCCTCTATTCTTTATTATATGAGCTTCATCTAGGCAAGCAATGTTCCAATGTTTCTTGCAAATCTCATCCTGAATGCTCAGCAGCATTCCGTATGTTGCAACAATGACATCGCCCGCTTTTGCTTCCTTGATAAGTCGTTGACGGTCTGGAGCAAAATTCAGGATTTCAACGTTCAGGCAAGGTGCAAATTTCTCCAATTCTGTTTTCCAGTTAGGAGCAACAGATGCAGGCGCAACAACAAGCGATGGTCCTTCATCTTTCTTCAAGAGAAGAAATGCTATGGTTTGAATTGTCTTTCCAAGACCCATGTCGTCAGCAAGCAATGCTCCAGCCCCCCAACTGTTCAGACGTGCAATCCATTGGAAACCATCTTCTTGGTATGGACGCAATGTGGCATTGAGTTCCTTAGGAATCTCAGGACAATAATTGCTGCTGTCGAGAATTCGCTTTCTCATTTTCGTAAGCTTTTCGTCAAGCTTGAAATTGATATCTCCGCTCAGCACGTCATCAGTCATCAACGCTGCGCTGAATGGAGAAATGCAAATCTTTCCCTTGTCACGATTGATGACTACATCAAGAGCCCTCAACTGCTTTTCAAGACTCTCACTAAGAGCAAGGAACTCACCATCATTCAGCTGAATGTATTTACCATGGCTCTTTCCTATTAGGTCAAGCAATTCACTTATGTTCAGAGTAGTGTTCTCGTCAATGCTTATTTCTCCCTCAATGTCAAACCATTGTCCTCTTTCTTTCAGCACTCCGTTCCATGTGGCAAGTCCTCTGCGAAGAGAACGAACCTTCATGCTTCGTCCTTCTGGCCATTCAGCAAAGAATGTGTCTGAGTTTTGCTGGATGAATCTGACAAGATCAAGCATAAACTCAGGAGGATAAGTGTTTTGTTCATCAAAATCATACCCTTGTTCTTCCCAGAATGCTCTGACAATGTCAAGGTTAGATTCTTCTAGGGCAAAGCTTCTCTTCACCCTCACTCTGCCATTCTCGTTCTCATCAATGATGACATTGTTGCCGCTGCATAGCTTATATGTGTGCCTGCCTCCTTCCAAAGGTCTTACGAAACACTCCACATCGTAATGACTGCCTTGCTTAGGAATGAATTTGAATCCCACTTTAGAGTTTCCGTCAACGATCGGCAAGGTGCTGCCGCCTTCGATAAGTGAAGAATGGATTTCCACCTTTCCCCCCAGTTTAGGAAGGAAAGCACGAAGGCTGTCTTCTGCTTCGAGAGGGAAACTGCCAATCTGCAGCAGTCGCTGGTACTGGCTTTGAATCTCCTTTGGCAGTCTTATTATAGTATAATGTGTAGGAGATTCATCAACGATAATCAGATCGTCAAGAATCTTGCCAAGAGGAATGTTTGACTTGACAATAAAAGCATCACCTTCTTTCTCCACGATTAGATACGGCTTGTCAACATCCACTTTCACAGGTTCGAATGGAGCTGTGTTGCCATAATACAAACGGTCATCATCTACCATTTCCTCAATCACATCGCAGAGTCTCAGGTTGAAGTGAGGACTATGCATCATTCGTGAGAGTATTCGGCGATCGGCATTGTTCATGCAATCCATCATGCCACTTCGGTACTTCACATCATTCACAATCTTGCCGTTGCCCCAGTTGCCGTTTTTGAGTTTTGTCTGCTCACGCACTATGATGGTGTCGCTTTCCATGAAGGGACGAGTGTACATGAGTCTTACGGTTGGCTTGTCGTTCGCAACAGTGCCGCCCTCTATCTCATTTGTCATCTCCTCTAAAAGGAATTCCCATTCTGCCTTATGGTAAATGCTTGTTAATGCAGGTTTCTGCCCATAAATGCGACAAAGATGCTTGCTGTCTTCCTCGCTCAGATTCAGGTATTTGCTCAACTCATGGCGAAGAATGGCAAGTTGAGGCACACATTCCTCTGCATTCATTCCTGCTGTTGAGAAACCAAGGAAGTTTGCAATGAGGAATGCAAAGAACTTGCTGATAGGTGGCTGCACCCCTGAAACAGATGTGTTATACATCTTTGCAACAAGATCTCTATGCAGTTTCTTGTTAGCATCTCGATAATCCTCAACAATGATTCTTGGCGCTTGCAAAGTTTCGCTCATTTGGACATCGATAGTAGTTGAGAATGCCAGCAATCGCTTCTGGCATAGCGCTTTAGCTTCTTCAGATTCTTCGGAGTCTGCTACATGGATGTAGCTGAGCATTAAAAAATATGTGTAAAGAGGATTGTCGAAATAGTATTTGTGAGTGCCAATCTTGTTCTGGATTTTCAATGCCTGCTCAAACCATTTGAGAGATTGCAAATAGTTGCCAGATTCGAGATGCCTGATTCCTCCGATAATGTATGCCGAAGGTATTCCTTCATACAATCCCTCTGCAGGCATTGTTCCTGTGGCTATGTAATCATACAGCTCCACTTCCGAAATCAATCTGCATCTTGTGGCTTCTGTGATGGCATTATATTCAGCAATGATTTTGTAAAGCGTCTTAGTGTCACACAGAATGTCATGCATAATCATGTGCGAAGGCAAGCTCTCCATCAACAGCACAAACACCTCGCTGGAAAGATTGAGAATCATTTCTTTGAACTCGCTTTCCAACACCACAGAATAGAGCATCTCAACATCCTTTGTGCTAATCATAGCCGCTGCGCTGCATGTTGCGCCATCGCTATCTGCCAGTTGCCTTATTGCCATTCTTACATTTTCAAAAGACTCGCTTATTTTCTGATCTAACTTCTTGTAAGTTTGTAGTAAATCCTCTCGATTTTTGAAAACATAATAAAAAGCAGGCAGAATATGTGCAGGCAGGATGTTATAGACCATTGTGTTTGTCATCCAATCCTTTCCTGCCTCTTCCATGATGCTTCTGTTTGTCAATTCCAACAAAGCCCTTTCGCCGTTGAAGGTAGGGAAACAATAGCGCTGTATAAGATAAAAGTGCTCGCTGATTCTCTTGCCAGAACCGATGCCAATCTGCAGCATGTATGCCAGCAACCTTTGAGCATCCTCGCTCAATTCTCTATATGTGTTTAGATTTATCATTGCCATTTTTTGAAGAATTTGCAAAGATACAAATTTTCAAGCACTCCTCCAACCAATCTTCAATGAAAAAAGCGAACCTTCTCAAAAAGTTCGCTTTATCTGTCATGTCTTGTATTTATTTGTTTATCCTGCCATGCTTATCCCATATTCAAAGGCAAGATGACGGAGGTTGATAAGGGCATATCGCATTCTGCCCAGAGCGGTGTTGATGCTGCAATTTGTCTTGACTGCAATCTCCTTGAAGGAGAGCTCGTCAAAGTAGCGCAGAAGGAGCACCTCACGCTGGTTGTCTGGAAGAAGAGAAATGAGATCTTTCACTTCACAGAGTGTTTGCTGATCTATAATCTCCTGTTCACGACTTTCGTTTATCGTCACAGATGTTGTGTTGAAAAGATCTGTTTCGTATTCATCGTTTGACAAGAGTTTGTCGGATGAATCCGTACGATGGAAGTCTATGACATGATTGTGAACAATGCGCATGAGCCATGATGAGAACTTTCCATTCTCAACATATTTTCCATTTTTAATACGCACAACAATCTTAAGGAAGATGTCTTGAAAGAGATCTTCCGCAAGTTCTTGACTTTTTACTGAGCAAAGGAGATAGTTGAAAACTTTTTCCTCATATCGCTTTAACAGTATGTCAAAAGCGGTATTATTGCCATCAATGTATAGACCTACCAATTCTTCGTCGGTAAGTTCATTCAATTCCTTCATTATGCTTGAATGTTTAGTTTAGCGTAATGTTTTCTCGATAGGCAATAATGTGATTAAATGACCATAAAGGTCGTGGTTAAAGAATAAGTTTTTAAGTTTTCGACTGCAAAGTAAGTGAATAAATCTTAATTATGCAAGTTTTTTACACAAAAATCGCATTTTCTTCTATTTTTGTTCCTCTCAGCAAGTCAGTAACAGGCATTCTTTTTTTACCTTCAAGCTGTAGAACCTTAATATTCAGCATACCGTCAGCGGTGATTACCTTGATGAATGTTTTGCCATCCGTTTTTATCGTTCCTGCCTCTCCAAACTCTTGGTTCTCAACCTTCTCTGCTTCATAGATCTTGACAGACTTGCCGTTGAGTGTTGTCCACGCTGCAGGGTAAGGACTAAGACCGCGGATGAAGTCGTAGATGCGCTTTGTTGGCTGGTTCCAATCTATGCGGCATGTTTCGCGGAATATCTTAGGTGCGGCAGTAACTTCGCCCTCTTCTTGGGGTGTAGTGGTGAAAGTGCCAGCGATGATACTGTCAACAGTCTTCAGAACAAGCTTTCCGCTAAGTTCCATAAGCTTGTCATGAACAATCTCCACATTATCAGTATCAGCAATTGGAATCTTCACCTGGTCAATGATGTCGCCAGTATCTATCTCATGTTTAAGCATGAAAGTTGTCATGCCTGTTTCTGTGTCACCATTGATGACAGCCCAGTTGATAGGTGCTGCTCCACGATACTTAGGAAGGAGACTTGCATGGGCATTGAATGTGCCAAGCGGAGGCATGCTCCAAACGATTTCAGGAAGCATTCTGAAAGCTACAACGATTTGCAAATCAGCACGAAGTGAGCGCAGTTCTTCTACAAAGGCAGAATCTTTCAGCTTCTCTGGCTGAAGAACCTTAAGGTTGTGTTCCACGGCATACTGTTTTACAGGACTTGGCTGCAGCACGCTTCCGTGACGTCCCATCGGCTTATCTGGCATAGTAACGACAGCAACGACGTTATAGCCTCCTTCAACCAAAGCTTTCAGGCTCTCCACAGCAAAATCAGGAGTGCCCATATATACTATTCTAAGATCTTCTTTTGTCATATTTATTCTTGTGAGAATTTGATAAGGGTTTCGCGGTAGGAGTTGAAGAGGCCAGAACGAGAGATGAAGCCCAGATAGTTGTTGTCGGCATCTACGACTGGCAGGTTCCATGCTCCTGTGTCCTCGAATTTCTGTGCAACGACTTTCAGAGAATCATTTATGTCGAGTGTTGCTGGCGGCTCTTTCATGAACATGCCTACTGTGTATTGCTTATATAGCTCTGGGCGGAAAATGTAGAGACGAACGGAATCGAGCGAGACGACACCTTGAAGTCTTCCGCTTTTATCTACTACAGGGAAAATATTTCTGTGTGACTTTGATATCTTTACCACAAATTTGCTGAACTGCATGTCTGCGGTAACTGTCTTGAAATCAGTCTCTATGAGTGATTCAAGATTGAGCAATGTGAGGATAGCGTTGTCCTTGTCGTGGGTGATGAGTTGTCCTCGGCGCGCCAAACGCATGGCATAGATGCTGTGAGGCTCAAAGGTGTGAATTGTGAGATAGGAAATCACAGAAACAATCATCAGAGGAACGAACAAGTCGTAGCCTCCTGTAAGCTCAGCAATGAGGAAGATACCTGTGAGTGGAGCGTGCATAACACCAGACATAAGTCCTGCCATTCCGTAAAGACCGCAGTTTTTAGGCGATACATAGAATGATGTTCCCATGCTGAGTCCGAAGATATCATCCCAAAGATGTGCGAAGATGAAACCGGCAATACATCCGAGGAAAAGGCTTGGTGCGAATGTTCCACCGCAACCGCCACCACCATTAGTTGCTGTTGTTGCAAAAACCTTGAAGATAAGTACTAATCCCAAGTAAATGAGCAGATTGCTGTCATTGCCATAGAAGAGAGCATTGTGCATGATGTCCTTTGCAGGCACATTGTTTATCAGCTGATTGATAACGATGTAACCTTCACCGTACATCACAGGGAAGAAGTATATGAGAATACCTAAGACGACCGCTCCAAGTATGAATTTGTATCTTTTCTTCTTTATCTTTCCAAATATTCCTTCAAACCAGTTCATGGCTCTGGTGAAGTATAGGGAAACGAGTCCGCAAACCACTCCTAAAAGTATGCATCCAGGAATGATGTCGATGGTGAATGCTTTGCTAAGACTGAAATCAAATTGTGGTGCTGTGCCGTAGAAAGCGTATGAAACACAAACACTTGTGATGCTTGTGATGAGCAATGGGAGCAGGGAAGAGAAACTCAGATCGAGCATGAGTACTTCAAGCACGAACACAAGGCCAGCAATTGGTGCTTTGAACACTCCTGATACGGCTCCTGCAGCACCACAGCCAACAAGGAGCATAAGTGTCTTTGGTGGCAGATGGAAACGCTTGCCAAAATCTGATCCCCATGCTGCACCCGTAAGAACGATAGGTGCCTCAGCTCCGACAGAACCACCGAAACCGATAGTGATGGCACTGGCAATGATGCTCGACCATCTGTTGTGCGACTTGATGCGGCTGCGTCCTCGTGACATTGCATAGAGAATTTTAGTCACACCATGACTGATGTCACCCCTTACGATGTATTTTACGAAGAGCATAGACAGCAGAATGCCGACAGCAGGGAAGAGGAGATAGAGGAGGTTGGTCTTTTCCGCATCGAAATTTGATGTGAGAAGATGCTCAATTTCGCCGATGATGCTCTTCAGCACAAAGGCTGTGAGTCCAGTGCATACGCCAACCATCAGACTGATCATCAATACAATTTGATGTTCAGAATGTCCACCCTTAATCCATTCTGTGGTATTATTAAGGACGCCGATTTCTTTTCTGCGTATGCCTATGAAATTCATTTCCTGATAATCTCAAATTCGCCGTTTGGCTTCATCTTTATTATGCTTGATGGCTTATGCTTCTCGCGGCATTGGCGATTGTATTTCACTACATAATCCACAGCATTCTTGATTTCATCGCTAATCTCATCGAAAGTCTCAGCAGTCGGCTCGCCACTGATGTTTGCGCTCGTGCTGACAATGGCTTTTTGGAAACGGTAGCACAGTTCCTTGGAAAATTCTTCCTTTGTGATGCGTATGCCTACGCTTCCGTCTTCTGCCAAAAGGTTTGGCGCAAGATTGGCTGCATTGTCGTAGATTATTGTTAGTGGTTTGTCGGCATATTCAATCAAATCCCATGTGACATCTGCCACATTGCGAACATATCGTTGAAGTCTGACGTCGCTATCAACCAAGCATATAAGGGCTTTGCTATCCTCGCGTCTCTTGATTTCATATACTTTCTTTACAGCCTCTGGATTAGTAGCATCACAGCCAATACCCCATACGGTGTCAGTAGGGTAGAGGATGACTCCTCCTGCTTTCAGCACCTCAATAGCTTTCTTTATTTCATCTTGCAACATAAGAGCTTCTGTTTAGAATTCAGATGTGAAATGGAACTTAATCTTCTCGAAGTCGTGCTGAGCCATCTGAAGGACATAGTTAGAATCAGCAAGGAATACGTCACGACCGTCTCTGTCTTTTGCCATGTACTGGTACTTGCGCTTCTTGAAAGCTTCAAGCTCAGCCTCGTCATCACTCTCAATCCAGCATGCCTTGTAGAGAGATACTGGTTCCCAGCGACATTTAGCATTGTATTCGTTCTCAAGACGATACTGGATAACTTCAAACTGCAATTGTCCTACAGTACCGATGATCTTTCTGCCGTTGAACTGATTGATGAACAACTGTGCCACACCTTCGTCCATGAGCTGATTGATGCCTTTCTCCAACTGCTTTGTCTTCATCGGATCTGCATTCTCGATGTATTTGAACATCTCAGGAGAGAATGATGGAAGTCCCTTGAAATGAAGCTGTTCGCCTTCGGTGAGGGTGTCGCCGATCTTGAAGATTCCATTATCTGGGAGACCAACGATGTCACCTGGATATGCTTCGTCAATGGTTGACTTTCTCTGCGCCATGAACTGTGTTGGTGAAGAGAAACGAACAGTCTTGCCATTGCGGACATGGAGATATGGAGCGTTTCTGACGAACTTTCCTGAACAAACCTTGCAGAATGCAGTACAAGAACGGTGGTTAGGGTCAATGTTTGCTGTAATCTTGAAAATGAAACCAGTAAACTTAGGCTCTTCAGGCTGAACAAGGCGTTCTTCTGCTGTTGTTGGACGTGGGTTTGGAGCAATCTCAACAAAGCAATCCAAGAGTTCCTGAACACCGAAGTTGTTGAGGGCAGAACCGAAGAATACAGGAGCGATCTCTGCTTCAAGATAGCTTTCTCTGCTGAAGTCATCATACACACCATCAATCATTTCCAAGTCTTCACGCAGTTTTTCTGCATCCTGCTCGCCAACCTGCTCGTCAAGCTCAGAAGAATTGATGTCAACATTTACCTTCTCTGTCACAACCTGCTTGTTTGGTGTGAAAAGGTTAAGATTCTGCTCATATATATTATATACACCCTTGAACTTTGCACCTTGGTTGATTGGCCAAGAAAGAGGGCGAACCTTGATCTGAAGTTCGCTTTCTACCTCATCAAGAAGGTCGAAAGGATCGCGTCCCTCACGGTCCATCTTATTGATAAACACGATGACAGGTGTCTTTCTCATGCGGCAGACTGTCATCAGCTTTCTTGTCTGAGTCTCAACACCCTTGGCACCATCGATAACGATGATGGCAGAATCGACAGCAGTAAGCGTGCGGAATGTGTCTTCAGCAAAGTCTTGGTGACCTGGAGTGTCGAGGATGTTCACCTTGTATGGCAATCCTCCCTCTGCTTCCTTTGAGCTTGGGAGATAATCAAACTCCATCACAGATGTGCTGACAGAGATACCACGCTGTTTCTCAATCTCCATCCAGTCGCTGGTTGCTGTTTTCTTTATCTTGTTGCTTTTCACTGCACCTGCCACTTGAATCTGACCACCGAAAAGCAGCAGTTTCTCTGTGAGGGTTGTCTTACCGGCATCAGGGTGCGAGATAATGGCAAATGTTCTTCTTCTGTCTATTTCGTTCATTGTAAGTAGATGTATTACTGTTTTGAGCGTGCAAAGTTACGATATTTTTCCCGAAAGTCAATCTTAAACATGCTTTATATTTCCAAATCCCCCTCTTTGTCCTTCTTATAGTAGTCGCTAAGCATGCCAATGAAATGTGCAATGTGTGTTATTGCATTGGCAGTTTCTGGAGAAATCTCCTTCTTCTGCATTCTGAGAAGCATAGTTCCATAGAGTGCATCAAAGCAATTCTCAAGTTCTCCTTTCTCTGTCTGGGCATCACCTTTTGCGCGCAATTCCACAATGAATGGCAAGGCTTTGTAGTAGGCGGCAGAATAGAAAGGATGCTTGCTCGATTTGAGCAATTGAGCATGAAGGTCGGTGAGAAGGATGAGAATGTTTTTGTTTATCTGCAAGTGACCATGCTCTGTCACATTCTCTTCTCTCATCATCTGTATGAGGCTTTCGTACCATCCTTTCAGCTCCTGCGTTCTTTCTGCATCAAGTTGGAACTTAGGAATATAGTCTGTTTCTATCTTGTCAGCATCCAATCCGAATGCACGGATGATGTCCTCAACCTGCCACATGTAGAGAAGGTATTCGGAGATGCTTTGTTTCTTCAGTTGTTCTGCTATATACATATCTCTTAATTAAGAGGCTCGTTTATGAATGGAATGTAGTGGAAAGTGTGTCCAGTCAGGGCATAAACAATCATCAAGGCGCTGACCACCATAACGGCAATGCCTATGCAGCGGTTAATCCACCATACCACTTTGTTGCTGAACTTGTTGCGCACTTTATCAATAAGCCATGTGAGAACAAACCACCAGAATAAGGCTCCGATAACAATACCTACATAACCGATAATCTGTGTAAGGAAGTTACCGGCGAGGATGAATGTGAACTGTCCGAACAGGGCTACGAAGAGGAAGATAATCAGCGGGTTTGCTACGGTGAATACGAATCCTGAGATGACAAATCCTGTAAGCTCATGCTTTGTCTCTACAGGTGATTCCTCGTCAGCAACATTTTGCTTTGGTTTGCTGCGGAATGTATAGACACCGAATATGAAGAATAGCAAACTACTTATTGCCTTGATCCACAATGCGATGATAGGATCCTCGATGATGTCAACAACAAGGAACATGAAGTAACCCGTTATGACAGCATAGATAATGTCGCTGATAGCTGCACCCACACCAGTGGCGAAACCTTCCCATCGTCCTTTGTTCAGTGTGCGTTGAATAGTCAGGATGCCAACAGGTCCCATTGGAGCAGATGCGAGAATGCCAATGATACATCCTTTGAAGAATTCCTCAAAGACGCCCACGCTCTGCATCCAGTCCTGGAAGTCTATAGGCTGTAGCTCTAATGTTGGTATGTTTTGTAAAATCATAGTTTATTCTGTGAGTTCTCCGGCAATGTCCTTGCTCATCAAGAGCCTTACTTCGCTTGCTCTGAATCCTCTGCCGAATAGAATCATAAGTTTAGTGATGGCAGCTTCGATGGTCATATCGTGGCCGCTAACCACGCCAGCATCAAGCAGCTGACGACTGGTCTCGTAGAGTCCCATTGTCACTCCGCCACTCTGACATTGGGTGATGTTGATCACCACCTTGCCCGACTTCGTTGCCTTGCTTATCGTTTCCGCAATCCATTTGTTTGTTGGTGCGTTGCCGCTGCCGAACGTGCGCAGGATGATGCCTTTTATGCCGTCCATCTGCATGATGTTCTCAATCAGTTCCTTCTTGATGCCAGGGAAGAGAGTGAGTGCAACCACGCTTGAATCTGCCTCGAAATGTGGCGTGAAAGGCTTTGTGGCTGTTACCTGACGTATGCTGCCTGGGTTGTAGTTTATGTTGATGCCCGTCTTGGCAAGGGCAGGGTAGTTGTAGCTGCTGAACGCATTGAAATGCTCAGAGTTGCTCTTTGTGCATCGGTTGCCACGGAAGAGGTGCTGACCGAAGAATACGCACACCTCTGGCACCATTGGGTGACCGTCATTGTCTTGAGCAGCAGCAAGTTCGATGGCTGTCAGCAGGTTTTCCTTGCCGTCGGTGCGCAATACGCCAATAGGCAACTGGCTTCCTGTGAGAATGACAGGCTTGCCAAGGTTCTCGAGCATGAAGCTGAGAGCCGAAGCGGTGTATGCCATGGTGTCCGTGCCATGAAGAATCACGAAGCCGTCGAAGGAGTCGTAGTTGTAGTCGATGATCTTCACCAGCTTTGCCCAAAGCTCAGGACACATGTCGCTTGAGTCGATAGGAGGGTCGAACTGATAGTTGTGAATAGCAAATCCAAATTCATTGATCTCTGGCACATGCTTGCAGAGATGGTCGAAGTTGAATGTCTCGAGCGAGCCAGTCTCTGGGTTGCGAATCATACCGATGGTACCACCGGTATAGATAATCATCAGTCGCTTGCGTGGTTTGTAAAAAATGCTATCCATTATTCCGTTATATAACAATTATTCACGAGTCATTCTAAGAGTTCCCCCTTGGGGGGTAGGTGGCTGTTATCAAAAGCTTTTGAGCCATGCAGAAAGATCGCTCATCATCTCATTGTGATACTTGAAATTTGTTCTGTTGCCCCATCCGTGACCGCCAGAAGGATAGATGCACATTGTAGCCTTCACGCCGCACTTCTTGAGAGCGAGGTAGTAGTTGACGCTGTTTTGAGAAGGGACAACAGTATCATCATCAGACAAAAGCATGATTGCTGGAGGTGTCAGACTTGTCACCTGCAACTCATTGCTGTAGAGGTCAACCATTTCTTGAGAGGCATTCTCGCCAATAAGTCCATGACGGCTGCCCTTGTGTGTATATTTATAGTCGAATGTAACAACAGGGTAGAAGAGTATCTGGAAGTTTGGCGCAGTCTCAGGAGTGCTGTGAGTGGCGACTGTGCTGGCAAGGTGTCCTCCTGCTGAGGAGCCCATGATGCCGACCTTCTTAGGATCAATGTTCCATTTCTGAGCATTCTCTCTCACAATGCGGAGTGCCTCTTTGGCATCGCTGATTGGCACATCGGTATTGGCATGAGGCATGCGGTACTTCAATACGATGAGGGCAATGCCTCTTTCGTTGAAGAATGGAGCCCAGTCGTAGCCTTCATGATCTGTGGCAAGATGACTGTAGCCGCCGCCAGGACAGCAGACAACGGCTCTGCCTGTTGCCTTGGAAGCTTCAGGAAGGAACACACGGATGCTTGGTTTGAAATTCTGCTTGGAATCGTCGTAAGGCTGAGTCTTGTCGATACCATTACTGTTTGGAAGACCGTTTTGCCAAAGGTCAATGTTGATAGGTGCTTGCTGGGCGTTTGCAGAGAGAACTCCCATGACACAAAGTAGGAAAGTGAGGATTTTTTTCATTGTTTTCTATTTATTTTTTGCAAAAATAGTTATTTTATTTGTAAAAACCCTGTTCCTAACGAAACTTTTTGTAATTTTGCCCAAAACTACTAAAATAAATAAACAATCAAACAACTAATCATCCTAATAAATGGAATCACTTAAACCTTATGTTATCGGTGTTGACCTTGGCGGAACAAACACTGTATTTGGTATCGTTGATGCTGAAGGAAATATGATTTGTGAGGCATCAATCAAGACTGGCAAGTATAAAACTGCTGAAGAATTTGTAAATGCTGGCGTTGAATGCGTTAAGCCTCTCATTGAGAAAGTAGGCGGTGTCGAGAAGATTGAAGGTATGGGTATTGGCGCACCAAATGCCAACTATTATACAGGAACAATTGAGTTCGCTCCAAACCTCGTATGGGCTCATGACGGCGTTGTTCCATTGGCAGAAATGTTCTCAAGCCAGCTCGGTGTTCGCGTAAAGCTGACTAACGATGCTAATGCCGCTGCTCTTGGCGAAATGATGTATGGCGCTGCAAAGGGCATGAAGGACTTTATTGTAATCACACTTGGTACAGGAGTAGGAGCAGGTGTCGTTTGCAACGGCAAACTTCTTTACGGTCACGATGGCTTTGCAGGCGAGCTCGGTCACGTTATCATGGACCGCTCAGAAAAAGGTCGCCCATGCGGTTGCGGTCGTACAGGATGTCTTGAGGCATACTGTTCTGCTACAGGTGTTGCTCGTACTGCACGCGAGATTCTTGCTACAACAGATCGTCCATCTCTTCTTCGCGATAAGCCAGCAGAAGAAATCGAGTCTCTTGATGTCAGCATTGCAGCAGGCAAGGGTGATGAAGTGGCAAACGAGATTTTCAAGTTCACAGGCAAAATGCTTGGCGATGCTTGTGCTGACTTTGCAGCCTTCTCTTCTCCAGAGGCATTCATCTTCTTCGGCGGTCTTTGCAAGGCTGGCGATCTCATCATGAAGCCAATCGAAGAGTCATACAACAATTCTGTTCTTAAGATCTTCAAGAACAAGGCTAAGTTCCTCGTTTCTCCTCTTATGGATAAGAATGCTGCTGTTCTCGGCGCATCAGCTTTAGGATGGGAAAAATAATTTGCATATTATTATTAAATATTGTGTCCTTGTCGGTTTTTGCCGACAAGGACAAATCGTTGCTTGACTTTGAGAACCGTGCATACGAGATACGTATGGATCTGGTTCATAATCACACATTCGATCAGGCTAACATCCCTATTGCTGATTCTCTCTATCGCGAGAGTGTGGCACGCGGTTCCGTGAGCGGCAAGCTTTATGCTTTGCAGATAAAGTATTATGCCGTAGCTAATTCAGGCAATGACAGTCTTTTCAATGCTACCATTGATGAGTATATTGCTATTGCGGAAGAGATGAATTACTATGAAGAATACTTTGATGCCACAAATACCAAGATTCAGTATGAGATGGGCTCAGGCGACTATTCTCATTGCATGTTCATGGCTCACGACATGCTGAAGATGGCAGAGAAAGCACATAGCAATCTTGGCTTGTACGAGAGTAATCTTCTTCTGGGACAGATTTTCAAATATCGAAGCAGTTTCAATTCAGCTTTGAGATATTTTAATAACGCATTGAATTACATAGATTCAAACGATAGCATACCATATTTTACGCTTTATCGTGAAATGGCAGAGTGTTATGGTGGTAACATGAAGTATGATAAAGCATTGAAATATGCTGCGATGGCGAAGAAGTGGGCAAACTTTGACATTTACCGTCTCTATGGCGAATGGACTTATCTGAACGAGTTGTTCCAATCTATGGACATAGATGGCTTCCGCAAGGAATTAGCTGAATCTGAGCTTAATGATGAGGAACAGTACAAGAGTATTCCTGTGGACATGCAGATTTCTCTTGATGCTATGAAACTGATTTCGCAAGGCAGTTTTGAAGCAGCAAGAAAGAAGATAATGGAGCATGACTCAGAGACTCGTCAGCTCGGTTTTCTTGTCCTTCTTGCTCAATATGAAGGTAATATGACGGATGCTTTCCACTATTCAAAACGATTGGCGTTTGTGAACGATTCCATTGAGTCTGAATTGCTGGACAGCGAGCTTGCCGAACTGGATGTGCGATTAGGCAAGGCTGATGCTGAATACAAAGCAGAGCAGGAACGTCGTCATCTTCAATTGGTTACAGCTGTGATTGTGGGTGTACTGTTGTCAGTCATCATTTTAGGCATGATTGTGTGGAATAGAAGACGCCGCATTCAGACAGAGAAACTTAAATTGGCACAGCTGGCAACTGTTCAAAAGAACAAGGAGCTTGTTGCTGCTCAATCTGCTATAAAGAAAGCGCTTGAAGAGGCAGAGAATGCTAATGCTATGCGTCTGCATTTCATACAGAACATGACTCACGAGATTCGCACTCCTCTCAACGCAATCTTTGGTTTTGCACAGTTGCTTACAAGCACAACGGTAGAGCTGGATGATGACTCTAAGACAGAGATGGGTAATGTGATTAGCGAGAACACCATGAATCTTACAAGCATGGTGGATAACATTATCAAACTGTCTAATTACGATAGTCACTCGGTGGAAGTGAACATGACAGAGACAAACAGCCGCCATATTATCGAAAAGGTTATATGCAGCGTGCCTGTTCCTGATTCTACAAGGATTCGCTTGAATGTGGATTTGGAAAGCAATTACACTTTAGTAACGGATGCTGAGAAACTGATCAACGCTATTGTCTATGTTGTTACTAACGCATTCAAATTCACAGAGAACGGATCGGTAACTGTTGGCGCAAACAAGACTGAGCGTCCTGGCTTCATAACATTCTTTGTGGAAGACACAGGAAAGGGCATTCCTGCAGAATTGTCGGAAAAGATATTTGAGCGATTCTATAAAGCTGATGAATTTATTCCAGGCACAGGTCTTGGCTTGTCTTTGTGCCGAGTCATCATGGAATCGCTGAACGGAGAAGTGCTGCTTGACACAAACTATACAGGTGGATCAAGGTTTGTGTTGCAAGTGCCTGCATGATGATAGCCAATTGAATTGTACAACTAAGTTTTCGTATTTCTTAGGTAATCTCTGCGAGTGTATGCGTTGTGTCCCTCACATTGTTTGCCTTGTTATACAAAAGCGGTGTGACTCACACCGTCTATAGTGCTATGAGTCCACCGCATATAGTGATGTGACTCACACCACTTTTGAAGTGTAAGGTTGATTATAACCTGTTGTTAGACGCAATTGTTTCTTATTTCATGGAATAAACAACATCCATGATTTTCTTGCCTATCTCATCTGCAGCTTCCATAGTGTTTGCCTCTGAATAGACACGGATGATAGGCTCTGTGTTGGATTTGCGGAGGTGAACCCACTTGTCTGGGAAGTCAATCTTCACGCCATCAATGTCGTTCACTTCTGTGCCATCAACATATTCGCTGCCGCCAGCAGAATACATGGTCTTGACCTTTGCAAGAATGGCATCAACATCTGTGCTTGCATCAAGATCAATGCGGTTCTTAGCAATGCAGTATTCTGGATATGTTGCGCGAAGCTGGCTTACGGTGAGTCCTGGAGTTGCTTGACGTTCATGAGCAAGATGGCTGAGGAAGAGAGCAATGCCAACAAGGGCATCACGACCGTAGTGTGCTTCTGGATAGATAACTCCACCATTTCCTTCACCGCCAATGACAGTGTTTGTCTCCTTCATCTTTGTTACAACATTCACCTCACCAACAGCAGCTGCATTATACTCCATTCCATACTTGCGAGTTACGTCGCGGAGTGCGCGTGTGGAGGAAAGGTTGCTTACAGTATTGCCTGGTGTGTGCTTGAGGATGTAATCTGCAACAGTAACGAGAGTATATTCCTCGCCATACATCTTTCCGTCCTCGCAGATGAATGCAAGACGGTCAACGTCTGGATCAACAACGAAACCAACATCTTTGCCTCCCTTTGCCATGAGCGACATGATGTCTGAGAGGTTCTTCTCAAGTGGTTCTGGATTGTGCTGGAAGTCACCTGAAGGCTCACCGTAGAGTGGGGTAACATCTTCAACGCCAAGAGCCTTGAAGAGTTTTGGAAGAATGATGCCGCCGACAGAGTTGATGCTGTCGAATGCAACCTTGAAACCTGCTGCCTTGATTGCAGGAACATCAACGAGGTGAAGGCCGAGCACCATGTCAATATGCTTCTGGTCGTATGTGTTGTCTTCTATGTATTTGCCAAGACCGTCAACATCAGCATAGTCAAAATCTTCTGCTTCTGCAATGCGAAGAACTTCATTGCCTTCTGCTGCATTGAGGAACTCTCCTTTCTCGTTGAGAAGCTTGAGGGCATTCCAATGGCGTGGGTTATGGCTGGCTGTGATGATGATACCGCCGCATGCGCCTTCCATGGCAACGGCAATCTCTGTTGTTGGTGTTGAGGCTAAGCCGATGTTCACAACATCGAAGCCCATGCCCATGAGTGTGCCGCAAACTACGTTCTTCACCATCTCGCCTGAGATGCGTGCATCACGACCAACAACAATCTTATTGCTCTCAACCTTTGTTGTTCTTCTGATGAGAGTAGCATAAGCCGATGTGAATTTCACAATGTCGAGAGGATTGAGCCCCTCTCCTGCGCGACCGCCAATTGTGCCGCGAATACCTGAAATTGATTTTATTAAACTCATAATAAGACCCTCTCTGCCCTAAAGGGCTGGCCCGTCCTCACGAAGAGCACTTCGTTCGGTCGCTTCCTAAACCGTGACATCTAGTCACGCTTCTAAACGTTCGCTACCCCGTAGAGGGGGAGACCATCCGGCTTATTTTTTACAATGAGGGTGTTCCGGAAATTGTTTGTGTGATTACTCCTATTATCTTCGATGTCTCGTAAAGAACCTCTTGATTTGTAAAACGTATTACTTTGAATCCCATGTTTTGGAGTCGAGCACTTCTTGCTTGATCGTCTTTTTGCTGATCTGCGGTCATGTGATATTCTCCATCAACCTCGATAATTATTTTCTGTTCAAGACATGCGAAATCTGCAATGAAATCTAATATGGGTACTTGCCTTAAGAATTTCACTCCAAGTCTTTTCCCCTTCAATTGCTTCCATAAAAAAGCTTCTGCAATGGTAGGTTCGTTTCTGTTTTTATTGGCATTGCATTTCAATATCATATACCGATCCGCATTTGCTGTTTTGAAAAACCTATCCATAACTTTCTTTGCTTTATATTCCGCATGGCTTTACTCGTCCCGTATGGCTTTACATGTCCCGCATGGTCTCCCCCTCTATGGGGGAGATGCCCTTTAGGGCAGAGAGGGTCTTTTTATTTGCCTAATTGATAGCTTATTTCGTAGTAATAAGGGAGGACGTAGCCAGATGCTGTGGTGGTGCCTGAAGAGTGTGGCACGATGAGACGAACTTTGGCAATCTTGGCTACATCTTTAGGAATACGAATGTAATCAAGTGGTTTCAGCCAGCCTTCTGGTACTGTTACACCATAATGGCTAAGCATGTGACCTTCAGTGAATGATGCATTGTAGCTGCGTCCATAATGACTGTATTTGCAAAGCATCTTGTCCACAATGGATGTGGTGTATAAGTTCTGGTAAGTGGTGTCGGAACTTTCAATGTCGTACTCGAGGAATCGGCATAGGAGAACCTTGCTGACTGTTGAATCAGGCATTTCCTTTGCCATCTCGATTAAAGACTTGCCTTCGCCTTTCTGCACGATCTGCATGTAGATACCGTCATCGTTGAACAGCACGAACTCATTTTTCTCTACATTTGTTGTTGTGTCCTGTGCATAAAACTGCTGTTCGCTGATGACTTTGATTGGACCAACAAACTCATTGTCAGCAATGAACTTACCAATGTAGCGTTTCTCTTTGTCTTTCTGTTCGGCGTATGTCTCGCCGTCATTACAACTGGTGCTTGTAAGCATGGAAATGCCCACGACCATAGTCGTGAGCACAAAATATACTATTTTCTTCATATCAATTATTATTCTTCAACTTCTTCAGCGTCAACATCTGCAGGCTCTTCTTCCTTCTTCTTTGCAAGGTACTCAGGAAGGTCAAGACCAGCCTGGTTGAACAACTCGTGGAGTGGGGGAACGCTCTTCATCAAGCCGCTGAGGAAGTTTGCTGTGCTTCCCTTGCCATCGGCGCCATTTCCGCTGTCCCAAACAGTAACATGGTCGATATTGATGCCCTTGACTGCTTCCACCTGAGTCTTGACAAGCTCTGGCAATTTCTCAAGCAACAACAGCATGTATGCCTTGTTGGCATCGCCTCCTGCTGCTTGAACCATCTTGTCGTAACCTTGTGCCTGGCGAGAGAGGATTTCAAAGAGACCGCGTGCTTCTGCTTCCATCTTTGCGTATGCAGCATCGGCTTCACCCTTAGCGTTTACACGAATCTTTTCTGCTTCTGCCTCAGCCTCAATGATCTTACGCTTCTTCTCGATTTCCTGACTTACGAGGACGTTTGCACTCTGTGTTGCACGTTCGCGGTTAGCACGAGCCTCTTCAGCTTTCTGCTCTGCAGAGTATGCCTCTTCAAGTGCCTTTGCAGCTGCAACCTTCTCAGCAGCAATAGCTTTGCGCTGTGCTTCTGCCTCACGTTCACGACGATCAGCATCGGAATTAGCAATCTGAACCTTTGCCTCGTTCTCGCCTCGAACAGCCTGAGCGTTTGCTTCTGCTGTACGGATACGAGTTTCACGAACGGCATCAGCCTTACCGATTTCACCAATCTTCTCCTGCTCTGCTACACGAACCTTTGCTTCGTTGATAGCCTTTGCAGCTGCTTCCTGACCAAGAGCTTCAATGTAGCCAGATTCGTCGTTGATGTCGGTTACGTTTACGTTGATGAGACGGAGACCGATCTTCTTAAGCTCCACTTCCACATTGCTGGAGATGGCATCAAGGAACTTGTCGCGGTCGCTGTTGAGTTCCTCGATAGACATTGTTGCGATGACAAGACGGAGCTGACCGAAGAGGATATCACGGGCAAGTTCCTGAATCTGTCCTGGTGTCTGGCCAAGAAGGCGCTCAGCAGCAGCTGTCATGCTCTCAGGATCAGTGGAGATACCTACTGTGAATCGGCAAGGCACGTCCACACGAATGTTCTGGCGAGAGAGGGCATTTGTGAGGTTCGCATCAATGCTTATTGGTGTAAGCGAGAGGTATGAATAGTCCTGGATGATAGGCCATACGAATGTACCGCCTCCATGAACACACTTGGCACTGCCTTTGTTTCCTGTGGTTCCATACACTACAAGAATCTTGTCTGAAGGACAACGGCGATAGCGATTGATGATAGAAATTACGAGCACGATGGCTACTACTATCGCAATAATAATTAGGTAAGTCATATTTTATGATTATTTAGAGACCCTCTCTGTCCTGCGGACATCTCCCCCGTGGAGGGGGAGACCGTGCGGATGATTGGGACTCGAATTATGAATATTTTTTCATTGCTTTCCTTCCGGATGGTTCTCCCCCTTCATGGGGGAGATGCCCTTTAGGGCAGAGAGGGTCTTACTAACAATGTTGTTTTGTCAATGATGTCTATTACAGTTACTTTCTGACCTGACTTTATCTCGTCTCCGTCAGTCATAGCCTCTATCTCTTGGATTGAACCGTTGAAACTGATCTGTACCTTTCCTTTGCCGCTGCGAGATGCGGGAATGCGGAGATAGACATCTACGGTCTTGCCTTTGCAGTCGTTGATTTGGAATGCTCCGTTGTGCTCAAGCTTCTTAGTCTGTTTCTTGATGAAGAAGAACATCAGGACAAAAAGCACACCTACAATGGTTGCAACGATTGTCAGAACAACACGGTTGCTTATGGCATCGTTCAAACATACGCCTGCCCAGCCGAAGCCGACAACGAAATTGACAAAGTTCTTAATGCTGAATAGTGAGATGCTGTCACCATAGTCCATGGTGTCTGCTCCGTCAAAGTCAACATCAATATCGCTGTGATCCATTCCCATAAGCGTTAGGATCATCTGAATGATGAAGATGACAGAACCTGCGAGGGCACAAACCCAGAACACCTGCATTGAGGTGTCCATCTGACTGAAAAGGTCTAAATACTCTTGCATGTTGAAAGTGTTTTTGGTTTAACTTTCCATTAATTCGCCACAAAAATACATCATTTATTTATAATGAACAAACGAATTATAACAAATATTTATGCTAATTAAGACATTTTTAGCAACAAACGTCTTAATTAAGCTATTTTAATCGATATTGTAAAACAGAAAAGGCGAACAACCGCAGTTGCTCGCCTCTATATATAATAATGTGTAAAACTTTTTTGCAAGAGGTTAGTCCGCATGGTCTCCCCCTCTACGGGAGAGATGTCCGTAGGACAGAGATGGTCTCTATAGTGCCTTCTTCAATCTTGCCAATGCTTTGTCGATGAGGTCTTGTGTACCTGAACCGTCATTTACATAGCTGATGACCATATCTGCATAGTTGATAGCTTCGCGCAATTCTGTGCTCTTGTTCTCAATCTCCTTTGATTGAGTTACGAGAGGAAGAAGTTCTGCAAGATCTTCTGGCTCTGCAAGGTTGCCCGGGCGCATTGTGTTGATTGCAACGTTGAGTGCTGATGTTGTTGCATTGATCTCTTCCTGAGTTACAGACTTCTTGTCCTTTGCAACAACAGCGTCAGCCTTCTCCAAAAGCTCGATGAGACGAGCGTAACCGTTTGGTGCCCATGGTGAGAATGCAGGAACCTTGACTTTCAGATCGTTCCATGCGTTTTGTGCATACACTCTCTCGCGGCCTACCTGAATAGCCTGCTCAAGGTTAGTCATGTCAATGCCTTTCTTTGCCTTGCTCTTATTGCCTGACTGCACATTCAAGCGGAGGTAGTGAGTCTCATGCTTTGTCTGATAATAGTCTGGAGAGAATGAAACAGTCTGTCCGTTTCTCATAAGGTTCATAGCATAGAGAGGGCCACCTGTCTCATCCTTGCCCACGATGCCTTGTGGCTGAATTTCAACAAGTGAGGAAGAAAGGTCGAAGTCTGCATCCTTCCATTCTGTGACATCGTTAGTTGCCATTACGAGTGGGCCATACATAAGTGCGCCAACCCATTGTGGATTGAATGGAGTGCGTGTCTCGTTCTTGCCAGTAGCAGCAAGATCCATCTTGTCTGGTCCCCAGTTGATGTGCTTTGTGAATGGCATGATGACTTCAATCTTGTCACTTGCAGTCCACTGGCGCTCAGAGAGTTCTACGTATGATGATGGTTGGTACTGCTTTGCAACAGATTTGCCGTTAACCTTGATGTCAAAGCCTTCAGTTGCCCAATATGGAACACGAAACTTGATGGCAAAAGGCTTAGTTGTAGAGGCGAAGCTGATGGTGCTCTTCTCTGCTGGCCATTCGCATTCCTGAGTGATTTTTGCGTCAAATGCCTGAACATCAGCAATTGATGGGAGGTAGAGACCAACGTAAAGAGTCTTCGCTGATGGGTTGACGAAGTACTCTGCTTCCTGGTACTTCACATGATTCTCCACGCCAGTACCACCGCAGCAAGTGCTCTGAGGTGTCTCGCTTCCGAATGGCTTGCTTGCATTCATACCCACAGCATACTGGTAGCATACTCCCCATTCCTTAGGATTTACAGAACCGATAATCTGATTGTAGAGTACTCGCTCGTAGTAGTCCATATATGCTGCATTATCAGGATCATAGCAGTTCAAATCCTTAGTGAGTTTTGCCAAGTTATATGCACAGCATGTCTCGTTTATGTCTGGATTTGGCATCATGTTGCGATGCCAGTCACTCTGTACGCTTGTGTTCATTGAAAGAATCTGGCTGTAAGGCTGGCGCCACATCTCACCGTTGCCAACACCGCCAGTAGCGTATGCATAACGTCCTTGGATGAGATTCCAGAAGTTGTATGCAAGGTTGTAATAGTAAGGATTTGCATTGCCGCGATAAGAACGTAATGCACCGGTAATCATAGGAATATGCTGATTGGCATGACGTGTGCGGATGTCATCAACATTCTGTGCAACAGGATTGAAGAATGCTGGTGCATCGAAGCAGTTTGCAGCTTCAAGCAGGTGTGCTTTTTCTGTTGCATCGCTTACCATTTCGCTGAGGCGTGAGAGGCTTTCTGCCATACCGCCAACTTCACCAGCGATATACATGTTCCACATCTCATAGCGGTTACCTGGCTTTGCCTGACGCTCAGCCTTGCTGCCGTCCATCTTTACGTATGTACGGTAGTGCATGCGGTTCCAAACCCAAAGCCCCATGTCTTTGGCAATGAGAAGAGCCTTTGCTGCTATCTCCTTGTTTGTCAGGTGCTGATCGTTGTTGCTTGGGGCAGGAGTGCTGTTCATCACATTAGCAATATCAATGAGGCCAGCTAACTGCTTGTGGATTGTGTAATAAGGTGCCCAAACACCTTCTTCGTTATTGTATGGACGATAGTCTTCAATGAGAACGGCATGAGCAGCAGGGATGGCATTGATGTAGCCATAGCCATAATGCTTGTAGTCCTTCTTGTATTCATCAAAAGCAGCCCATGAACCCTTCATCTGCTTGAATTGTTCTTCTGGAGCAAAGTCGCGAGCTTCCCAATAGCGGTTGAGAGTGCTGTCCCACACGAAAGTGCGTTCCTGACATTCGCGAAGACCATTAACCATGGTTTCGATGCGGTTGCGGAACTCTTCCATCTGCTTAGGATTGCCAACACTGCTGGCGTATGCAAAGGCAAGAGCGCTCATGTAGTGGCCAGTTCCATGACCTTTCAGCTTTGTTGTTGGAGAATCCCAACCGTCAGAAGTCTTGTAACCCTCGGTAGAGAAACCGTAAGTGTCGCGATAGTTGTATAACTGCTGATTGACGTCAAGTGCAAGGAGCGTCTTGATGTCAAGGTCACGGTTGTTTGTCAAACGGTTACTGCCTGTGATCTGTATGTTGCTGAGAGCCAGAGACTCAGCTTTTGGCATTGCAGCAGGCACATCCCATCCCTTTTCGACAACCTTTACGTTTGCTGTGATAGGATAACCGTTCTCGCTTGTGTTGTCACCAATGATGAAACCGTTTACCGTGTACGTTTTTCCAACAGGATACATTTCCACATTAGATTGTTGCTGCTCCATGCTCAACAGAGAGTTTCCCCATTTCGTTTGGCGCCATTCCTGCTTGCCGTCACTATAAGTCACGAGCACCTGATATGGCAGGCGAGCAACAGTTCCTACTGGTGTTTCCACGTTGATAGCTTCCACCTTCACGATGGAGCGCTCCTTCACTTTTACAAATGATGATGGTGCATCAGCCAAGGTTGAAGCTGACGCTGCACTTGGAGTTGCGATAATCATTCCTGCAACTCCCAAGATAAAAAGATTTAGATTTTTCATTTTAGCTAATTATTCAATATGATTGTGCAAAAGTATGAATTTATTTTGAGATACACACATATTTTATATAATAATCTTTGAAAGTGTGCTTTTTTCTCATTTTCCACTCAATGTTCTAACAAAAATTCGTAACTTTGCACTTTATTATCTGGCAATCTGTGTTTATAGACTGCTCGGTAGATTATGTGAAACTTTATTAATTTAGAAAATAGTTATATGACTATCCTTGTTACAGGTGCCAATGGACAGCTTGGCAATGAGATGCGAATCGTATCAAAAGATTCTGACAATCGTTATATTTTCACCGATGTAAATCAAGTGGAAGGACTGGAAACAACATTCCTTGATATTACTGACCTTGAGGCGATACGTAAGATGGTGAAAGACAATGATGTAACTGCTATTGTCAACTGTGCTGCTTGGACAAATGTTGATGCTTGTGAGAATGATGAAAAACTTGCAGTTCTTGCAGAAAAACTCAATGCTGATGCACCAGAAAATCTTGCTATTGCGATGAAGGAAGTTAATGGTCTTCTCGTTCAGATTTCCACCGATTATGTGTTTGGCAAAGAACCATACAACACCCCTTGTAATCCAGATCAGAAAGGCACGCCAACTGGTGTCTATGGAACAACAAAATTGCATGGCGAACAGAAGATCCAGCAAGTCTTCTCATCTTCCAGTCCCTCCACTTTGGGTGGAGCCGGAGGGGGCTATATCATCCTTCGTACTGCTTGGCTGTATTCTGAATTTGGCAAGAACTTCTGCAAGACAATGCTGAATCTAACAGCAACAAAACCAGCTCTCAAGGTTGTATTTGATCAGTGTGGAACTCCAACCTATGCGTACGATCTTGCAGCTGCCATTTTCGATATTATAGAAAACAAGAAATTTGAGGGAAATACAGGCATTTACCATTACTCAAATGAGGGAGTGACCTCATGGTATGACTTCACCAAAATGATTGCTCGCATAGCTGGCAATAATGATTGCGACATCCAGCCATGTTACAGTTCAGAATACCCATCTCCTGTGACGCGCCCATCCTATAGTGTGCTCGACAAAAAATCCTTCAAAGATACGTTCGGTATAGCCGTTCCATATTGGGTTGACTCGCTTGAGAAGTGTATAAGTAATCTCAAAAAATGACGTATGTCAAGTTTAAATATGTGATGTTTTGATGTAAAAACTAAAGTTTTTCACAGTTTTATGTCAAATAATTTTGAAATTTTAACAAGTTTCTTTATATTTGCCAAATATTTAGAAAAATAGTAACATGAATTGGTTCCTGCTTAAAACTCATTCGGCTTCCACGGTACTCTCGTTCCGTGACAAGTTTCGTGATGCAGGTCTTGAGGTGTATCTGCCAACAATCCAGAAGGTAGAAAATACCCGTTATGGAGATAAAGTGGTAGAAAAACCAGTCATGTTCAGTTACATTTTCATGCGTAGCGAAGAGGGTCGAGTGGTCGAATTTGAGCAAAAATACCGCCCAAAGCTCACTGCAATCTGGCGAAAGTCAAAGAGCAAGATGGATCAGAAACGTCTTCTTGTCATTCCAGACAAGCAGATGCAGATGTTCATGCAGACTGTTGGTCAGTATCAAAACGAAGTTCCATTCCTCCAGCCTTCCAACGATATGCTCGAAAAAGGAGATAAGGTGCGCATCATTGGCGGACCATTCGAAGGTGTTGAGGGCATCTTGCTCTCACAGCAAGGAAAAGACGGAGGTCGCATCCTCGTCCGCATCTCAGATGTGCTTGCCGTGCCAACACTTGAGATAGAACCTCAGATGATCGAAGTCCTTGAGTTTGCCAAAGGCTCCCATCATTTTTATCAGAAGATGAACTCTCTTGCACCAAGAGTGGAGAAAGCCATAGAGCTCAAACGCCAGGGACAGCTAATCCCAATAGAGCTTACACAGGCAATCAACATCTTTGTCAAGCGATTCCGCAATCTGCAGACCTCAACTCTCAATTCTCGAGTGCGCTTCCTCAGCATGCTCCTCCAGTGCTACCTCATCCTCAACCTGTTCGAGGATGCCAAGAAGATAAAGAACGAAATAGAACAACTCCAGCCAAAGCTAAAGAGTGAGTCAATGCTCACCCTCTCAGCCGAGGCTTTTAATATATATAACCAGCTTGTGATGTAAAAAATTAACAAGTTGATGTAATGTTTATTGTAACTTATTGATTCTTTGTAAGAAATATCTTGCAGAGAAGGTTTGCTGTATCCGTAACGTAACTCAAAAGTCCATAACCCAAAGAAGCCATGCCGACCTCTTGGTTCAATTGATTACTCCGCACATTAAACATTCTACTATGAGCGAAGCATGACTTCTTCTATTAATACAAAATTAATGATAAATAAGTTAAGGTGGAAACTGCTTCCCGCTTTTACTATTCCTTTCACAGGGAAATAAGTCTGCCTATAGCTTATATAATCAATTGATATGAATAAAAGTTCTAAGATATACATTGCAGGTCATCACGGCCTCGTTGGTTCTGCAATATGGAATAACCTCAAGTCAAGAGGATATAATAATTTGGTAGGTCGTTCTCATAAGGAATTAGATTTGACCGACCAGTATGCTGTCAAGAAGTTCTTTGACGAAGAGCGACCAGATGCTGTTGTTCTTGCTGCAGCTTTTGTCGGCGGCATCATGGCAAACTCGCTATATCGTGCCGACTTCATGATGATGAACATGAAGATTCAGTGCAATGTAATCTCTGAAGCATACGCTCATGGCGTAGAAAAACTCCTCTTCTTAGGCTCAACCTGCATCTACCCAAAGAATGCACCACAGCCAATGAAGGAGGATTGCCTGCTTACATCCGAACTGGAATATACCAACGAGGAGTATGCTATCGCCAAGATAGCAGGTTTGAAAATGTGTGAGTCATACAACCTCCAGTATGGTACCAACTATATAGCCGTCATGCCGACTAACCTCTATGGCCCAAATGATAATTTCCATCTGGAGAACAGTCACGTCATGCCAGCTATGATGCGCAAAGTGTATCTTGCAAAGCTCATTGCTGATGATAATTGGGAAGCAATCCGCAAGGATCTGAGCATTCGTCCTGTAGGTGCAAACATCAAAGAGAATGGTGAAGTTGTTCGTTATGTCATCGATGGTAACAGCGATGAACAGACAATTTTGAAAGTCCTTGCATTCTACGGTATAGAGAACAACAAGGTAACCCTTTGGGGTACAGGCAAACCACTTCGTGAGTTCCTGTGGTCTGAAGATATGGCAGACGCTTCTGTTCATGTTCTCCTCAACGTCAATTTCTCTGACATCATCGGTATTGAGAAGTACTCTTCTGTCCATTATGGCGTCAAAGCAGATGGTGTAGTTGATCGCAATCACTCCACTGGTCGTGGAGGTGCCATTCCATCCCTCGGCGAGATTCGCAATTGCCATATCAACGTAGGCACCGGCAAAGAGCTCACCATTCGTGAACTCTCCGAACTTGTCGTGAAGGCCGTAGGATTCCAAGGCGAAGTCCTCTTCGATTCTACCAAACCAGATGGCACGATGCGCAAACTTATCGATGTCTGCAAGCTCCACAGTCTTGGCTGGTCCCACAAAGTCGAAATCGAAGACGGTGTTCAGAAACTCTTCGATTGGTACCGCCAATCCCTTGCATAATTTTTAACGAACACGAATCACACGTATCTACCGAATGTGGCCATAAAAAATAATTCGTGCAATTCGAGTTATTCGTGTTCAAATAAAGCCACAAGATTAAGTGTTGAAGTGAACACGAATCTCACGAATATGCCGAATGTGGCCATAAAAATAATTCGTGCAATTCGAGTTATTCGTGTTCAAATAAAGCCCAAGATTAAGTGTTGAAGTGAACACAAATCTCACGAATATGCCGAATATGATTTACTATAAGCAAGAGAGTTATGACATCATAGGTGCTGCAATGCACGTCTATAACACATTAGGACATGGATTCCTTGAGGCCGTCTATCAGGAAGCTCTTGAGATAGAGTTGAAAAAGAGAGGCATCCCTTTCGACCCACAGAAGGAACTCAAGATCTTTTACGATGGCATAGAACTCAAGCAGACTTATAAGCCTGACGTTATCTGTTATGACAAGATAATCGTAGAGCTCAAGGCTGTATCAGTCCTTGACGATTCACATCGTTCACAGCTCTACAACTATCTTCATGCCACAGGTTATAAACTTGGCTTGCTCATCAACTTCGGCTCCTCAGACGGACTCGAATACGAGCGCAAAGTCTTATAAATTCGTGCAATTCGAGTAATTCGTGTTCAAAAATAAAAAACATCATTCGAGTATTAATTTAAGAAAAAATATTATATGAGTAAAAACATTGCCCTTATTACAGGTGTTACTGGACAAGATGGTTCCTATTTGAGTGAATTCCTTCTCGCTAAAGGCTACGAAGTGCACGGCATCATCCGTCGTTCATCCGTTGACTACCGTGAACGTATCGCTCACCTTGAGGGCACACCAAATTTTCACCTTCACTATGCTGACATGGGCGACTCAATGTCACTTGTTAAACTTGTAGGCAAAGTCCAACCTACTGAAATATATAATCTTGCGGCACAGTCCCACGTTCAGGTGTCTTTCGATGCACCAGAGTTTACAGCTGATGTTGATGCTGTAGGCGTCCTCCGCATTCTCGAAGCTGTCCGCACCAACCACCTTGAGCAGTCATGCAAGATCTACCAGGCTTCAACATCCGAGCTCTATGGCAAAGTTGAGGAAGTCCCACAGAATGAGAAGACCCCTTTCCATCCATACTCTCCATACGCAGTTGCCAAGCTCTACGGCTTCTGGATCATCAAGGAATACCGTGAGGCGTACAACATGTTCTGTTGCTCAGGTATCCTCTTCAACCACGAGTCAGAGCGCCGAGGCGAAACCTTCGTCACTCGCAAGATCACCCTCGCTGCAGCACGTATTGCACAGGGCAAGCAGGATTGTCTCTATCTTGGCAACCTCGACTCCCTCCGCGATTGGGGCTACGCAAAAGACTACGTAGAGTGTATGTGGCTCATCCTCCAGCACGACACACCAGAGGACTTTGTCATCGCCACAGGTGTCCAGCATACCGTTCGTGAGTTTGCCACCCTCGCATTCCACCATGCAGGCATCGAACTCCGCTGGGAAGGTGAAGGCGTCAACGAAAAGGGTATTGATGTGGCTACCGGTAAGGTTGTTGTTGCAGTATCAGAGGACTTCTATCGTCCTACCGATGTAGTCAACCTTTGGGGAGATCCAACCAAGGCAAAGAAGGAACTTGGATGGAATCCACAGGCAACAAGCTTTGAGCAGTTGGTGGAATTGATGGTAAAACATGACATTGCCAAAGTTGCTGCTGAAGACGCTGCCGCTAATATCCGTACTATGAACCTTGCTGAATTCTTAGAGAAGGGTATTGTTAAGTAACAAAAGAACAACTGGTCCCACAGGTGAAGTTTTTTGTTTATGATTAGATAATATCTGTCTGTTCAATAAAGAATCATAACATGGAAGTGATTAAAACCTCAATAGATGGCGTAGTAATAATAGAACCAAAGGTATTCAAGGATGCCCGAGGCTATTTCTTCGAGAGTTTCTCTCAGAGAGAATTCGAAGAGAAAGTTCGTAAAATAAACTTTGTGCAAGACAACGAGTCGATGTCCCCATTCGGAGTGATGAGAGGCTTGCACTTCCAACGACCACCATACACTCAGGCTAAACTTGTCCGCTGTATGAAGGGGGCCGTCCTCGATGTTGCCGTTGATATCCGCAAAGGCTCACCCACATACGGACAGTATGTAGCCTCCCTCCTTTGTGGAAGCGATATGAACGATGAAGAAGCAAAGAAAAAGTTGTCGTCATCGTCCACGTTATCGTACGATGAAATAACAGCTGCCATTAACCGACAGTTTTTCATTGACCGAGGCTTCGCCCACGGCTTTGCTGTCCTCTCCGATACAGCTATCTTCCTGTACAAGTGCGATAACTTCTACAACCCACTGGCTGATGGAGGCATCTCAATACTTGATGAGTCATTAGGAATCGATTGGAAGATTCCAACCGATAATGTCATTCTTTCTGACAAAGACACCAGACATCCTTTGTTAAAGGATTTCGATTCTCCATTCTCATATTAATATGGATTAATTTGAATAATCGTAATCAAAGTATATATGCCAGAAGAATCATTAAAGAAACAAACTGTCAGAGGTGTCGGTTGGAGTTTTGCCGATAGCATGTTAGGACAGGGCATAACCTTTCTTGTTGGCCTTGTGCTTGCGCGGCTTCTTTCTCCAGACGAATATGGTCTGATTGGTATCATTATGATATTTGTTACTGTCTTTAACGCTATTGTAGATAGCGGTTTTAGTAGTGCGCTCATACGAAAGAATAATGCAACCGATAAGGACTATAACACTATGTTTCTTGTGAACCTTGCAGTGTCTATATTTCTTTTCTTTGCAATGTACTTTGCTTCACCATTGATTGCGCAATTTTTCCAACGAGAAGAACTTACGGCTCTTTGCCGAGTGATGGGTGTTGTGGTCATCCTTAATGCACTCAGCATTGTCCAGAATACTGTCCTTACCAAACGTCTTGATTTTAAAACCAAAACCAAAGCATCCTTCATCTCCAGTCTCATAAGTGGTGTTGTAGGTGTCGTAATGGCTTATATGGGTTATGGTGTATGGGCACTTGTCGGACAGCAGATTTCGCGACAGCTGCTAAACACCATTTGCCTTTGGATATTCAACCGTTGGTTCCCAAATTTCAATTTCTCGATTGAAAGTTTTAGGGAAATGTGGCAATTTGGATGGAAAATGCTTGCCAGCTCAATAATTGATCAGACATGGACACAAATCTATCAAGTCGTTATTGGTAAATGCTATTCGCCAGCAACACTTGGTCTATATACCCGAGCGCATCAATTTGCCGATATATGTTCAAGAAATTTGACAGCCATTGTACAACGAGTGAGTTATCCTGCTTTAAGCATGTTGCAAGATGATCGTGTGCGATTGAAAAATGGCTATAAGAAAGTAATCAAAGTCACCATGCTTGTCACCTTCACTCTTATGTTAGGACTGGCAGGATGTGCGAAGTCGCTTATAATAGTTCTCATTGGTGAACAGTGGGTAGAATGTGTACCGATGCTTCAGGTCATTTGTTTCAGCATGATGTTCTATCCGTTGCATGCACTCAATCTTAATATGCTACAAGTGCAAGGCAGAAGTGACTTGTTTCTTAAACTTGAGATAATTAAGAAGGTTATTGCGATAGGTCCTATTCTCATGGGTGTTTTCATTGGCATCTACTGGATGCTTATAGGTAGTTTCTTCACAGGACTCATGGCTTATTATCTTAACGCATACTATTCTGGCCCATTCCTTAAGTATAGTATCAAGGAACAGATAATGGACTTCATGCCATCGCTCATTATGGCATTGGCTATGTTTGCAATTCTTTTTGGTATGTCGTATCTGTCTTTGAATCATTTAGCTCTCCTTCCTGTTCAGATTATTGTAGGAGCAGCGTTCACACTTACCGTATGCGAAATCCGCAAACCAGAGGAATACATGGAAATCAAGTCAATCGCAATGCCTATTATAAACAATGTAATTAAACGTAAATAAAATAGTTCAAACATGAACAACAAATTAATAACCGTAACAAGTCCTTTGTTGCCTAATCTCGATGAGTTCCACGAGATGCTTCAGCAGATATGGGACTCCAAGTGGATTACCAATATGGGACAGTTCCACAAGCAACTCGAAAAGGAACTTGCAGACTATCTCAAAGTTCCTTATGTCAGTCTTTTTACCAACGGTACTTTGCCTCTGCTTACAGCACTTCAGGCAATGCGTATCACGGGAGAGGTTATTACAACACCATACTCATTTGTAGCTACTACTCATTCTATATGGTGGAATGGTTGCAAACCTGTGTTCGTTGATATTGACCCAAAGACTGGTAATCTTGATCCTGAGAAGATAGAGGCTGCAATTACACCAAAGACAACTGCCATCATGCCCGTGCATTGCTATGGTAAACCGTGTGATGTACGAAGAATCAAAGAGATTGCTGACCGCTATGGTTTGAAGGTAATCTATGATGCTGCACACGCTTTCGCCCTTGAAATTCCAAAGAACGAAGCAGACTACAACGTAGCATTTAATGAAGCAAACAACTGCTTCTCTCAAAATGCTCCTACAAAGCACGTTGAGGTTGAGACAGAGTCAATTCTCAACTGGGGTGATATGTCAACTTTAAGTTTCCATGCTACTAAGGTGTATAACACTATCGAAGGTGGTGCTATGATAATGCACGATGAAGCAACCAAACGTAGAATTGATGACCTCAAGAACTTCGGTATCCATGATGATGTTACGGTTATTGGCCCTGGTATCAACTCTAAAGTTGATGAGATGCGTTCTGCATACGGCATTCTCAATCTTCGTCAGGTAGATGCTGCAATTGCAGAGCGTCAGAAGGTTGCAAAGGTTTATCGTGAGGCTCTCCGTCCTGTTGATGGAATCACCTTCTTCGATGATATGTCAGGTGTCAAACACAACTATAGCTACTTCCCAATATTCATCGATTCTGAGAAGTTTGGCATGACACGGGATGAACTCTTCTTCAAGATGAAAGCCGATAATGTGCTTGCTCGCAGATACTTCTACCCACTCATCTCTGAGTTCTCAAGCTACCGTGGACTAGAATCGGCAGATCCAAAGAACCTTCCAAATGCACATAAGATGGCTGACTCTGTTCTCTGTTTGCCTATGCACCATCAGCTTTCAGAGGCAGATCTTAACCGCATTCTTTCATACATTGTTAAGTAACTATGGCACAGAAAAAATTAATGCTCCTTGGTGGCTTGCGCTACCTTTTGCCAGTTATTAAGGCTGCACACGAACAAGGCTATTATGTTATTACAGCCGACTATCTGCCTGATAACATTGCTCATAAATATAGTGACGAATATTGCAATGTAAGCATCATTGATAAAGAGGCTGTGCTTGCCAAAGCAAAGGAACTTCAGATTGATGGTATCATGTCATTCGCATGTGATCCTGGCGTTGTGGCTGCCTCATACGTTCAGAACAAAATGGGACTCCCATCTTTTGGACCTTTCGATTCAGTAGAGATTCTTCAAAACAAGGACAAGTTTCGTGCATTCCTTACAAAGCATGGATTCAATGTACCATGGGCAAAAGGATATAGCACAAAAGAAGAGGCAATGCAGGACAAGTATTGGTTCTCTTGGCCACTCATAGTCAAACCTACAGACTCAGCAGGAAGCAAAGGCTGTACACGCGTTGACACACCAGAGAATTTGGAATCTGCTATTGACTATGCTTTTAAATACTCTATTTCTGGTCATATAATTATTGAGGAATTTCTTGAGAAGAAAGGTTGTTCTTCAGATACTGATAGTTATTCATACAATGGCAAACTCAAGTTTGTAAGCTTCTGTGCTCAGCGATTCGATGCCAATGCAACCAATCCATACACACCAGCTGCTTACTCATGGCCTTCTACATTCACTTCGGAAGAAGAGGAGTATCTCACCAGCGAGATTCAGCGACTAATCACGCTTCTTGGTATGAAGACATCGGTCTTCAATATTGAGACTCGTGTAAGCCCCAACAACAAGCCATACATCATGGAGCTTACCCCTCGTGGAGGTGGAAATCGTCTTTGCGAGATGCTGCGATATGCTACAGGTGTTGATATGATTACTGCCATAACTCGTGCAATGGTAGGTGACGAACCTGAAGCTATTGAGCAGAAACCATACAATGGTCATTGGGCAGAGGTTATTCTTCATGCTGATAATGATGGTGAGTTTGTTGGTCTTCAAATTGATCCATCACTTCCTGCAGAGGTTGTAGAGGAAGACCTTTGGGTAAAACCAGGAGATCATGTACATGGTTTCGAAGCTGCCAATGATGCTATTGGTACTCTCGTTCTCCGTTTTGAGAATGCTGAGGATTTGGAGAAAGCAATCACTAATCAGAGTCAGTGGCTGAAAGTAGTAACCAAATGAAAGCAATAGGCGGCTATTTTGAGTTGGCTGACCGTGAGGCTGAAGGCAGCTATCCTGTGGACGGTGTTCGCCTGAATACCTCACGCAATGCGCTTGAATATATAATAAGGTGTTTGCCCGATTGCAAGCATGTCTATCTGCCGCTTTATACTTGTGAGGCAGTCATTGAGCCTTTCAAGCGTTTGCCGGACGTGGGATTCTCCTTCTATCACATCAACAATAAGTTTGAAATAGCAGACGAGATCACCCTTCATGATGGTGAATACCTAATAGCCAACAACTACTTTGGCTTGAAGGATGCCTATATTGCAAAACTCTCAGAGCAGTATGGCGTACGACTGATTGTCGATAATGCTCAGGCTCTCTTCGCTCCAGTTCTTCCAAACATAAAAGCCGCATATAGTGCTCGCAAGTATGTGGGTGTGGCTGATGGAGGTTTTGCTGTTGGTGTTAGTGATTTGGATGCACTCAGCTATGAACTTGATGATGCCTCTGAGCATGACTCTCACCTTCTAATCCGCAAGGAACAAGGGGCAGAAGCTGGCTTCAAGGATTATCAGCAGAACGAGTGCAAGCTGGACAATCAACCTATCCGCAGAATGGCATATCAAACGCAAGACATCCTCACTCATATTTCTTATGAGAATGTGATTGCAAAGCGAAGAGCTAATTTTGAGTACCTGCATCAGGCGCTTGGCGGTCATAATCAACTAGTCCTTCCTAAACTCAACTCCTTTGCTTGTCCAATGGTCTATCCATTTGTCGGACTTGCAAATATTGATCTTAGGAGCAAACTGATAGCCAACAAGATTTTTGTTGCACGTTACTGGCCAAACGTGCTCGATTGGGCAAAACCGGATGATCTTGAATATACATTAGCAATACGTTTTATGCCTCTTCCCATCGATCAAAGATATGGCACGGAGGATATGAAAAGAATCATAGAAATAATAAATAATACAAGCGAATAATATGAAGAAAATTGTTATTTTGGGAGCAACAGGTCATGTAGGTTCTTACATGACACTCTATGCAAAAGATTTTTTCGCAGACAAGGGTTTTGAAGTAATCGCATCAGGCAGAAGAAAGGAAGCTAAATGTTTCACAGAAATGGGCGTGCAGTACATCTCTGTGGATATGACAAAAGCAGAAGATTTCAACAATCTCCCACAGGAAGATGTATATGCGGTTATTCAGCTTGCAGCAGAGATTCCCGCCTATATGGACGGATATGAACCAAAGAAGTATCTTGATTCCATCATCTATGGTACTTATAATGTGTTGGAATATTGTCGAAAGGCAAATGTTGATCGCCTTCTGTTCTCCACATCTTGCTTCGATGTTTGGGAGTATCCTAAAGACAAGGTAATCATGCCAAACGATCCTCTCAACTACAGCTACACTGGCGATCATGCAATGTATGTCATTTGTAAGAATACCGCTATCGAGTTGATGGAGCACTACCATCAGGAATATGGACTTAAGAATTTCGTATTCCGTTTCCCAACCATCTATTCTTACAGTTCAAATCAGTACTATTATCCAAAGGGAGTTAAGACTCTTCGTCCACTCTACCAGATGATCAACAAAGCTATGAAGGGCGAGGATTTGGAGTGCTGGGGCGATCCTAACTATTCAAAGGATATGATTCATGTACGTGACGTAAGCCAGATGTTCTTCAAGGCAATCCTTGCCGACCGTGATCATGGATTCTACAACTGTGGTACAGGCATTCCTGTACGTCTTGAAGACCAGTTGATGGCTATCATCAAGGTGTTCTCGCCTTCCGATAATCCTTCAAAGATTGTCTATCGTCCTGAGAAGCCATCTGGTGGTGGTTTGCTGATGAATGTTGACAATGCGAAAGAGGAACTCGGTTATGAACCAGAAGTAGATGTCGTCGGACTTTTTGAAGATTACAAGAACGAAATGCAGATTGACCGTTTCTTGGAACTTAGAGGTAAATAAACAATGGATATCCTACTGCACAGGTGGACATGGAATTGTTGTGGTTCAATACCACCAGTAGGTTCAAATATTATCATAATTATGGAAAAACCTTTAGTAAGTATAGCCTGCATTACATATAATCAGGCAAAATATATTAGACAATGTTTAGATGGATTTGTCATGCAAAAAACAAAATTTCCAATAGAAATTGTAATACATGATGATGCTTCTACCGATAAGACTCAGGACATAATTAGAGAATATATTGAGAAATATCCACAATTTTTATGGAAACCAATATTTCAAAAAGAAAATAAATACAAACAAGGTAAAGGAATTCTAGTGCCATATGTTTATCCGGAATGTACGGGTAAATATATAGCACTGTGTGAGGGTGATGATTATTGGTGTGATGAAAATAAATTGCAGATGCAGATTGATTATTTGGAACATAACACAGATTGTGTAATGATTTATTCTGATTATTCATGCGTTGATAAAGATGATCAAGGTATAATTTGTAATAAATTAACTCCATTAGAAGGAAATGTTGCCCAACAATTGGTTCATGGCAATTGTGCTTGTACTCCTACCGTGATTTTCAGATTTAAAATGTTTGATGGGTATGACCAGTTTGTAAATAATTTTGGAACGAAATTAATGTTTGGAGACTTATCAACATGGCTATATCTTAGCACCAAAGGTAAATTGCATTATTTGAACAGAATTACTGCCCATTATCGTGTGTTGTCCGATTCTGCAAGTCATTCAACAACTAATAAAGAATATTTATATGCTTTTGCTAAGAATTTGCTTGATTTTAAATTATATGCAAATAAAACACTAGATATTAATGCAAATGAAAAAGGCATATACAAAACTTATTATAACACGATGCTTCGTTATACGTCACAGCATTCATTTGCAGACTTTGTGAGGATTATACCGTCAGCATTAAGAACTTGTCCAACCGTTTTTACTTTTAGAACGTTAAGTAGATGTACGGTGAATCTGTTTAAATAATCAATATAGTAGAATAATGATTATCTACTTAATTTTTTTTTGTATAACTCTTTTGTTTGTCCACATTATTGAAAGAAAAAGACAAAAGTCCTTTTTTCAATTCGTAATGTTATTGATTGCAGCATTGCCATTATCTATTTTGGCTGGCTGTAGAGATATTTCCGTTGGAACTGATACGGAATTTTATGGTGTTCCTTGTTTTAATATGATTGTGCATTATGGTGAGCTAGGATTTATCATGGGAGCATCAGAATGGGAACCAGTATTTACTTTATGTATATATCTGGGCAATTTATATAATAAAACATTAAATGCAGGATTATTTTTGGTTGCATACTGGACGTTAACTTTTGCTTTTTTGTCCATTTATTTGTTGAGAGAAAAAATCTCTTTATCTTTTGGAGTTTTTATATATTTATTGCTGTTTTATAATCCATCACTAAATTTGATGCGTCAATCAATGGCGATGTCCGTATGTATGTTGTCGTGGTGTTTTTTATACAAACATAAACTTTTATGGTGTATTATATTTATGGTGTTGGCTTATTTCTGTCACCATTCGGCCGTTATTTTTGCTATACCGATATTTATATATTTATATCTAAATTATACGAGAAAAAAGAAAAAAAAGAAAAAAAATAAAATTAAAAGTAGAACGAATTTTACGCAGTTTGTTTATATTCTTGCACCTCTATTTGTCGTATTATATGATATTATTCTTGGAGTTTTAATTCGTGTTGGTATTTTTTCAGATCATTTTAATGCATACGTAGATTCTGATGAAACAAATTTTTCAAAGACAAACGTGTTAAGTTCTTTAATTCTTTTTCTTTTCGTTGTGTTGTTTGCAAAAAAAAGTCATTTGGAAGAAAAATTTGGAAATTATACGAAAATAATTGCTTACATTTCATTCATATTGATGTTTTCATCATTGGTAAGTGCGTGGGCTTTTAGAAGTAGTTACTATTTTTTAACCTTATTCCCAATTATCATACCAATGATGACACAAAACCTGAAAAATACATCTGTTAAACAATTGCAGATGGTATTTAATGTGTTTTTAGTTTTTTTGTGGTTTTGGGATGTTGTTGTAAATGGCTCAAACAGTACTTATCCTTATACATCAACTATTTTAGAATTTTAATTATTGATTATTATCTTTATTGACAAAGGAAATGAAAATTATCAAATAGATTATAAGTGTGTATAGAATGGACAATTTCCTCGTCTTTACTGTTGTAAATCATTTCCATATCACTGAAGGTCTATATTAAATTACAGAATAAAGTCACAGTAAATATATGAACAGTATCCAAACAACAGGTGGCGTCTTCACCGATGAAATGCGAAAGATTGTATATAGTAATATAATCCGAGTATTTTCTTGTGATGTTGAGGACATCGAAGAACTTGTTCCTGTTCAGGCAGGAATGACAAACATAGTGCTGTCCTTCAAGTTGAAGGGAGGCAAGTATATTTATCGACATCCAGGTCTCGGGTCTGATGTTCTCGTGGAGAGAGGACGTGAGACCATCATGCAGAAAGTTGTGTCAGATATTGGCATTGATACTACTCTTGTTGCTATGGATGTAGATGAAGGTTGGCGTATCGGACGCTTTGTTGAACATCGTGATTTTGACTATCACAATCTTAACGATATGGTGCGTGCCGTCATGCTTTTCCGCAGACTCCATGAGGCTCCTTGCACTGTACGCTGGAACTTTGATGTAATTCAGAAGGCAGAGGGTATCAAGGATCAAATAGATCCTGATAAGTATGGTCACTTTGAAGAATTTGAAGCAGTTCGTGACAGAGTATATAAACTCCATGAATTGGCAAAGACTGATGGTATTAAGCTTTGCAATATCCATGGTGATGCACGCGACGTAAATTTCCTGATCAACGATGAGGAAATTTACCTTATTGATTGGGAGTATGGTGGTTTTGGTGACCCTGGTTTCGATATCGGTAGTTATGTGTGCGGTGGTGAGCATACCATTGAAGACATTGACCGCATCCTGTTTACTTACTATCGTCACAAGCCTACTCTCAAGCAGAAGCGCCACTTCTATGCATACATTGCCATCACAGGTTGGTTCTATATGCATTGGACAATGCTGAAGGAGTCAAAAGGGCAGAAGGTAGGCATACATAAGACATGGTGGTACACATACGCTCGTGATTTCAGCAAGCTCGCTCTTGAAATGTATAACGAAAAATAAGGAGGATGCATTATGACATATATTATATTAGCTGCTGGCAAGGGTAGCAACCTTCAACCACTTACTCTCAATTATCCAAAGACTTCATTTCGTCTTGACGAGAATACAACAATCCTCCAACGCATGGTTCGCACAATCCGCAAGCATGATAAAGACGCAGAGATTGTTGTTGTGTTAGGATATCTTGCGGATAAGGTGAAAGAAGGTTTGGCAGAGGAAAACTGTAAGTTCGTGCTCAATCCTTTCTACGAGGTTACCAACTCAATATCATCATTGTGGTTCGCACGCCAGTATCTTGAAAGAGAAAACGTAACCATCGTTCATGGTGATGTGGTTTATGGTAATGAAATCATCGAGAATTATCTTGTTAAGCCAACAGATTATCCATACGTTCTGACAGATAGCTCATGCATTATGGCAGGAAACTACAATGCTGTAATTCGTGACAATCAGATTTTGGTAATGAGCAAGAAACTGGAGAATTTCTCTGCAAAGTATAGCTGCATGACTAAACTTGATGCCGTTTCTGCTCGACTCATGAAGCAGGAAATCGATAGCATGATCAAGAACAATATGTACGGACAATTCTTTGAGGATTCGCTTGTGCAGATGATTATGTTCAACGATTTCCAATTATTCTGCGAGGATATTGCTGGTATGAACTGGAGTGAGGTAGATACGGTTGATGACCTGTTGAAGGCTCAGCAAATCCATCACGTAAATCAATAACAGAAAGATGAATTACGTACTTTTAATGGCTGGTGGTGTCGGCAATCGTGTTGGTGCCGGCATCCCAAAGCAGTTCATCGAGGTTCTTGGTGAGCCTGTTATTGCCTACACTATGAGACGTTTTCAAGAGTGTCCTCTGATTGATGGCATGGAACTGGTATGCGTCAAAGGCTTTGAAGATCAGTTGGCAGAAATTGCTCAAAACGCAGGCATCACCAAGGTTAGCAAGATAGTAGAAGGTGGTCATGACTATGAACATTCTATCATCAATGGTGTGAAAGGGTTTGAAGGAATTGCACAACCTGATGATGTGATTCAAATACATTGGGCAGCAGCTCCTTTTGTTAGTCAGGAAATAATTGAGGACAACATCCGTGTTTGCAAAGAGAAGGGTAATGCCATTTCATCATGCAAACCGTTTCTCCTCTATGGCACTAACGATGGTGATCATGCTGATGGCGTAATTGATCGTGACACGTTCATGTCAATAACAGCACCTCATTCGTTCCTCTACAAGAACATCAGAAAGATGTATGCGGACTGTGAAGAACAAGGTTTGTTTGACAAATTGGAGGCTCACACCACCAACTTCATGAGTGCCCTCAATATCCCTATTTACTTCTCCAAAGGCGACCAGACAAACATCAAGATAACCACAAAGGAGGATATTGATCTTTTTACGGGTTTTGTGCTCCAAGAGAAAATGAAAAAGGGCGAAATCAAACTCTAATGTAGAATATGTAGAAAGTAATATTCCTACATAGGTTTCTGTATCAGGTCATGTCCGATGGCAATAGCCTTTAGAAAAGCATAGCGGTATCTATTGTTTGGTGTTCATCCAAAAGCCCATGATTTTTTGTATAGTAAATGACAAATTAATGAAAAAAGCGGTCTATTCGGACTTGCCTGTTTTATTGCTAAATATTCAAAAATCTATTTTAAGTATACTAAAAAAAGACAAATGATATATCGATGAAAAAAATTGAAGACAACGAGTTAAAAGCAATTCAATTAGAAATTTTAAAAAATGTAGATATTTTTTGCAAGGCTCAAGGTATTAAATACTTTTTGGCTTATGGATCAGCCATAGGTGCCATTAGACATAAAGGGTTCATTCCTTGGGATGATGATATAGATATCGCTATGCTAAGAGATGATTATGACCGGTTTGTAGAATCATACAATAATCAAGCGAGTAGTGCTTATAAAGTGCATGCTCACAATCTTGACATGCGATTCCCATATCCTTATGCAAAAATTGACAATACACATACAGTTTTCGAAGAGGAAATAAAGGAAATGTATACAATGGGAGTAAATATAGATTTATTTCCAATTGACAAGGTCCCAGAAGATAGTTCTTTGCAGAAGAAAATGTTTGATCGCTTTACCATTCTTCATAAACTAATAACATTAAAACGACTCCCATTAAAAAGAAGAAGGGGATTATTAAAGAATATCTGCTTATTCATCGCCCAAATATTACTATACCCAATTTCCTTTTCAATGTTGGTTCAAATGATGGAGAAAAATGCGTTAAAATATAGAAATATAAATTCTTCATTGTGCTCTGACGTTGTTTGGGCGTATGGTTCTAGAGAAATAAATAAATTGTCAAATTGGCAGGAAGCAATTTATGTAGACTTTGAAGGGCTGAAAATGCCAGTTCCTATTGGATATGACGATTATCTTTCAAGAGTGTATGGTGCTTACATGCAGCTTCCCCCTAAAGAAAAACGAATAACTCACCATCACTATATAGCATATTGGAAATAACAATAATTTGTTAAAGAATGACATACAAGCCTTAAAATGACTTTGTAAAAGGCACAGAAAGGGCTCTTGCATATCTTGATACGAGGTTGTTCCGAGTGCCTAACAAGTGCTGTGAGAATGTTAAGTACAATCTTGATTATCTAGCGAAGAGTCGAATTTATTGGTGTTTTATGAGAAATATTTCTTTTTTGACGCAGTTCCCGCCTCCTGTGCATGGGTTGTCTAAGGCTGTGGAGACGTTGTATAATTCAAGGTTGAATGAGAAGTTTGGTTTTGAAAAGATAGACATTGCCAATAACAAGGCAATAATGAAGTCGTTGTGGAGACTCATGACGACGAAGGCTACAGTGGTGTATTTTACCATTGCACAGACGAAAGGAGGTAACTGGAGAGATCTATTATTCCTGAATGTGATTGCACTAAGGAAAAAGAAGTGCATTGTGCATCTGCATGGTGGTTATTACCGGACTCTGATAGATAGTGACTGCTCTGCCTTTCAGCGAAAGCTGAACATCTATGCTATGAAGAGGGTGGATGCTGCCATTGTACTGGGGGATTCGCTGCACTGGATTTACGAGGGACTTGTGCCTGATGAGAAGATCTTTACGGTGAAGAACTGCATCGATGACCAGTTCTGTGCTGCGGATATTGATGAGAAGCTCGTGGAGGTGAAGAAGGTGAAGAAGCTGCATGTGCTGTATCTGAGCAACTTCATTGCCTCGAAGGGGTATCCGGAGTTATTAGAGGTGGCTAGTTTGCTGCATGAGAGGGGCTTGGACGATAAGTTTGAGTTCCACTTTGCAGGTAAGTTCTTTGAACAGAAGGAGGAGGATTTCTTCCGTGGGTATGTGAAGGAGAATGCCTTGGAGCGGATTGTGACTCTGCATGGTCCGACATACGGAGAGGCAAAGTCGGAGTTGCTGAGGAAGTGTCAGGTGTTCTCGCTGTTGACGACCTATCCTAATGAGGGTCAGCCGATTTCTATTCTGGAGGCGATGGGCAACGGTATGGCTATTGTCACAACGGATCATGCCGGAATAGCGGATATTGCGACTGCGGAGAATGGATTCGTATGCAAGAAGACGGAGATCGACACGACAGCCGTGGCGGACTATCTGGAGCGGATGTATGCCGACAGGGAGTCGCTGGCTGAGGTTTGCAAGAAGAACTTCGTGAGAGTGAGAAATGAGTTTACAGAACGGAACTACATCGATGCCATGGAAAGGGTGTTTGATGCGGTGGTGAATAATTAAAAGCAAATGAATAGATTGAATATCAGACGATTAGTCATTCGGGGGGGTAATTTTTACCATCCTCGCTGTGGGAGAAATAACTCTCCGTGAAGTGTGGGGATTTGCAAATGCCCCTTTGTATCAAGAAAGTAGTGAATGGGAGTATATGGCTTGTCCTAATCAGGATGGCTATAGGTTTGGTAATCACTACCATTGGAACTCTTACCAACAGAGAAGTGAAGAACCTGATACGACCAAGAAGATTGTTCTGGGATTGGGTGATTCGGTTCTATACGGTGGCGTACAGACAGATCAAGACAGTACGTCCTCATATATATTCAACAGGTTACGCCCTGATTGTCAAATGTTGAATATTTCTGCAGGAAGTTGGGGGCCTGATAATTGTGCTGCATATCTGAAACATTATGGTATGTTTGGAGCTAAGGCAATGGTACTGTTGGTTAGTAGCCATGATGCTCACGACATTATGGATTTTCAACCTGTAGTTGGTAAGCATGAAAGTTACCCAAATAAGCAGTATTGGAGCGCATGGGCAGAGCTGATGTGTAGGTATGTATGGCCAAGAACCGTAGGGAGGTGGTTTGCTTCGAAAGGAAGTGATGATCCAGATGCTGCAGTAGTGAAATCGATTGATGGTACTGACATCATGAAAGGCGGTAAGGTGTTTAATCCTGGTTTCGCGCGGTTGAAAGAAATAGCAGATAGTTGTAACATTCCGTTTGTGGTGATTCTTCATCCAGATAAGAAGGAAGTTGCTGCAAGCGAATATAATGAACAAGGAAAAGAAATTATAGAATGGTGTGAGGCAAACGATGTGCCTTTGGTGCTTGAACTGAAAGAGGGCATCGAGATGGAAATGTATCGTGATGGTATTCACACTAATGAACAAGGACAACGGTTCCAAGCGGAATTGATGTCAAAATACATAAGGATATGAGTAAAGTAAGATTAGGCGACTTTGACGGTTCGGATTTTGACAAGGGCGCTGGCAAGGTGAAGATAATGCTATGGTATATGGTGAACGCACTGATAGTGCGTGCATCATGGAACCCGATGATGGGCATCAAGATATGGTTGCTCCGTAGGTTTGGAGCAAAGATAGGCAAGGGCTTGGTGATTAAGAATAACGTGATCATCAAGGGTCCTTGGTATCTGACCGTGGGTGACAACTGCTGGTTGGGTGAAGGTTGCTGGATAGACAATCTTGACCGTGTGACCTTGGGCAACAACGTGTGCATCAGTCAGGGGGCTCTGCTGCTGACGGGTAATCATGACTATACCGCCCCGACTATGCCTTACCGCAATGCTCCGATTGTGGTGGAAGATGGAGCTTGGGTGGGTGCTAAGACGGTGGTGTGCCCGGGAGTGACGGTGCATGAGGGTGCTATACTGACCGTTGGTTCGGTGGCTACAAAAGACCTTGAGGCATGGAAGGTGTGTCAGGGGAATCCGGCAAAGGAGATTAGAGAAAGAAAAATAGGACCCTCCTAAATCCTCCCTGCTTAGGGAGGACTTTTAATTGACTATAAATTAAAGCAATATATGAAAGTGTCAATTATTACATCGTGTTATAACAGAGCTGCGACGATTGAGGGGGCTATCCGCTCGGTGTTTGCACAGGATTATAGCGATATAGAGTATATCATCGTGGATGGGGCTTCGAAGGATGGAAGCCAGGTGGTGATTGAGGCAACGATTAAGGATGCACCACAGAACGTGACGGTGAAGTACATCTCGGAGCCGGACAAGGGTATGTATGAGGCTATCAACAAGGGCATCAGGATGGCTACAGGCGAAGTGATCGGGTTGTGCCATTCTGATGATTTTATGTTTGACGATAAAGTTGTTAGCGACTATGTGCATGAGTTTGAGCGTACCGGAGCGGATTTTGTTTATGCGGACGGTATATTTGTTGCTGAAAAAGATATTACAAAGTCTGTACGTAGATGGATAGGAGGAGAATATTCTAGATGGAAAGTTCGTCATGGCTGGTTGCCTTTGCATCCAACCTGTTACATAAAAAAAGATTTTATGATGAGAAATGGTTTGTATGACGAAACCTACAAAATAGCTGCCGATAGTGATTTGTTAGTTAGATACTTACTCTCTCCTGATATAAAAGTTCATTATATGAAGAATAGGTTCACGACACGTATGCGCATGGGAGGAATGAGCACCGACAGTTCAAAGCGTAAAAAGATGTGGAATGAGGATATTAGGGTTTATAGTGGATATGGCTTCCATTTTGCAACATTAACAAAAATAGAGAAAATGATGTGGAAGATTCCTCAGTTCATTATGGCGAAACTGAAAAACGCATAAAGATTGAAGAATAGAGATGATGGTACAAGATATCTTTTTTGATTTGTTGAAAGTGGCAATTGGAAATTTAAAGCAATTGTCATGCAATCCAAATGATGAGGAATGGATAGGCGTGTATGATTTGTGCAAAAAGCATACCCTATTGGGTATTGGATATGCAGGAATTCAAACACTGCCCAAAGAGCAATGGCCTCCGAAGGCACTTGTGCTGAAATGGTTTGCTAATGCAGCCAAAATAGTTAACAAAAATTCTCAAATGAATATACTATGTAAGCAGATATGTGAGAAGATTGAGAAGGATGGGTTCAAAATAATGGTAATTAAGGGACAAGGAAATATCCCAAACTACTCTGCGATGAACTCGGAATCTATAGGCGATTTTGAGTCTTTAGGTATGTTGCGAACACCAGGAGATATTGATGCGTGGCTGATACCTATTGATAGCAAAGAAGACTATCGTGGAAATGTCCAAACTAGACGAAATAGAAAAGAAATAATCGTTAACTATTCTATTGCAGAAGCAAAAAAAACGAATGAGTCAGATGATCTAACCATACGTTATCATCATGTAGATATGCCTGTGTCAAATGGTTGTGAAATTGAGGCTCATTTTATGCCAATGTATTTTAATAACCCTTTCCTTGACAAGCGATTACAGCGTTTTTTTGAGAAGTATGGCAATGTCGTTGTTGAGAAAGTGGATTCTACAATAGCTATACCTCTTCCTTCTGTATCATTTAATGTCATATATCAATTGACTCACATATATAAGCATGTTTTTGAAGAAGGTGTTGGTTTGAGGCAGTTGCTTGACTATTATATGGTAATTAATAGATGGCATAGAGATTGTATGACATCCCAATCTGAGAATGTGTTGACCAAAGAGAAAATAGACTACTATTTGAATTATTTAGGATTGCGCAGATTGGCAGGAGCAGTTATGTACGTGCTTCAAGAAGTTTTTGCTCTACCTGATGAAATGTTGTTATGTCAACCAGAACCGGTAGCAGGTGCAAGTCTGTTGGATTATATTCTGGTATCTGGAAATTTTGGCAAGTATGATCCTAAAAAATTACGACTTGTTAACGAATCGTCCTTACACAAATTCTTCAGAAAAACAAATCATAATCTTTCTTTGGTTCGATTCTATCCAAACGAAGCAATATGTGAACCATTTTTCCGTGTTTATCATTGGATGTGGAGACGATTTGAATGGTGGAGGTGGGAGAGATAATGGAATACAGGATTTCTGGATTTCGGGAATGAGGGATTTCGTGCGTTTAATTGCTTACGCTAACGTGAATGTTCGTAAATTAACCGCGAATTATTCGTGAATGTTTATTAGAAAACATTTTATTCATTTTTCCCATCAAAATAGGATGTTCTTTTGTACAGTACTGGGTGAAAGATGCAAAATTGTGTGTTAAAGTGGCGGAAATATTTGGATAAGAAGGAGGAAAAGAATTATCTTTGTAGGCGAAATGAATTCAATATGACATCACAATGTAATGCAAGTAGAATATGGCACAAGTTACAATGACTGTCCGCACGGACGCTAATCTGAAGTCGGTTTTTACTAATCTGTGTGAGGAGTTTGGTATGAGCGCTAATACAGCGATGAATATCTTTATGCGTGCTGTTGCTGAGACGAGAAGTATTCCCTTCACCATAGGCAAGAGAAGGGATACAAGGCAAGAATTCGGCGATTTGCTGGACGCTATGCATCAGGCTGCCGTTGAGCGTGATGAACCAGAGTTGTCTATGGAGGACATCAATGCCGAGATAGCTGATGCTCGTAGAGAGCGTAGGGCTAGACGTGAAAGAGCAGTATTATGATTTACGCTGTGATTGATACTAACGTGCTGGTTTCGGCACTTTGGACGAAGAATGATCACGCAGCCACGTTCAGGGTTGTGAAACTGTTGCAGGAGGGCAGGTTCAAGGCTTTGTATAATTAGGAAATTCTGACAGAGTATGAGGAGGTGTTAAGTCGTCCGAAGTTCAAGTTTCCCAGAATCGTCATCAACACAATCATCGCCTATGTGAGGGAGCATGGTGTCCACTCCAAACGTGCACCTTATAATGAACAGATGCCAGATGAGGATGACCGTGTGTTCTATGAGGTGGCTTTGAGTAAGGAGGATGCTTTTCTTGTGACTGGTAATCAAAAGCATTTCCCTATGACTCCGATTGTGGTGACTCCGGCAGTGTTATTGGAGATATTGAAGATGAGATGATGGACTACTTCGGGAACTCGTGCGTTTAATTGCTTACGCTAACGTGAATGTTCGTAAATTAACCGCGAATTATTCGTGAATGTATATTAGGGCGAACACGGATATAAAGGATTGAACGGATTTTCTGTGCACTCTGATGTGATGAAATAGATAAAGGTATCTTCGTCGCAAAAGACTCCTATGCAGTCGTTAATAAGTTGGGCTGTTGAATACATTCTGAAGGTGCAGGAGCAGTTGGCTAACCAGAAGAACCAAGGACAAGGTTCATGTTGTATGACCTGATGCCGTTGCTCAGAGAGTTGGAGAATTATGGATTATGCAGTACAACGAGCGTTAAATTGAAATGTGTCACGATTTTTGTTTAACAAACGTAAATCGTTATACTATATGCTCAAGAACTTAAAGAAAAGTTTTCAAATGTTAATTTTTTGGAGAAAATTTGCGATTGAAATTGACGAATCAAAATAAAATCGTAGTTTTGTTCTCGAAATTATTCTTTTGAATTTGTAATGAAGCAAGAATCAAAATATTATCGTCACTTTAAAGGTGGTAGGTATGTTCTTTTGGCAGAGGGGCAGGATAGTGAGTCTTTAGAGGATGTTATTGTGTACAAGGCATTGTATGGAGAGGGAAAAGTATGGGTGCGTCCCAAAGTGATGTTTTATGATGTCGTTATGAAGGATGGCGTGGAGGTTCCTAGATTTCAGGAGATTTCAAAGAAAGAAGCGTATGGCGAGGAGTAAGGCTCTAAACGAATATCTTGCCAACAAGCACAGGGGTGGTGAGAATAATCAGAAAGGTGGGCTGTATGAGGATTTCTATGCAGTCTTTCAGATTGTGTCTTGTTTGGCAAAATACAAACATCAGTTAGATGATGTGTCTTTTCAAACTCAATTGGAAGATACCTTTGTTGATGATTTGCTTATTGCTCAACCCGATGTAAATGTGTATCACCAACTGAAAAATACTCAGCAGGTTGCATGGGGAAAGGTGGAAAAGATAGGTGATATCGCATTTGATTTTGCTCACCAAATTGAAGACTGTAAGGAACGTGACGAGAGTTTTGCATTAAAGTTGATTTTTTCCGTACAGAAAACCAGTGTGAAAGAAGAAATTCCAGAACTGATAGAGGGTTATTCTGAAGCAGAGTGGTTCCCGTATCAGCAGGACATTAATCAACTGGTGCTGATTAGCTCTGACCTTAAAAAAGCTCTTCGGTCGATTTCTGCAGAAGGTGCAGATGCGCAAGATGATCAGTTGGCGAATATTGCCACCCTATTCCTAGGTGTGTGGAGAGGGGCGAATAGTAAAAGTCGTGTATCGTTATCTGACCTAATCAAAAAGGCAGAAAGCGAGAAAAGAGTGAATTTGGCCATCTATCCTGATACTGTCATCTCGAAAGAATGTAAGAAGATTTTGGATGCCATTGTAGGAATCGAATATCATGTAAGTGGTAGAATGTTCTATTGGCGCTTTGGATTTATGAAAGGTGAATGTCCATGGCCGGATGAAATGGAACAAAAGATTATTGACACACGTCCAAGGACAAAGTTAGATTTGATAGCTTTGCTTGGATAAAAATCCTGTGTTCTATGAGAAAGTTTGAGAATGTTAATGCAAGAAACGAGGCTTCTGTCAAGATGTCTCTGAATATGTTGGCTGACAAGAATACTAAGGTCGAGGATTACAGAAAAGCTTTTGATAACCTCGGGAGAGAACTTGGAGTCTTGTTGGCTTCAGATTCGGCAGATGTGGCTGCCGATGAGATAATGCTGGTATGTGCATCGGAGGATGCTGACTGGCTGGCAAAAGGTGTAGAAAATGGTCTTGGCAAGGGTAAAACGCCGTTGTCTGTATTCTGGAGCACTCGTTCTGTTGTATATAATGATGAAGGTGAGAAATTAGAGATATCGCCGATCGTGAAATCATATGAAGAGCCTGTGAAGAATTGTCGCTTACTGATTGTTGTGAAGTCAATAATTAGTTCTTCGTGTGTCGTAAAGACTCAGTTGACTCGTTTGATGGGAAAATTCAATCCAGAAAGAATTGTAATCTTGGCACCTGTAATGTATAAAGATGGTATGCCAAACTTGATGAAAGAATTTCCAAAAGCAGTGAGCAATAGGTTTGAATTTTTGACTTTTGCGGTAGATGAAGACCGAACTCCTGCAGGTGAAGTGATACCAGGAATTGGTGGGATGGTTTATCCGCGCCTTGGACTCGGGGATATGAATGCGAAGAATAGCTACATTCCACAAATGGTTCTGGAGCGATTATAGCCTCTTTTGCTGATAGCATTAAATAGGCTCAGGACCTTCACCCCGGTTTCCCGTTAAGGGTGTCTTCCTTCCTCCTCAAATACGACATGCGTTTTATAATTGCTTACGCTAACGTGAATGTTCGTAAATTGATCGTGAATTATTCGTGAATGTTTATTGGGTCGAACACGGATATAAAGGATTGAACGGATTTTCTGTGCATGGACGAAAAGATGCGGATGATAAGACTGACGAAAGATTATGTATTCAAGCCCTTTGACTGCGGAGAGGAGGACTTGAATGAGTGTTCTGACATATTTTGAACTATGTGAAACGCTTGTTTGTCACAAATAACAGAACAGGATGTGCGTTTGTAACAGTGGATGCTTTGAGAAATGCGATTCCGTTCTATTTGCGTAATGGTTTTGTAGTGATGGATAAGACGATGCTTGAGGATGATAAGATGGACACATGTCCTCTGTATTATAACTTGTTTGAGTTGATTGAAGACTGAGGTCTATATATGATATGTACATAGAGCAATAATTCTGCAGATCGTTCCAAATCTATGTCTCAAAAGGGTAGAAAGTTTAAGCATTATAGTGTAGTCAAACGAGGAATAATGCATACGCTCGGACGATTCGGAATGAAGAAGTTTGCTGGGGCAGTGATGTGCGTGCTTCAAACAGTCTTCGCCATGCCAGACGAATACCTCATCTGTCAACCCAACGAGAAAGAAGGCAAGTTCTTGCTCAACGAAATAATGATGGCAGGTAATTTCGGGAAATATGATGAGCGCATCAAACATGGTGACACTCAATTCTCCCATGCCATAGAAAAGACAAAGCACAATCTCCGCGTGTTAACGCATTATCCAGAAGAAGTCATCTGCGAACCATTCTTCCGTGTTTATCACTGGATATGGCGACGATTTGAACTATGGCGGTATTAGCATATCGTTTTCTGACCAAAGTATAAGAACAGGATAAATCCCCAAGAAGAACTGAGAGCGATGCGTAAGCAGATGTTCGAAGAAATTGACTTCCAACACAACAAAGTCCAATGCCGTCATACCGAGCAATTACTCCCACGTCTAAATCAGATGGTAACAGAAGAAATGATTTAGTCAATCCTCATGGCAACCAAGAATTAAGAGAACTGGATGATGCACTACAACGAGCTCAAAGCCTACGTTGCGGTGCATCATCACTTTCCAGATAAACACAAAGTCGAGTTCCGAGGTCTCCTAAACTGGGCGAAATACACTAGAAAGAAAATCAAGGCCGGCACTTTGCCAGAGGAGCAAAGACTATTGTTTGAAGAGCTGGAAGCAAGTAGATCGAAGGAGCATACTGGAGGGAGAAGAAAGAAAATGTGAATACAGACAAGTATAATTGATAAGTAATCTTTATCTGACGATTTTGTCTTCATGAGGATTGAGAGAAGTCTACAACAAAAGATGTGAAATATGGACAAATTACATAAGAAACGAATTCCCGTATTTACTAAACATGACATTAATCTTAGTTGAATAGATCAGTAACTTGTTTTAATAAAATAGTACAACAATAACATTTATAGAAATAGGATTATCGTTATGCGCCCTTTTAAAACTTACGAATATAAAAGCTACTTTCTAGATAAGAAAAAAGACAAGAATTATGTTGTCAATAAGATTCTGAAGGATTGTAGTTACGAAGATCTTATTTATTATTACAACCAAACTCCTTCTTTTTTTAAGGGAATATTCAAACATGCCTTATCCTATCTTAAAAGAGAACGCTATCAAGAGGTTTATGGGTATGGGCTATATTCTCCGAAGGATGAAATCTCTTACCTTGGTTGGTTAGCATTTGTCATACCGTTATTTAAAAACGAATTAAACGATTATGTTAAACTAAGAATGCGTTTTGAAGATTGCTATTTGATTGGTGACTATGATTCTTGCTATGATATACTTCGGAAGTGTAATTTAGAAATCTCCTACTCGTATTGGAGCGCCTCTAACGAAATAAGGCTATCAGAATTAGAAAATGGGGTAAAAAGTAGGGTGGAAAAATACAATGCGATTGTAGAAAATGCAAGCCCTGCAATGGAAGTTATGTGTTCTGTTGCTCAGGAACTATCTTTTAATAATAAATCTTGTGAGGCTATAGCGGATGAAAGATTCAAAGATATTCAGGAGCACTATAAAGAATGGGAGATAAGATTCCTCAAAACTCATTGTTTCCCATTCAAATATGAGCCATTGGGAGAATGGATGTCATTTGACATGAATTCTTCTTTGATAGATCTTTATGCTTTCTTTGTTTTAAATCTTCATAAGTATATAGAGCGTTATAGGGATAATAAGTTGGTTAAAGAATATATCTGCATTATCTGCGATTCTATAAATGATCCATTTTTACATAAATATGCATCTTTAGTAAAGATTAAATCAATAATTCCAAATAAAGAACGATTCCATTTACTTCTTAATATGGAAGTGTGTCATGCAGAGCTTGAAATGAACTCAGTGGTAAAGCGAATTAAGGAGAACCCTTCGGATGTGGACTTTATCTTTTCGTTTTTGCAATATCTTGTAAGAAGCAAGTTGGAATACAAAGCCCTTCAACAAGCCAACTGCTTAATAGAGATATTTTCAAGTCTTTTATTTGGTTATCTTGAGGATCCTAGTAGAGAAGTAAATACACATGAAATTAAAAGTATTTGTTATACAAATCCGACCCTTATAGCATTTCGTCAGATTTATGAGATAACATCTTATCTTACAAGTGATCGAGTTGATAATAGATATAAATATATTTGGCATTATTCTTTTGACTATAATATATATGATTCTCATTTTTATTTAGATGAAGAGGAGCGTAATGATTATTTGAGGATAGTTGGAGCAGATTTTATTAGTAGAAACGATAAGCTATTAAACTTTCCAACCCTTTTCCCTTCGATTGTATCAGATTCAATTGATATTATTGAGAATAATATTTCGGCAGGTCTAATTCCAAAATATAGGGAAAGTCTATATCTTTCATATTTAGTTAATCGTTATTTCTTGGATCGTAAGTATAGAGAGGCGGTTATTATATATGTGAATAATTCAATATTAAAAAACTATATAAAAATAGACTTATGTCAAGAAGTGAAAAATATAAGGCTGTCGCGTCAAGAGGACATTGATATTGGTTCACCACTTGACTTATCTATCTTTTATTTCATCACGAAACACTGGGCTAACAAAGTTTCTCCGAGTGTAACTAGATTCTTAGCAGATCAGAATGTAGACCTGCCTTCAGACCTTCCATATTCAGATGACCCCAAAATGATTTTCTTCCTTGAAAAAGTTGTATCAAGGGATATTATAGGAATTTGCCCAAATAATCTGGAAGATGACGATCAAGTAATAGAGGAGAGACTTAAAATTTGTAGGAAACTCAAAAAAATATGTGATAAACAAGCATATTCAGACGAGATTGCGGCTTTGGTGAAGGAACAAGGAATTAACAACTTTCTAAAAGTAGTAGATTCTAGTAAAATCAATGTTGACGAATTTAATCTTAAAAAAAATGAACTGTCATACAGTGAACTTATATTTCTTCTATATAGGTCAACCGATAAAGACGAGATGACACTTGCTTCGGCAAAGGATCTAATTATAGATGGACATGATGACGAACAACCAAATTTAGAAAGACGTACAATAAGTTCTAGATTTCAGCTTTTCCGAAAATTTTATCTAAGTATTCGAGATCAATTCTTACTCAATGATCATGCAGGATTAGATTATTACTTAAGTAGTAGAGTAAGACATGGTACTATCGTTAATCAATTAAGGCATCATTTTCAAGAATTGAGATTAACAACATTGAAAAATGAGTATGACAATTACGATGTTAATACTTATTGGGCCGATGAGGTGCTAAAACTTGTTGGAGAAAACTGGGTGAAGTGCACTGAGGCATTTATGTTGTTTACAGAAAACATAGACAAGTGTATCTTTCAACTAAAAGATCAGTTTATTCAGGTAAAAACGGAGAACTATAAGAGTGAACTGGTTCACGCATGTTTTGACTACTCAGAAGGTAGGCTGAATCAGAAAATAGTAGAACTTTATAAGCAACCTGATATGGACTATCATTCATATGTCGATGCTGTCTTTAATGATCTTTGGGAGCATACTGAAACCTGTTTTGAAGAAGTTCAAAAAAGTATTAATGGAACGGAGCGTATATTAAAGGACGAACTTAACAAACTCAATATTAATGTAAAATCTGTTGTAAATCCTAAAAATCCGAATTTAAGTAGATTTACAGATTCCGTAACAAGATGTCATCAACAGATTAAACAAGATATTGACGCTGTTAAGGGGTGGTTTCAGCATTTACCATCATCAGAATATGATTTTACGATGCAGCAATTGTTAGACGCGTCAATAGAGGGTATTAATAAGATAAACGACTCAAATTTGAATGTAATCCAGGATATAAATTGTGAAGCTAAGTTGTCAGGTGCATTTTTGACTATTTTTTATGATTTATTTCATAATCTGCTAAATAATGTGCTTGAATATGCAAAAGTAAAAATGATTCCACCATCATGTAAGGTGTCAATCAACAATGTACGCGGTTTTCTAAATATAGTTATAGAAAACCAGATCTTCGATGAAGACAAAGACGAAGCCCAAGAACATATAGATAATTATCATAAAAAGAAAAATCATTCAGACCCACTTCTTTCTACTAGGACAGAGGGCTTATCTGGTATGGCAAAAAATGATTGCATTATTTACTACCAGATGAAATCTGATGGAAATCTTTTCAATCCTCATATAGAGGATAATAGATATATAGTAGAAATAAAGATAGCATTAACAAAAATATCGGCAAGATGAAAAATATACTTATCATTGAAGATGATGTTTACAAGAAAACAGATATCATAGAATTCATAAACAAAAAATATCAAGATGTTATTATGATAGATTCCTGTGAATCATATACGGGAGGGTATCAATTGGCAATGTCAAAACATTATGATTTCTACATAATAGATATGACTATTCCTAAATTTGACAAAAAAGTTGGCACAAAAGAGCAGTCTTTACCAAATGGAGGTGAATTGTTAGTTGAGACCATGTTAGATTCAGGAATAACTCCGGTATTTATTGTAATGACTCAATTCGAGAATTTTGGAAACGAAACGTTATCAGCCATTGATGCTAGGCTCAAGGCCGATTGCGGTGATTTATACAAAGGAACTGTGAAATATTCCACAGATTCAGAAAATTGGAAAATAGAACTTGAAAAAATCTTAGATTATGTTATCCATTCTAATAATTGATGATACTAAAGAAAAACGAGATTTATTGAAAAATACGTTATGCGAAATGTTTGAAGAAATCTCGATTGAAGAAATTGATGAAGCTTATAGTACAAACTCGGGGCAACAAGCAATTGCAAAAAAACAATATGACTTAGTGCTACTGGATTTATTTATACCTTCTGGTAAAAACGACCAACCTAACCCTCAAAATGCTGCCAATTTTTTGGAGCTATTGCTCGAATTTGATGAAGTACATATGCCTACTCACATTTTAGGCATAACCAGAATGAATTTAGACGAGATCCCAGAGAATCAAAAAAAGGTTTTCGATAATAATTTGTGGGCTTTATTGAAATACGCAGACAATGAAAGAGGTTGGCAGGAAAAGCTACGACTTAAGGTAGCTTACCTTATAAGATCGAAGAAGCAACTGATGAGTAATCCATCTTATGACTATGATGTTGCTATTTTCAATGCACTTGATAACCCGGAAAATAAATGGGTCATTAATATCTTTGGTAAAGATAACTGGAAAAGAATAGAACATCCTATTGATAAGACCTGTAATTATTATGTGACACAATGCGTCACATCATCAGGTCGTACCATAAGAATTGTAACATGTACTATTGATATAATGGGTGCAAGTGCAGCGGCAACGGTAGTATCCAAAATGATTTATAATTTCAGACCAAAATACCTTTTTATTACAGGTATAGCGGCTGCTGCAAATTCTGATGGAGGACGAATTAATATTGGCGATATAATGGTTGCTACTGAAGCCATAGATAAGGCTAATGGTAAGTTCTCGAAAGAAAATGGACTTTTGAAATTCGTGCCAGATCCTAAATCTTTTCATACCGACCCAGCATTTTTGTCAATAATCGATGATGTTCAAAAAGATAAAGAGCTGATGTACAAGATTCATTCACAATATCCATTGGAAGATTTTGCACCAAGAACCGACTTGAATCTACATAAGGGGCAGAATGGAACTGTACCAGCTGTTGTTGCAAATGTCGACGTGGTTAATGAAATGATGTTTCATAATAGATATTTACAAGGAATAGAGATGGAAGCTTATGGCTTGTATTTGGCTGCTTGCTATTCCGTTGAACCTAGACCTAAAGCATTTGCTTCCATTAAATCGGTATCAGATTTTGCAGATGAACATAAGGAGAATAAGTATAGAGATTATGCTGCGTACACTTCTTCCGCATTTCTTTACTATCTTATCAACAATAAATTGGAATATTAGAAGTCTTACAGCAACAAGTAATTGCGTGAACAACAAAGATGTTCAACATATGACAAGGTGCTAATAACTTTTCACAATATGAGTTTCGCCAGTTTCGTAAAAATATAATAATCAAATCAAACATTATGTTAGAATCGTTTGATCATTTTATTAGTGACGCTATTGTTCGGCGACAAGAATCTCTATTCAAAGAAACCTCAGACTTAAGTTTTTTTGAAGAGTTATCCTTTGCACTTTTCAACAATGAAGGATATGGAATGACTTCGTGGTATGTTGATCTCACAGAAGGAACTGTCATATCCCTTCCATCAGATTATGAAAGACTAAATCTGAATAATGAGCCATGTTCGATATCACAGTTAGAAATGGATTTTATCAAGAAACATTTTGATCATGATCATGAGCTAATCAAGATTATTCCTGTTCGTAGCTACATCTCATTTGAGATTATGGAGCATTTTGCGGAAACCTATACCGAGAAGCAAAGAACTATACTTTTGAATGCCTTGCGCAAGACATCCTTTTTCAATGTTCCGACATGCAGTCGAACGCTTGAAAATTCTTCAAGAATGTTATGACTTCAAGAATAAAGAAGATCTTCAAATTACAAAGAAGTGGCTAAAAGTAGAGAATCTTATGATCCAAAATGGCAAGATTGTAAAAAAAAGCAGGAAGTATAATGACAGTCTTCGACGATGTGCTTGCGCTTGATTTAACGAAAGGGAAGATAGGTTGGGAACCTAATACTAACTTTCGTTTATGACAGGGTCAAACACAAAAGTTGATTAGGTCTGAACAGAGGAGCAAGCTCGCATAAAGGTAGGGAAAAGAAAATCGGGGCGACTCATCACGAGCCGCCCCGACTAATATCCCAGGCAAAACAGGCAGATAGTCATCTGCCCCAAAATCCAGTGACTTCACAAAATGAAAAACACAAAACCCAATTCAAGTCAGTTGAGAGTTAGAGAGGTATCAGTTGTATCTTGCAGTAGCGATTGTTGGCAATAGGAGTAAACTCCTCGATGCCACCAAGGTTGTTCTTGAAATAGCAGATTAACTCATTTGTCAACCCAACGAGAAAGAAGGCAAGTTCTTGCTCAACGAAATAATGATGGCAGGTAATTTCGGGAAATATGATGAGCGTCTGGAGCATAAGTCTTCGACCATGGGACACGCCTGGGAGAAACTGAAGAGGAACATGAGATTCCTGACGCATTATCCGGAAGAGGTGATATGGGGGGCCGGTGTTCCGAGTCTATCATTACTTTTGGCGTAAACTTGAGCTCTGGCGATTCTAAGTCAAAAACAGTCGGTTACGCTTAAAACCCTTTGATTGCATCAAGGCAAAAAACACGAAATAAACCTTTCTTTTGATGATTAGATACTGATAAAGAAATCAAAATAAGTGGCTTGGTTTGCGAAAAATGCAGATTTTACTGCTTGTTCTGTCTTATTTTGTGAAAAAATCGTAAAATGTCGTATTATGCGAATTGTTTTGCGTAATTTTGCAGCCGAAAACCGATAAATGAAAATAACATTATGCTTGTAGATTTCACAATAAAGAATTTTATGTCGTATAGGGACGAAGTTTCCCTTAGTATGATGGCAAGTACTACTGTGAAGGAATGCGAGAATATGACAGGGTATTCTAATGTCTCGTATCTGGCAGAAGGAAAGCGTGTGTTGCGTACTGCTGCTATCTATGGTGCCAACGGCTCTGGCAAGAGTACGGTGGTAGCTGCTTTGGATATTTTCAAGTCGATGGTTCTCCGTTCGTTTGTGGATGAACATATTGTGAAGCATTTGAGCAGTATGTACTATCGTTTTGACCGTATGTCGAAGGATGATCCTGTATCGATGCAGATGATCTTTATGTGTCAGGGCATCAGATATCGTTATGGCTTCGAAGTGATGTCGGGTAAGGTGCAGACGGAATGGCTGTTTCAGTTGCCAGTGGATGCTGTGAAGGAGAGTTATTGCTTTAAGCGTGAGGGGACTGCGATTAAAGTGAATGGCAAGGTAATGAAGGGCGCTCGTGGTGTGGATAGCAAGACGAGAACGAATGCGTTATTCCTTTCGACTGCAGCCCAGTTTAATGTGGAGGCGGCAATGGTAGTGAAGGAATGGTTCCGCAAGCGATTTAACATTTTGTCGGGATTGGATGATAACACTCTGGCATTTACTGCTAAGGCCTTTATGTATAACTCGACCATACGCGAGCAAATCCTGAAGATGATCGGTATTGTGGATTCATGCATCAAGGATGTCAACGTAAAAGAAAATGTGAAGGAGCTGAATGGTCAGACAGCACCACTGGAGGTGTTGAACAGATTGGGTATCAGCTTGCCGCCAGATTTGAACAAGAAGATTGAACAGCATGAACTGGAGATTTCTGCTACTCATGATGTGTATGAGGGAGGTGAGGTTGTTGGAAACGACAGACTGAACTTCAATATGGAGTCTCTGGGTACGACAAAATTGTTTGCTCTGCTGGGGCCTTTCTTTGACACAATTCAGAATGGTGGTGTGCTTGTGATTGATGAATTTGGCGCAAGTCTTCACACTCAGTTGTCTATGGAGTTATTGAAGCTATTCTATAGCCCATTGAATGTTGCTGGAGCTCAACTGGTAATCACTACACATGATACGAATCTTCTGAGAAAGGATTTGTTGAGACGTGATCAGATATGGTTTGCAGAGAAGAGTGCTGTGGGGGTATCGGATCTTTACTCTCTTGTTGAGTACAAGGTTAATCAGGCCAACAGTGTGCGTAATGACGCTTCTTTCTCAAAGGATTATCTCTTGGGAAGGTATGGTGCAATCCCTTATTTCGGTAACATAGAAAAGTTTGTGCTGGAGTATGGCAAGAGCGAAGAGAAAGAGTAAGTTTGACAGTAAATTCAAGAGTTCGACTCCTTCTGACCTTAGAAAAGAGAATGTGAGAAGTGAGCGTATGGTGAAGGAAGATATGCCTAAGCTGTGCTTGAACTTCAAGGATTTTGATTGGAATCAGTGTCCTCCTGGACAGACTTTTGAGGAATGGGAGTCAGAGAAACGACTTTCTGTTTTGATGAAGAAGTTTGTGGACGTGTGTATGTACAACCGAACTGAGGCCATGCAGATGAAGCTGCTGAAGGTGTATGGCGATTTCCCAGATAACAGCGATTTCCGAAAGCCTGATTATATTGAGGGTGATGTGGAATGGGGCACATTACAGAGGATAGGAGGGCAGAAACCTAGATTGGCAGGCTACATCATTGATAATGTTTTTTATCCGGTATTCTTGGATAGGGAACATCGTTTCTGTCCAAGCACAAAGTAAATAGTTTGTGGGGGCATGTGGCTTGGCAGTGATGTATGTGCATAATCTCCGCCTGTTAACGCATTATCCAGAAGAAGTCATCTGTGAACCCTTTTTCCTTGTATATCATTGGATATGGCGACGATTTGAACTATGGCGGTATTAGCATATCGTTTTGACCAAAGTATAAGAACAGGATAATATACAAAAGCTCGACTTTGAGCAATATAGCTCATGGTCGGGCTTTCGTCATTTATGCGTTGTACTTCTCTATCACACAACTATGCGTCTTGGTTTCCTTGTCATAGTTGATACCAACGAGGAGGAGATTGTCGGTATATTCCAGAACTTTGCCTGAGTACTCTTTACGCTTAATCTGCGAGATAGCAGTATCTACATCCTTGTCGTATTTCAGCTCAACAATCATTGCCGGTTTGTCTACATGCTTGCGAGGAATGAACACGAGGTCGGCAAAGCCTTTGCCTGTTGCCAGTTCGCGATGGATGATGTAGTCATTCTTTGCATAATAGTAGGCTATGCTGATGGCGCACGAAAGTGATTCTTCGTCATTGTATGAGAGGATGCTTGTCTCATCCTGATGAATGTTTTCTAATGCTTTTGCTACAGACTCTTCTTTCATGGCAAGCGTGTCACGAGAATGAACACGATGATGTGTTAATGTTGAAAACATTCATGTCCTTGCAAGATTAACAAATCAGCGGTTGCAGATTGTTCTGTAGCCGCTGATTTCGTTATGGCTGAAGGTCGGCATATTCCTGAGAGACGTTGAAGCAAGGGCAAGGCTTCTGGGGATTGAGGTCGTGGTGACCGACGATCAGTGCGTGGGGATAGGATTTGTGGAGCTCGACGAGGAGGGCACGGAGGCTGGCACGTTGCTTGTCTGTCCGTGTGTCGGCAGGCTTGCCTTGGGCATCGAGACCGCCGATGTAGCAGATGCCGATGGAGTGGCGGTTGTGACCTTTACAATGTGAACCAACGAATTCTTCGGGACGACCGACTTCAATCTCCCCGTCTGTGGGGATGACGTAGTGGTAGCCGCAGCCGTTCCAGCCAAGAGAGCGGTGGTAGCGGTCTATGTCGGCACACCGCAGCTTGGAGGTGACGGAGTTGCCAGAGCAGTGGATGATGAGGAGGGTTATTGTGCGCATAGGAGGAAAGACCCTCCCCAGCCCTCCCTGTGAGGGAGGGGGAGCCATGCGGGATGGGGGGAGGGGAAAGGTTTGTGGTTAAAGGTTAGTGGTTAGAGCATTTTCATGGCGCAGGATGTTACGCCGAGGGCGGAGGCGAGGGCAGTGAGCACGGTGAGTGCTACTTGCAGCCAGATTTTCCAGTCTTTTTTCATAAGGATGATTTGAATTGACTTTAACTTTGACTTTTTTATTACTCAACGTCGAGTGCTTTGGCGCTGGTGATCTCTATGTCGGCAATCATCTCGCGGAGCTTCCTGCCAGGATAGAACTTGATGAGCTTTCGAGTCACAGTCTCGGCTGTTGCCTCTTCTGCTGTCTTGGTGCTCTTGGCACGGAAGGCTGGCTTGAATGAACCGAAGGCACCGAGAGATACTCCGTGACCGTACTGCATGTAGTGGGCGAGACGGTTGAGGAGACCTGTGACTACTGCCTGTGTCACTGTGTCGTTCACGTTTTCTGCGTGAGATACTTCGGCGAGGAGGTCGTCGTAGGAGATCTGCGGAAGGGTGAGCTGAGCGATCTTGTACACTTCTGGCTTGCCTTCCATGAAGTTAAGCTTCATCTTTGTTTTGCGGTAGTTGATTTTTCCCATGGTTTGTAATGGTTAAAGGTTAAAGGTTAAAGAAATTATAGTTGTTTTTTGGGGGTCGCTGTCGCTCAACATTGACGAACATTGAACAAACATTGATACTGATGCGATTTGTCTGTTTAGCCTTCGGCGAACGTTAATTCCCGAAAATTAGTCGTAAATTATTCCGTGAATTATTTTAACGTGAGTTCGACGAATTGATTGTCTGTTATTTTTGCGCATGCGCCATATTAAGAAAAACCTTATAGAAACAGAACAAAAACAAGAAAAAACAATAATTGAACTGTTTTTTTATGTTTTTATTGTTTCTTTTATGTTTTTTCAATTGGCCCGAAGGGCACAAAATACAATTGTTCCAACTTATATTGTTCTAGTATATGATTCATTCTCAGTGAAATAAAATTTACGGATAAATTCACGAGAAATTCACGGCAATTTACGTTAAACGAATGTCGTTCCTAACTTCTATCGTGATCTTCTCCCCCTCCCTCAGCTGCTCCTCCAGCAGTTCGGCGAACTTCTCCTTCAGCGCCTCGTGGTCGATGAGCTTGCGCCACTTAGGTGGGATGGAGGAGGTGGCATAGCCGATGAGAATGGCTCCTACATGGAACTGGCGCTCTGGATCGATGTAGATCATGTTACCCTTGTGGCCTGGCACTCCGGCGAGGCGGAGGCAGAAGCGGTTGTTGGCAGTGGAGGTGATGTAGCAGCGGTGGGTTCCTGTAGGGAGACAATAGAAGGAATGACGAGGGAAGGGCTCGGAGTAGTCACGGTAGGCGGCTTCGCGCGCTTCGCATTCGAGGACTGTTCTGTCGCGGACTTTGAAAGCCAGCATGCTCTTGGTGATGTTTGCATCGCCATAGTAGCGGGTGAGGAATAATTGCATAAGTTAATAGTTAATAGTTAATAGTTGAAAGTTGAGTTGGAGAGTTCTGTGTTTCCGAGATTCCTTCTTCCAGAGTCTCTTCCAGCGTTTGCCTTGAACGGTTGCTGCCGTTAAAGGGGAACGGTTCGTACCGTTTGCGGTGAGCGTCACAGGTGGTTTGCCTTGATTGACGATGCAAAGTTACGACATTTTTAAGGGGCGTTGACGGATGTTGGCAGACATGGTCTCTATCTTCTTTATTTGGCTGAATTTGACGTTATATGGCGAACAAAATGTTTGCGTAATTGAAATAAAATCAGTATCTTTGCATATTATTTGAAATGAATATGAAAAGTAAACTGAAAGTGGAATTGGCACGTGCTGCAGGTGTTTCGCCTCGCACATTTTGCAGATGGCTGTCTAACCATAAAGAGGAACTGGCTAAGTTGGGTGTATCGCCAAGAGCTCATATAGTGCCACCAATCGCGGTGAAGTATATTTGCGAGGAATATGGAATAGATCCAGATGAGTTATGATTGCTCAAGGATGAAATCGGCTATGTCTATCTTGCGCTCCTTCTGCTCTTTGCTGGCATGCTGTTCGAGCAGGTTGCTGATGTAAAAAGGGTGGGAGAGTAGTTTGGAGGCTGAATCAACGATGCTCTGCCACTTGGCGAATGTTTGTCCTGTGGTGTCCGTGTCTGGAAAGATGGTGACGCTATATTCTACGAGCGGACGCAGGGAGTCAATGGTGAGGAAATCCATGCCTCCTGTTGCCAGCCAGATCACAGGTCGATTGTTCATCATTGGAATGAGCTCACTGCAGATGATGGCTGTTTTCTCGCTTTCCACGATGACGATGATCTTATTTGTCTTTGCCTTGTCGTCTGTCAAAAGGTGCAGTCCGAACAGGCAATATGTGGCACGCCAGTCCTGTGTGAGTGTGCCTTTCTTCTTGAGACGATAACTTACCCATGTGGGATTTTTGTCGTGGCTACGGTGACAATCTTCGTTGTAGAACATGATTTTGCCGTCGCGTACATGGCTGTCTTGGTCGATCTGCCAGAAAACGACTCCATCGTCTTGCGTGGTTCCGAGTTTGTAAACATTAGCAGCATGAGCAAGCTGGCTTTCCGTGAGAATGCCTGTTGAGAGTAAGCTACGGCAGAATGCGGATTTTAGATCCTGGCATTGAGCTATGAGGTTGTTGTCGAGAGTAAACATGTTCTGGGCTTTTGGTTGTGAAATGTGAGTTTTGAGTTGAGGGTTGCGAGTTTTGGACTGAGGAGTGTCATGTCTCAGCATTATGTTGTATTGCCGTGCAATCCATTCGCATGCTTCGTGAAACGTCAGATCTTTCTTTTTCATCACGAGGTCAATGTTCGTGCCTTTCTCTCCGCAGCCATAGCATTTCCAGCCATTGATCTCTGTCCAGAATTTCAATGATGGCTTCTTGTCTTCATGGAAGGGACAAAGACATTTCTTGTGGCGGTTGACGTTGAGTCCAAGGTCGTCTGCAATGCTGAGTATGCTTACTGACTGCAGATCGTCTATGCTGTATTTGTCAATTTTTTGCATAATAAGTAAGTGAACACAATTATTTTTATAAAAACGAACACGAATTTCTCGAATCTAACGAATAAAAAAGATTGGCTACGCCGATGTAAACATTCGACCCATTACGTATCCCTCCGTTAGGAGGAGGGATAGTAAAGAGGTGGGTCGGGGCGAGGGTGAGAACCATGCGGGGTGTTAGTTGGGTGATTGTTTTGAAGGACAGGAATAGATGATGTGTCCATTCTCGTCTTTCGACTGTACGATGATGCCTTGCGCTATTGCTTCTTCACGACGGCGATTGTAGAACCTGTAGCTTGTGATGTTTGCCATCGACATGATGGTGGCTTGCAACGCTGCGGCAGATTTCTGTTCGCCAGGACGAAATGCGTCGGTGAAAAGTGCTTCGATGTTGAGCTGAGCAATCTTTCCGTCGTACCCAAGAAGATACTTGGGATTAAGTGCTGGACGCGTGTCTAAGGACGATGGCGATGATCCTTGATTTTCAATGAGCTGTTCGACAGAACAGAGCTGTGGGATGCCGCTCTCGTCAACTACGTATTTCAGTTTGTCAACGATGTCGTATTTGCGTGTATCTGTCTGACTCCACGTGAATATTCTGTCGGCATCCTTTGTGCATTCATAGACCTCGAATGCCTTGTTTTTCAATTCGGTGCCAATCCAACCTCGCAGGTTCTTATCCTCAGCGCCTTTGTTCTGGTGCAGTATGCACACGATGCAGCAGCGCTGCTCACTTGCCAGATGCATGAGACGCTCGATGACATCCTGTGCCATCACACCATCGTTGATGTCGTTGACAAGGTCACGTATGCCATCAAGGATGACGAGGTCAGGATGGAATCTGCGCATGGCAGCCTCAAGCAGAGGCAAGCGTTCCTGCCAAAAGTCTGCACGGACATTGAAGATGTGAAAAGCCTCACCTAACCTCTCCCAAAGAGAAGAATCTGGGGTGTGATACTCTTCGTCAAAGATGTCTGCAATCTCCCCTTTTTGATGAGGAACAGTGGAAGCTTCAATCATTTTCAAGATTCTGTTTTTCAAGATGTCCTGCGTGCTCTCTTCGCTTTGCTCAGTGTCAAACCAGAGCACGCTCAATGTCTCCTCTTCCAGCCTGCGTACAGTGAGGACTTCTTCCCTGAAACATAGTGCCATAAGCATGCTGCTGACGAAGGTCTTGCCGCTCTTCGCTTTACCAGCCACGGCAACCAGTTCGCCGCGTGGAAAACATGGTTTGCAGAACATTTGGAAGAGAAACTGCATGGGGGGTATCTCTGTGTCGGGAGTGATGCGTCTCTTCTCAAGACGTTCAAGCAATGCTAATTCCGTAGCATCTTGACCAGCTTTTGATAGCTCTTCGCTGATGAGTGAGATTGTTCCGTCTGTCATGATGTTTATTTCTTTTTTGAGTGAAATTTTCTGCCATGCTTTTTCAATTTACACTGATGGATGCGAACGCCATGCTGCTTGATTGCTTCTTGGTATTCCGAAGCAAAAAGGTTGATGAGTTCACCTGCGCAATCGTTATGCTCAAAACAATAGCGATTGATCTCTAAGAAGGCATGCATAACCATGTGAATGTTTGCTGTGTCGCTTAGAGACTTTGATAGGGCGGAATGATAGATGTATTTGCCATCTTCAAGAATATTCGTAAGTCTCTCTTGTTTGATGAATGTAATGATGGCATTTTGCATAGCACAGATATGGAGATCTGTTGCTGAACTGCATTTTGAGATGTCTTTTCGATGACTCATTTTATTCTAATTTTTAATAATGCAGCTGCAAATGTATAGGTATTTCACAACACGGTGCGACGATGAATCGCCATCCATCGTCGTTGTTGGAATGAAAGTTTAAGATTTTTTAATGATTTTATAACATTTTATCCTGAAAGATTTGGTGATGCGAAATAAATTCCATAACTTTGCCGTGTTATATGTAGCGTTTTTACGTGCCTGTTTTATTTGGAAATTGATAAATCTTAAATATATGATAAAGCCAACAATCTTGGTGATAGGAATAGACGTCGTATTAGTGAATATAATGGCTCTTGCATTCTGTCTTTTGGGCTGGAATGTCCTGTCTCCTTCGATATATTTCATGATAAACGTGTTTTACGCATTATCTATATTGACTTATGTCCCATTTGCTCAGAATCATTTTGTCCGTGTTGATGAGATGTTAGGACGTGTGCTAAAGTCTGCATGCGTGTTTTGGAGCTTGATGGTTGTTTTCTTGATTGTAGAAGGTAGGCTGACTCAACACCCAACGCAGTTGCTGTTGGAAATGCTCATCAGTGTTGTTGTCATTTTCTATGGCAGATATGGTGCAAGAGAATGGCTGAAGTGGTTCCGTCTGCATGGCCGCAATACAAAGCGTGTAGTGTTTGTTGGTGCTGGACATAATCTTTCTTATCTCTACGATGTTATGATGGGCGAGCTGAATACTGGATACCGCGTGCTCGGATATTTCGAGGATCAAGATTCAAAGCATTTGCCTGACAATATAGAGCGTTTGGGAAGTGTGACGGATTTGTATGGTTGGCTTGAAGACAATCATGTAGATCAGATTTATTGCAACTTGCCATCTAATCGCTCATCGGAAATTTTGAACATAATTAGTTTTTGTGAAAGACATTTCATCAGGTTCTTCTCTGTGCCAAACGTGAGAAACTATGTACACAGACAGATGACAGTTAAGATGATGAACGATATACCTGTGCTTACTATACGTCAGGAACCTTTGAGTAAAACTCGCAACAAGATATTAAAGCGTGCGTTTGACTTGATAGTCAGCGGTGTGTTCATCGTTACTTGTTTCTGGTGGATATATCTGATCGTTGCGATAATCACCAAGATAACAATGCCTGGACCAGTGCTGTTCAAACAGAAACGTAACGGTTTATTAGGCGAAGAGTTTTACTGCTTGAAATTCCGTTCTATGAAGGTGAATGAATATGCTGATATTTTGCAGGCAACAAAGGATGATCCGAGAAAAACAAAGTGGGGCGATATTATGCGAAGAACAAATATTGATGAATTGCCTCAGTTCCTTAATGTGTTTATGGGAACAATGTCTGTCGTCGGCCCAAGACCTCACATGGTTCGTCATACAGAAGAGTATTCTGCTCTTATTGATAAATATATGGTACGTCACTGGGTTAAGCCTGGAATTACAGGATGGGCGCAGGTGAGAGGCGCTCGTGGTGAAACAAAGGAGCTCTGGCAGATGGAAAACCGCATCAAGAAAGATGTATGGTATGTTGAAAACTGGTCGCTATGGCTTGACATTCGTATAATGTACCTGACAGTAAGAAACGCAATCATGGGAGATAAGCAAGCATATTAGGCAAATGAAAATAGTAAAAAAACTTTTATCTTGGTATTTTTCAAAGGCTGCATTGCCTTATTGGTGTATATTGGTGCTTGATGGCGGCATTGTTGCTTTGTCTGGTTATGTCAGCCAATATCTGGAAGTTGGCGGTTTGGACTTTGCCGTTGATTTCCGCCCGTTCACACGCGGCTTGTTTGTGTGTCTGACAGTCTATATGATAATGTTCAGATTATTCCACACATACAGCTATGTCGTGCGATATTCTTCGTTTAAGGATCTCCGAAATGTTGCAATGGCAAATGTTGTTGCCATGTGTGCGATATATGCGATTGGTTTTATCGCAAGCTTATATGATAAAGAGCCTTTGCTGCTCTCTTCTGGTACTCATCCTTGGCGTATTTGCGTGTTCGCAACTTTGGCAATGATGCTGTTGCGAATGGTCACCAAGAATCTGTATGACCTTTTCATGGAGGATGTCAATGCTAACCGCGCTTTCATCTATGGAATCAGAGAGGGTGGAGTGGCATTGGCTAAGGGCATTAATCTGTCTAATAATAGATTTACGCTTGTTGGTTTTATAGCACCGAAAGGTGATCACGGAATGCCTTACCTTATGGGGGTGCCTGTTTATGCTCAGGATGAAAATGTCGTGGAACGAATGAAGGCAGCCAGAGCCCGTGTGATAATTGTCTCTCCTTTGCAGGTTGAGCGTTTCCGTGAGAGCCATGATATGGTAGAGCAGCTGATAGAGGCTGAAATCAAGATTATGATGGTTCCATCGGCAGAGGAATGGGATGGCAAGACAGACCTCTCTCAACGCAAGCTCAAGGAGGTGGATATTGAAGACCTCCTGCCTCGTGCTCAAATACAGCTGGACATGGATGCCATCGGCGAGCTGTTGTGCGGCAAACGCATTCTTATTACGGGTGCAGCTGGTTCCATCGGTTCTGAGATGGTGAGACAGGTTGCGCTTTTCCGACCAGAAGAGATGATCCTGATTGATCAAGCGGAAACTCCTATGCACGACATACGTTTGCTGATGTCGCGTGAGTTTTCCTTCATAAAAACCACAATTGTTGTGTCAACTATCTGCAACCAGGAGTATATGGAAGGTGTGTTCAAGGCTCACAGACCTGATTATGTGTTCCATGCAGCAGCCTATAAGCATGTGCCAATGATGGAAGACGAACCTGTGATGGCTGTGATGAATAATGTGATGGGCACACGAATCATTGCCGACCTTTCTGTGAAGTATGGCGTGAAGAAGTTCGTGATGATCTCAACAGACAAGGCTGTGAATCCTACAAATGTCATGGGTTGCTCGAAGCGTATATGTGAGATTTATTGCCAGAGCCTGAATCAAACACTTGAATCTGGTGTAATTCCTGACTCGATGGCTTCACCATATTCCGGCAAGACTCAGTTCGTGACCACGCGCTTCGGTAATGTGTTGGGTTCGAATGGTTCTGTGATTCCTATTTTCAAGAAACAGATTAGAAACGGAGGTCCTCTGACTGTCACTCATCCTGACATCGTGCGATACTTCATGCTGATTCCTGAGGCATGTAAGCTGGTGCTTGAAGCTGGTACAATGGGACATGGCGGAGAAATCTTCGTGTTTGATATGGGAACCCCTGTTAAGATACTGGATCTTGCCAAGCGAATGATTGCTCTTTCTGGAGCGGAAGATATTGAGATACGCTTCTCTGGTTTGCGCGACGGCGAGAAACTCTATGAGGAAGTACTTGCTTCCGCAGAGAGCACTCTGCCAACAAATCATCCAAAAATCTATGTTGCTAAGGTGCGCAAATATGATTATGCTACAGCTTTGGCGAACGAGGAGCGTCTTATGCAGGCTGCTCATACGCTCAATAATATGGAGGTGGTGAAGGTCATGAAGGAAATCGTGCCTGAGTACAAGAGTAACCACTCTGCCTATGAAGTGTTGGATAAAAAATAGAATATCAGATAGAATACTGCTATGAAGAAGATAAATCTATGTTTAGCTCACATGAGTGAGGATGGACAGGAACTTAAATTTGTCAAGGAAGCTTTCGATACTAACTGGGTGGTTCCTCTGGGACCTAATGTGAATGCTTTTGAGAAGGATCTTGAGGCATTCATGGGAATGGATAAGCATGTTGTGGCACTGAGTGCTGGCACAGCTGCTGTTCATCTGGCTCTTTGCGCTCTTGGTGTGCATGAGGGCGATGAGGTTATTGTGCAGAGTTTCACATTCTGCGCATCAGCAAATCCTGTGGCTTATCTAGGTGCAACGCCTGTGTTTGTTGACTCAGAGCCTATGACGTGGAATATAGATCCAGAACTGTTGGAAACAGCAATAAAAGACCGCATGGCGAAGACTGGGAAAAAGCCAAAAGCAATAATTCCTGTTTCTCTCTATGGCATGCCTTACCAGGTGGACAAGATAATGGAGATCGCCAATCGTTACGAGATTCCTGTGGTGGAGGACGCTGCAGAAGGCTTCGGCTCATGCTGGAAGGGGCAAAAGTTAGGCACCTTCGGGAAATATGGAGTTTTGTCGTTCAATGGAAACAAGATGATAACAACTTCGGGTGGAGGTGCTTTGGTATGTGAGGATGAAGCTTCTAAAAATAATATAATGTGGTATGCAACCCAGGCGCGTGAGTCTTACCCGTACTATCAGCATGAAGCAATCGGCTATAACTACCGCCTTTCAAATGTATGCGCAGGTATCGGTCGTGGACAGATGACTGTGGTTGACGATCACATTGCACATCACAAGCATGTTCAGGCGTTGTACGAGGAACTGTTGAAGGATGTTCCTGGAGTGAAACTCCATAAACAACCTTCGAATGAGGAATTAGGAGTGAGGAGTGAGGAACTGCTTTGTGACTCAAACTACTGGCTTTGTACTATCACGCTTGATCCTGACTTGAAGGTGAAAGGACAGGAAAATGCATATAAGAAGATAATCACTGGTGCTGTGGGTGGCGCTGCAGGCGTTACGCATGTTGCTGATAGTGCCATAACAGAATGTCAGCCTAATCCGAATGTGGAGGCTCTGCGTGTCTTCATGGATGAGCATCAGGTGGAAGCTCGCCCGCTGTGGAAACCAATGCACAAACAGCCTATATTCAAAGCTGCTCCTGCATACGTGAATGGAGTGAGCGAGGGACTGTTCAAAGTTGGAGTGTGCCTGCCTGCAGGCCCTTGCGTGAGCGATGACGATGTGAAGTATATCGTTGAGTGCATTAAGGGAGCGGTTGAGTTTTGAATTGTGAGTTTTGATGTATTCTGACTCGATAATAGGAGAAATAGTTCATAGATGTCCAAAATTAGTGATATTGTTATGAATAACAATTTATTATTCATTAACTTTGTACTTGGAATCAAAGAATTGAACAAATTTTATTAAATTATATGAAAAAAAGATTAATTATTCTTGGAATTGCCATTTTTGCATCTGTGCAGATGATGCTTGCGCAGAGCATGACAGATGCGCAGATTGTGGATTATGCCAAGCAGCGTACTGCTACAGGTGCGAACCCTAAGACAATTGGAGCAGAACTTCTTGCTAAGGGTGCTACTGAGGAACAATTGAAGCGTGTGTATAATGATTATAATTCTGCGGTGGATAATGAGCCAAGTGGTGCTACTGTTGTTAACCGTGATAGAATAAACAATGGTGAGGCTGCTCCTACTGCAACTACATCTGCGACAGGCGGTCGTACAGTTTTCGGTCGTGATATTTTCCGCTCTAAGAATCTTTCTTTTGAACCAAATATGAACACTGTGGTTCCACAGAATTATGTTCTTGGTCCTGGCGATGAACTTATAGTTGATATTTACGGTGCTTCCCAGGCGAGCGCAAAATATACTGTCGCTCCAGATGGATCTGTAACAATCCCAAGAGTTGGCCCTATCGGAGTCTCAGGGATGACGGTCGAAGGTGCCCAGTCTCGCATCATTGCTGCCATGGGACATCATTACAAGAATTCTTCTATAAAACTTACAGTGGGACAGACTCGTACTATCACAATCAGTGTAATGGGTGAAGTTCTCACTCCTGGTACTTATACTCTCTCTGCTTTTGCAACTGTGTTCCATGCTCTTTATATGGCAGGTGGTACAAGCAGTATCGGTACTCTTCGTGATATCAAAGTAGCACGTAACGGCCGTATAATTTCTACAGTCGATGTTTACGAATATATCCTTAACGGTCGTCTTGCAGGAAATGTGGCACTTGATGATAATGATGTAATCATTGTTGGCGCATATAATAATCTTGTGCAGATATCTGGAAATGTGAAGCGTCCAATGTGGTATGAAATGAAGAAGAATGAGTCTGTTAAGTCAATTCTCACATTTGCTGGTGAGTTCACAGGCGATGCCTATACAAAGAATATCCGTGTTGAGCGTCGTGCGGGTGATAAGCTCTCTGTATATAATGTGGATGAGTTTGACTTTGGTTCATTCACTCTTGCTGATGAAGACCATGTCATTGTTCGTGGCAATGAGCAGCGTTACAGCAACTTGACAGTAATTGAAGGCGCTGTTAAGCGTCCAGGCAACTATGAGCTTTCTACTGTTTCAAGCGTGAAAGGACTCATCAATGCTGCTGGCGGTCTTGAAGAAGATGCGCTCACAACCCGTGCCGTACTTACTCGAACAAACGAGGATCGTACGAAGAAGACAATCACTATAGATCTTGAAGGAATCATTGCAGGCACTGCTGCTGATGTTATTCTCCAGAATGAGGACGTTCTTACAATCGGTTCTCTTGCTACGCTTCATGGTGAACAGACTTATACAATTGAAGGTGAAGTGTTCAATCCTGGAACAATGCCATTTGCAGAGAATACTACAATTGAAGACCTCATTACTAAGGCTGGAGGCTTGCGAGAGTCTGCTTCTCTCCTTAATGTTGAAGTTGCTCGCCGCATTGTTGATCCTTCTGCTTCATCTGATCTTGATATCCGTTCTGAAACCTTCAGTTTCTCCTTGAAGGACGACCTTTCTGTTGAAGGAGGAACAGGCTTTGTCCTTAAGCCTTACGACCGTGTATATATCCGCCGATCTCCTGTATATAACGCTCAGAGAAGCGTGAACATCAGCGGTGAGATTATGTTTGCAGGCAATTATGTGCTTGCTGATCAGAATGTTCGTGTGTCTGAAATTATTAACCGTGCTGGTGGACTCAAGAAGAAGGCTTCGGCTCATGATGCTCGTCTTCTTCGTGTAATGAATGAATCTGAAAGAGCACGCCAGAATCAGATGCTTAAGATGGCTGCAAATGCTGCAGATTCTATTGATGTTGCACATCTTGAATTGGCATCTACATATTCTGTTGGTATTGATCTTGAAAAAGCGATGCAGCACCCTGGAAGTGATTTTGATATCGTACTTCGTGATGGTGACCAGATTATTATTCCTCAGTTGAACACTACTGTTAAGATCAATGGTGAGGTGCTCTATCCTAACAGCGTTACATTCAAAGAAGGAAAAGGGTATATGTATTACATCAATGAAGCAGGTGGATTCACAAAAGAGTCTGTGAAGCGCAAGTCTTATATTATTTATGCTAATGGTCATGTGAGCAAGGCGTCTAAGGGACATATTGAGCCTGGCTGTGAAATTGTAGTGCCAACAAAGGTGCATAAGCATGATTCTTCAGAAACAATGAAGTGGGTGTCACTTTCGTCATCAATAATGACTGCTGCAGCTCTTGTAGTTAGTGTTTTAAATAAGTAATTTGATCAACAATAATATATAGTAAAATATGAATGAAGAAATAATTGATCAAAATTTCGTTGAGGAAGAGGATGCAGGCATTGATTGGCTTGCTCTTGCAAAGAAACTTTGGACAAAAAAGAAATACTTCTTTATCTCGTTGCCAATTGCTGCTGTGATAGCAATAGTTATTGCTTTGAGTATTCCAGCATATTACAATGTAGAGGTGAAGCTTGCACCTGAGATGTCAACTGGCAACAGAAATCCTACTGGCGGATTGAGCAGCTTGATGAAATCCATGGGCATAGGTGCTTTATCAACCCAAAATGGAGGAGATGCCATCCTTCCTAATCTTTATCCAGATTTGATGAATTCAAAGGCTTTTCTTGTAAGTCTTTTTGATGTTCAAGTTGACAATAAGAATAAAAAGAAGCCTATAAGCACAAATTATTACGACTATTTGGAAAATTATCAGAAGATTCCATGGTGGTCACAGGCTATAGGCGGTGTTTTTGAGGCTGTTGAAGATATTCTCCCAAAGAATGAAGAAGATGAAGAATACGATGATAGTGCTCCTGCCAATGCTTCTGCATTGACTAAGAAGCAAGCAGCAATTGTCAAGTCTATAGAAAAGAAAATTGTTTGCGATGTTGACGAGAAGACTTTTGTAATCACTATTGACGTGACAGATCAGGATCCTGTCATTTGTGCAGAGATGGCTGATTCCACATGCCGAAGACTTCAGGATTTCATCACAGAATACCGTACAAAAAAGGCTCTTCAAGAGATGGAGAACGTACAGATTCAGTATGACAAAGCTAAGATTGAATATGAGGAATCAAAAGCTGCCGTGGCAGAATATAATGATGCTAACTGGGATTTGGTAGAACAGGATTTCATCTTGGAGAAACAGGCTCTTCAAAATGAGATGCAGCTGAAATACTCTGCATATAGCGCATTCGCTTCTCAGCTTATAACAGCCCGTGCTAAGGTTGAGGAAATGCGACCAGTATATACCGTGCTCGATGGTGCGAGTGTTCCTCTGAAAAAGGCAGGACCAAAAAGAGGAAGAATTGTTGGTGGCATTATTTTCCTTGTGTTTGCTCTACAGGCTGCATGGATCTTGCGTGAGGATATCAAGGGAATGATATTCAGCAGCAAGAAGAAGGATGATGACGATGAAAATTAATTAAAAATAACTTATGCGTGATTTTAATGGTATTCAGATTGCTGTTGCAGGTACAGGATATGTAGGTCTCAGTATTGCAACGCTTTTCGCACAGAATCACAAAGTGACTGCAGTGGATGTTATTCCTGAGAAAGTCGAGAAGATCAATAATCGTATCTCTCCAATTCAGGATGAGTACATTGAGAAGTATTTTGCAGAGAAGGAATTGAATCTTACTGCAACTCTTGATGGGGCTGCTGCATATAAGGATGCTGATTTTGTAGTGATTGCTGCTCCAACAAACTACGATTCTGAGAAGAACTTCTTTGATACTCATCATATTGAGGATGTGATAGATCTTGTGCTGAGCGTGAATCCTAAGGCTATAATGGTGATCAAGAGTACCATTCCTGTTGGTTACAGCCAGAGGCTTTATGAGCGATATGGCAAGGGTTTGCGTCTTCTCTTTGCACCAGAATTCCTTCGTGAGAGCAAGGCTCTTTATGACAATCTCTATCCAAGCAGAATAATTCTTGGTATTCCAAAGCTTTTTGAGGTTGACAATATTGATGAGCTGAAAGATGCTGCTCATACATTTGCAGCCCTTCTGCAAGAGGGTGCCATAAAGGAGAATATAGAAACTCTTTACATGGGACTTACAGAAGCTGAGGCTGTTAAGCTGTTTGCAAACACATACCTTGCTCTTCGTGTGTCGTACTTTAATGAGCTTGATACATACGCTGAGTTGAAAGGACTTGACACACAGGCTATCATCGAAGGTGTTGGACTTGATCCTCGAATAGGAACTCACTATAATAATCCAAGCTTCGGTTATGGCGGCTACTGTTTGCCAAAAGATACCAAGCAGCTGCTTGCTAATTATCAGGATGTTCCTCAGAATATGATGACTGCTATCGTTGAGAGCAATCGTACAAGAAAAGACTACATAGCGGATGCTGTTCTCCGCAAGGCTGGCTGGTATGCTTACAGCGCGAATAATCAGTTTGCTGGTCAGAAAGATCCTGTGACTATTGGTGTTTACCGTCTTACGATGAAGAGCAACAGTGACAATTTCCGTCAATCAGCTATTCAAGGTATCATGAAGCGCATCAAGGCTAAGGGTGCTACTGTTATCATTTATGAGCCAACAATGGAGGACGGAAGCACATTCTTTGGAAGCGCAGTCGTTAATGACTTGGAAAAGTTCAAGGCTCAATCGCAGGCTATCATCGCTAACCGTTATGACGCTTGTCTTGATGATGTGGCTGATAAGGTATATACAAGAGATATTTTCCGCAGAGATTAGTCTTTGCGGAAAATATTTTATATAACTATTTAGTTGTTGTGAAACAACCTTTTTTACTAATCACTTTACTAACTTAATTTTATGAGAAAACTTTTAATGCTTGTGCTGACATTAGCACTTTTTTCTTTCGTTGTGCCAGAAGAAAAAAAGATCACGATCTTTATGATAGGTGATTCCACCATGGCAGATAAGAACCTTGACAAAGAGAATCAGGAAAGAGGGTGGGGACAAGCCTTGCCAATGCATCTGCAAGGTAATATCGTGGTGGATAATCATGCCCAGAATGGCAGAAGTTCCAAAAGTTTCATAGATGAAGGCAGATGGGATAAGGTGCTGAATAGCATTAAGCCTGGAGATTATGTGTTCATACAGTTTGGTCATAACGATGAGAAGGCTGACGAGGCTCGTCATACAGATCCTCATACATCTTTTGCTACAAACCTCACACGGTTTGTTCGTGAGACAAAGGCAAAGGGAGGCAATCCTGTAATATACAATTCCATTGTACGCAGAAAATTCGTAGATGGTGTGCTTACTGATACTCATGGAGAATATATTACTGTTCCAGAACAGGTGGCAAAGGCAGAAGGCGTACCATTTGTAAATGCCAATGCCGTTACTCATAAGCTTGTTGAAGCTTTCGGTGATGAAGCGTCAAAGCGCATGTTCATGTGGATTGAACCTGGAAAATATGAGTTCTGTCCTAATGGAAAACATGATGATACCCATCTTAATGTGTTAGGAGCTGACATAGTTTCTGACTTGCTTATTCGTGCTACAGTCAAGGAAGTGCCAGCACTTGCTCCATACGTTAAGCCTGAGGTTAATGTCGAGGTTAAACCTACAGATGTTCCAGCAGAAAGATGAAGAAACTTATTTTTACCGTTGCAATGCTGACTGTATTGTCAGCTAATGCTCAGAGTCTGACTCCTGAGAATGGAGCAAAGAATGTGTGTGTCGATACTCATCTCACATTGCGTTTCGACAATCCTGTTAGTGCAGGTAAAAGCGGAAAGGTGAGAGTCTATGAGCGTCCAGCCAATGGAAGCGTGGCAGATGAAGTGCTTGTTGACAGTCTGGATTTGAGTATTCCGGCAGGACCGACTCAGAGCAGAGAGTATGGACCGGAATGTGACTACACAAAAATTCCATACGACTATACACGCTCGTCTGTTCCTACAAATCGTGACACGAAGCCTGGAACGCCATCAGGAATGGCGGAGCCTACGCCTCCAGAATATCAGTTGAATATCATTGGTGGTTTTACCGATGCTTTCCATTTCCATCCTGTGATTGCTCGTGGCAATACTGCGACAATATATCTTCATAACAATATTCTTCAGTACGGATGCACATACCGAATTACCATTGACAAATCTGTGCTCAATACTGATGGTTTTGAAGGTATAAGTGATTGGTCTTTTGAAGTTAAGAAAGATATGCCAACAGGAGTTGAACTGAATGTGAAGGCTGATGGTGCTGGTGATTTCTGCACTCTTCAGGGAGCACTTGACCATATTCCTGATTTCTCCGATACACATTATTATATATATGTGGGTGAGGGCGACTTTGAGGAACTTGTTTATGTTCGCAATAAGAGTAACGTAACAATCAAAGGAGCAGGCATGGACAAAACAAAAGTTCATTATGCCAATAATGAGGTTTTCAATCCGCACCCATTGCTTGTGAAAACTAATGAGCGTCCGGGAACATTCCCTTCCCGCAGAGCTGCCGTTGATTTTGACAATTGCCGAGATGTCGCTTTAAGAGACATCACTTTTGCTACGGATCTAACAGGTCAGGCTGAGGGACTTCTGCTGAATGGAGAACATTTCGACTTGAAGAATGTGCGAATCATTGGTTCTGGTGACGCTCTTCAGGTTAATGGCACTATCTATATGGAAGATAGTGAGATTCTTGGCGGAACAGATGCTATCCTAAGCCGTGGTGCAGTCTTTGCTAAGCATTGCAATTTTGTGAACGATGGCGGTCCGTTTGCATGGATCAGAAATACCAAGAGCAGTCATGGGCTTGTGTTTGTGGAATGTACTCTTGGAACCACCAATGGCAGACCATTTGATTTTGCCAGATGTCCTACAAACAAAAAGACAACTTATCCTGATGCTGAGATGGTTCTCATAAACTGCAAGGCGCATGATGTCATCCCTTCTGGGTGGAGTGCTTTGGGAGAACCTACAGTTCAGATGCTTGAGTTCAACACAACATCAACTATCACGGGCAATCCTTTCGACACATCCAATCGCCATGCTTACAGCAGGCAGTTAGATGCTAAAAAGGATAAAAAAGTTATACAGAAATATAGTACTCCTAAGTGGGTGCTGAACGGTTGGAGTCCAAAAAGATAACTTTTTTTAATCTTTTTTTGTAAAAAAATGGACTTTCCTATGTTTAATGATTAAAAATTATTAAATTTGCAAAGCTTAAAATGTGAGTTTTGTGAATATCTGAGACAAAACCAGCATTGATAGGGCAATCTTTATCTAACAGAAAACAAAAAATCAATAAATAATTATCCAAAAAACTAAATCTAAAATGTCAAACTTAACAAAATGTTTGCGCGTTGCGTTGTTCTTATTTGCAACCATGATTACGCTGGGCGTATCAGCGCAAAATGTTACTGTGACAGGTACTGTGTCTGATGACTTTGGCCCAGTTTCTGGTGCTACAGTCGTAGAAAAGGGCAAGCCATCCAATGGCGCTGCTACTGACCTGAACGGAAAGTATAAGGTTTCTGTTCCTAAGAATGCGACTCTCGTTGTTTCTTTTGTGGGAATGCAGACAAAAGAAATTCAGGTCAAGGGACAGACAGTTATTAATGTTGTTCTTCAGGATGATGCAAAGTTGCTTGACGAAGTTGTTGCTATCGGTTATGGCACAATGAAGAAGAAAGACCTTACTGGTGCTGTTGCAACTGTGAGCTCAGAAGCATTGACTGCTATACCTGTGAATACAGCTGCAGAAGCTTTGTCTGGTAAATTGGCAGGTGTTAATGTGACAACAACTGAAGGCTCTCCAGATGCAGAGGTTACAATCCGCGTTCGTGGTGGTGGTTCTATCACTCAGAGCAACGATCCTCTCTACATTGTCGATGGATTCCCTGTGGCAAGCATCTCAGATATCCCTGCTTCTGATATTGAGGATATTACAGTGTTGAAGGATGCTTCTTCAACAGCAATCTACGGTTCTCGTGGTGCTAACGGTGTAATCCTTGTTACAACAAAGTCTGGTAAGGAAGGCAAAGTTAAGGTTAGCTATAATGCGTTCTACAGCTTGAAGAAGATGGCAAAACAGCTCAATACTCTTTCTGCAGGCGATTATGCACGCTGGCAATATGAATATGCAATGCTGAAGAACAATGGCGATGTTAATAAGATTGACAGCTATACAAAGTATTTTGGCAACTATCAGGATATTGATCTCTTTGACGATCTGCCTACAAATAACTATCAGGATCAGACTTTTGGCCGTACTGGCAATACTTTCAACCATAACCTCAGTGTGACTGGCGGTTCTGACGCGATCAAGTATTCGTTCAATTATGCACATATTAATGATAAAGCTATCATGCGCGGTTCTAATTTCAAGCGTGATAACTTCTCTCTCAAGTTGAACACAAAGCCTTCTAAGACAACTAAATTCGATCTTCAGGCACGTTATTCTGATGTTACTGTCAATGGTGGCGGCTCAAATGAGGCATCAAGCTCAAGCTCTTCTGACCGTCGTCTCCGCTATTCTGTGCTTTATCAGCCAATTCCACTTGGTGCTGGCAATAATCAGGAAGATGAGGAAATCGGCAGCAGCATGTATCATCCTCTTACAGCAATCGCTGATAACGATAAGACTACTCGCCGCAAGAATCTCAACATGAGCGGCAGCTTCTCTTGGGAAATCTTCAAGAACTTCACAGCTAAGACTGATGTTGGTATTGACGACTATGACAATTACGACAAGCGTTTCTGGGGTCTTACAACATATTATGTGCGCAATGACCTCTCCAAGATCACTCTCCCTGACGGATCTTCAGCAGCAAATAAGCCTGCAGCAAGTTTTGCTCAGACACAGCGTGAGCGTTTCCGTAACACCAACACTATCTCTTATAATTTCAAGGAATTGTTTGGCAAGGAAAGCAAGCATACTTTGGACGGACTCCTTGGTCATGAGTACATGAAGACAAAGAAGCGCGTCAATACTGATATGGTAGTTGCTTATCCAACATTCTTCACAGCTCAGAATGCTTGGAACCTCACAGCTCAAGGCACTCCAAACCCTAATGGCGGTATTGTTGACCTTACAAGCCCTGAGGATAAGATGCTTTCTTACTTCACACGCTGGAACTATAACTACGCAAGCAAGTATTATCTTACATTCACATTCCGTGCTGATGCTTCCTCTAAGTTCTCTTCAAAGAATCGCTGGGGGTATTTCCCATCAGCTTCTTCTGCATGGCGTATTTCTGACGAGGCATTCATGGAAGGTACAAAGGATTGGCTCGATGACTTGAAGCTCCGTTTGTCTTTCGGTACATCAGGTAACAACAATATCGATCCTGGATATCTCCGTCAGGAGCTTACTTCTCAGAGCATCCAGTATGTAAATGGATATTCTGCTTATTTTGGTCCTACAAAGCGTATGGCAAATCCAAACCTTAAGTGGGAGACAACAATCACACGTAACATCGGTATTGATTACTCTCTCTTTGGCAGCAAGCTCAATGGTAGCATCGATTTGTACTACAATTCTACAAAGGATCTCTTGATGGAGTTCCCAATCGGCGGCAGCTATGACACTCAGTACCGCAATATCGGCAATACATCAAATAAGGGTATTGAATTCTCTTTCAACTATGATATCGTAAATAAGAAGAACTGGGGTATTGCATTCAACGGCAATATCGGCTGGAATGTAGCTAAGATCACAAAGCTTGGTCGTGATGCATTCACTCAGGAGTCAAGATGGAACTCTGACATTGGTCAGGACTTCTACATTCAGGAAGGAAAATCAGTTGGCCAGATTTACGGTTATGTTGCAGATGGTCGTTATGAATTGTCAGACTTCACTGGTTATGACGATGTTAAGAATGAGTGGATTCTCAAGCCAGGCGTAATCAATGATGCTACACTTTTGGGTTCTTCTTCTGTTCGCCCTGGCGACATGAAGGTTAGCTCAACACGTCAGCATTGGGATGCTGCTCAAAATGCTTGGGTTTGGAACTCAACAGGTGCTGTTACTGATGAGCTTGGCAACGTTGCAGACGGTAAGGTGACTCGTGCCGATGCAGATAAGTCTGTGATTGGTAACACTGCTCCAAAGGTTACTGGCGGATTTGGTCTTTCTGCTCGTGCTTACGGTTTCGACCTTGCTGCTACTTTCACATATTCTATCGGCAATGATATCTACAACGCTAACAAGGTGGAATATACAACAGCAAACCGCAATAGCCAGTATTACAATATGATTGACAAGATGTCTGCTGGCAAGCGCTGGACAAACATTGACCCAGAGACTGGTCTTATCTGTAATGATCCTGCTCGCCTTGCTAAAATCAATGAGGGTACTACAATGTGGTCTCCATACATGCAGAACTACACTCTCACATCATGGGCTGTTGAAGATGGTTCATTCCTCCGACTTCAGACTTTGACACTTGGTTACACATTGCCAAAGAGCTTCACTCAGAAACTCAAGATTGAGAATCTTCGTTTCTATGCTACATGCAACAATGTGTTCTGCCTTACAAAGTACTCAGGCTTTGATCCTGAAGTTTCTACAATGCGTCGTAACGGCAGCATGCTCACTCCAGGTGTTGACTACTCTGCATACCCAAAGAGCCGTCAGTTTGTTTTTGGTCTTAACCTGAACTTTTAATTAGTAATAAAGAAATGAAGAAATACATATATATATCAGCTGTAGCACTTGGCTCATTGATGTTGGGCTCATGTGAGTTGGATGCGCCATCATACTCAACAATGGATGCTGAGCAGGTTTACACAAACCCTAAGATGGCAGAAGATGCGGTAATGGCAGTACTTGATGTGTTCGGTACAAACAACAGTTACCGCAACCGTTTGCTTCGCTATGGAGCAATCAATACAGACATCGAGTGGATCAACACTCCATCATACAAGGACAAGGAAACAGGAAAGTACGATGTAGCAAACTATGATACAGAGCCATCTAACGATCAAATTCGTGATGGTGTGATCTGGTCTTCGCTCTACTCTGGTATAGAGAAAGCAACAATCGCTATCGATTATCTTGAAAAGTATAGTGGCGAAAATGCAGAGCTTAAACAGCTTTGGGGCGAGGCTCTTACACTTCGTGCGGTTCTCTATACTGAACTCATCAAATATTATGGTGATGTTCCTGCACGCTTTGAGCAGACAACCAACAGTAATATCTATCTTCCACGTGCATCACGAGATGAAATTATCCTTCGACTTCTTGATGATCTCGCTGAAGCAGAAAAATACTGTGCTTGGCCAAATGAGACTCCTGCAACGTCAACAACAGAGCGTGTCAGCAAATCATTCGTAAAAGGACTCCGTGCTCGTATTGCTCTCTATGGATGTGGCTATGCACTTCGTGATAATAATGGTAAACCGGATTATTCTATAAGCACTAATCCAAAACTCTCTAAGGAGGTAATGCTTCCTATCGTTCTTAAAGAGTGTTCAGAAGTGATTGAACATTATTGGCCTAAGGGTGAGAAAGATGATGATGAGAAAAAAGTATCTATTACACTTCCACCATTTGAGCAGAATTTCCGTAAGCTTTGTCAGGACATTACTACTGCTGGCGAAGAGTCTCTTTGGGAGATTCCTTACGTTACAGGTCGTGGCCAGTTCCTCTATGCATACGCTCCAAAGCATAATGGCAGAGACAAGTGGGTTGCAAAGGATGGCGCTAACTATGGTGGCGCTAATGGACCTGTGCCAACATTCTTCTATGACTATGATCCAGATGATATTCGCCGTGACATCACTTGTGTTCCTTATGGATTCAAGGATGGTGTTCCTGAGTTGTCAAAGGTGCAGGCAATGTATTTCGGCAAGGTTCGTTATGAATGGATGGCGCGCCCTGTTGACACTCAAGATGATGGTGTAAACGTACAATATATGCGTCTTGCTGATGTTTTCCTTATGGCTGCAGAAGCTGCCAATGAACTTGGTAACAGGGAGACAGCATGGAATTATATGGAACCTGTCCTTGCCCGTGCTTATCCTGACACAAAGGTAGAAGCCCTTGGCGCGAAATATAAGGCAAGCAAGGAAGCTTTCTTCGAGGGTATTGTTGAGCAGCGTGCATTTGAGTTTGCAGGCGAGATGATTCGTAAGTTTGACCTCATTCGCTGGGGATTGCTTGACACTAAGCTTGCAGAGACTAAACGTAAGTTAGCACTCCTGCCACAGGCTGATGATAATGGCGAACGTATTGAAGCTGTTGGTCCTTATCAGGATATTCCTTCTAAACTCTATTATAAGGTAGATGGCACTTCAATCAAGATTTATGGTCTTAACCATGGTGATACAGATGAAGAAGGTAAGCGTCTTGTGGATGAAGAAGGATACAAGTCAAAGGGATGGTTCTGGGGAACTACCGATGGTAAGACAACAAACCTTATCACAGATGATATTATCAATGGTTTCTATACAGTTGACAAGCCAAGCGAACATTGTGTATGGCCTATTCCTTCCACTATCATTGCTAATGACATGATGGGACTTCTCAATAATCACTTCCTCGGAAAGTAAAATTAACTCCAAAACTTTCAAATATTAGATAATAATATGAAAATAAAGAATATTATAAAGGCTTGTATCTTCTCTACTGCTGCATTCATTATGGCATCATGTAGCGTAGATGATGAGATCAAGAGCCTTATTTACGACAGAGAATTCTCTCCTGTTGATTTTAAGGCAGAAGTGGATAATGACACTGTAAAGTTCACTTGGACTTCTCCAAAACCAGCTGAATCATACGTTATGGAGATTTATAGCAATGAAGTCTTTGAAGGAGAACCTGATACAGTGTTGACTACAAATATTATAGATACATTAAAGGTTAAAGGTCTTGAGCATAACATTTCTTATTTGGCAAGAATGAAGGCTGTTTCGAAAGATAAAAAAGAATCGAAATGGACAGAACTTACTCAGCCATTTGAGATTAAGCAGAAAGAAGCACCAGCTCCAAAGCCTGTAACTCATAATGTTACATTCGAGGAGTTTGCTGCTGGCTCTGCTCCAGCATCGTGGGGCGATGGAAAGTTCGTTATCACTCCAACAGACCCTAACGGTAAGATGGTTGCTGATGCTAACAGTTGCTACTTCTACGAGAAGGGAGGCAGCGAGTTTGTACACTTCACTTCTCGCTTGAAGTCAGGAGGTAAGTCAAGCGCAACTGCCAACTACCTCACATTGACAATCCCTGGTGATGGCAAGCTTTACATTTATGTCCGCACAGGCAGCAATGGTGATACAACTCGTGACATCATCGTCACTCAGAATGATGAGGTTCTCAAGGATTACACTCTCGTAGAGGCTGATATGAAGACAGAAGGTGTAGAGGTTCCTGGCGAACCAAACCCTGTAAGTGTCTATACTCCTGTTGAGGTTGATGTAAAGAAGGGTATTGCTGTTATTACATATCCAGTTAACGGTGTCAACTTCTATGGATTCACTCTTATATCACTTGACGAAGAGGGTGCTGGTGAACCAGAAGAGCCTCAAGGTCCAACAGGTGAAGATGGTGTCATCACATTCGAAGCTGGTGCAGAAGTTGCTGATGGTGCAGAATTTGTATTCGGCAGCGCTAAGATTGTTATCAACAATGGTGGCGGCAAGTTTGCAATTGATGCTAATTCCCAGTATTTTGGTGATGCTTCTTCACAGACTCGTTACACTGCACGCATGAAGACTGGTGCTAAGTCTGCTGATGCAAACGGTGTGGCACTCACACTTGATGTGGAGGGTACTGTTGTTATTGCAATGCGTTCAAGCTCTTCATCTGCTGACCGTGCAGTTTCTCTCGTCGATGCAACAGGTGCAACAGTTGCAAGCTGGACAGTAGGAGATTCCAACGCTACTAAAGATGTTGCTATTGAAGGTGAGGCTGAACCAAAGACTGTGTTCAAGTATTATACAGTAAACCTCAAAGCTGGCACTTATAATTTCACATACGATGGAGGTCTTAACTTCTACAGTCTCCAGTACGCGCCTTTGACTTTCCATGCATGGTAATACTTTGAATACTTTATAATCAATATGCTTTTTCACGATGTTGTGTGAATAGCATGTATATTCATAACAAGGTGGGTGTCTTTTTTGACATCCACCTTATGTCCTAAATAAAAACAAGCATATTTTGTAAGGCAAAAACAATACAAAATGAAGAAACTATCACTATTCACATTGCTGTCATTCCTCACTCTAAGTGCCAGTGCTCAGTTTGAGTCTGCTCCTGCATTTCCTGGTGCAGAAGGTTTCGGTCGTTTCACTACTGGTGGTAGAGGTGGAAAAGTGATTCACGTCACTAATCTCAACGACTCTGGTGCAGGTTCTTTGCGTGAAGCGCTTAACGGTACTGGTAAGAAGATTATCGTCTTCGATGTTAGCGGCTATATAGACTTGAAGAGTCAGCTTAACATCTCATCTAACACAACAATTCTCGGACAGACTGCTCCTGGCGATGGCATCACCCTTCGTTATTATACTCTCTATTTCGGCAATTGCGACAATGTCATAGTTCGTTACATACGCTGCCGTCGCTCTCAGCTCAAGGATGTGAGTGATAGTGCCGATGCTACTTGGGGGCGTAAACGCAAAAACATCATCATCGACCATTGTTCCTTCTCTTGGAGCATCGACGAGGTGGCTTCGTTCTACGATAATCGCGACTTCACCCTTCAGTGGTGCACTATGGGTGAGGCACTTGCTAATCCTGGTCACAGCAAAGGTGAACATTCTTATGGAGGTATCTGGGGAGGCAAGAATGCATCATTCCACCACAACTTCCTCTGCCACATGCAGAACCGTACTCCACGCTTCAACGGAGCTCGCTATGAGTGGGACGGATATGACAAGACTAAGTATGGAAGCACAGTTCAGGCAGAACGTGTCGATTTCCGCAACTGCGTGATGTACAATTGGGGTTCGGGCAATGGATGCTATGGCGGTCCTGGAGGTGGTTTCGTCAATATGGTGAACAACTATTACAAGGCAGGTCCAGGCACAGCGAACAAGACTCGCGTCACTCAGATTTCCAAGGGTGAATCTGGCAACAGCACTCCTGATAATATGTCGGGCATGACATCGCTCTACTACATCAAGGGCAACTATGTCACAGCTGCTACAAAGCCTGAGAACTACGACTGGAGCGGTGTTAAGTACGACCAAACTTCATACAAATCAGGAAGCGATTACTATTCTCCTGACAAGAATAACTATTATGGAGATGCAGTGGCTCACACTACTATCAATGGCGTGAAGTGCGTGAAGATCAAGCTCGACAAGCCTATAGAATCGGGCTATGTCACTACTCACTCTGCTCAGACAGCTTTCGACAAACTGCTCCTCTATGCTGGCGCAAGCTATCGTCGCGATGCTGTCGATGCTCGCTACATGGACGAGGCTGTTAATGGCACAACAACTTACACAGGCTCCGTTGTTAAGCGTGCAGGCATCATCGACTTTGTCAATGCCATTGGTGCATCTGATGCTAATAAGGCAAGCTTCCCTGAGCTTGCAACAGAGAAGCGTGATGCTGCTTTTGACTCTGATAACGATGGCATGCCTGATGACTTTGAGATTGCCAATGAACTCAATCCAAAGGATGCATCAGATGCTACCATATACACACTTGATGAGAAGAAGTATTACACCAACATTGAAGTGTATGCAAACTCTCTTGTAGAGGATCTCGTGAAGGCAGAGCGTGCTGATGCAGAATCATCATTCGATGAATATTTCCCAGCACTCAAGGGCGACGCCAACTCAATCGAGACTCTCCCTTCTATTGCTAAGAACGACAATGCTCTCTACAACCTCGCAGGTCAGCGAGTATCCGAATCTTATCGCGGCGTGGTGATTCAGAATGGCAAGAAATACTATAAGAAATAAAAAAGGAAGATATAGAATATGAAACAGAGATTTTTCTTGAAAACTATTGCTCTTGTAGCAGTGCTTCTGTTTAGCATTGCTAATGCTTTGGCAGACGATCACCTCCTTTGGAACTACACATCTGGTGCGCCTTCAAGCAATCCTGACAATGGATTGTATTATGCATCCGTGGTGAAGGATGGTCCTGGCACAAAGAATGGTCTTTACGGCATCAAAATGAATTCAAGCGGCTATTGCTATTTCGTCAAGCCAGCAGTAGCAGGCACGCTCAAGATTTCCTTTGGTCCTCGCGATGGATCAAACGCATCTTCACTTGGTGTGTATGAATTTACAGGCGATGTCAGCAGTCCTGCATGCGCTGCAGAACCATTTGCTGTCACTCCTGAGGTTACGGAGTACCAAACTGTCAGCATTGACCTCACTGCAGAGCAGAACAACATATACATCAAGCGTGTAACTGCTGTTGAGCAGGTTGTCCAGAAGCTTGAGTTTGTCACTGGCGATGCTCCTGAGGCTTCACCTTGCGTTGTCACTTTCAAGGATCAGAACGGCAACATTATAGGCACAAAAGATGCCGTCGAGGGCGATGTCCTTGGCGATATACCTTATACAGAGAGTGACCTTCCTCTCATCTCTGAAAGCGAAGTCTTCCGTGGCTGGATTTATGCTTCTGGCATCAAGGCAAAGGCTACAGACACACTTTCTGGCAACACAACTATCACAGCACTCGTCACTCCTTGGGAGATGGTAGAGGTGGGTTCTGTGCAGACATATCCGCTCACAAGCTCAATCTTCTATCCAGAAGACCACGAGCTCATCTACATCGAAGGTGGTTACTACCACGATGCTCAGCACGGCTGGGCGCTCGCTTCTGACGGCAAGATCTCTGTTCGGGTTGCAGGCAATGCACAGATCATCCTCTCTCTTTGCAAGTATTCAAAGGATGCAGCCATAACCGTTACTGACGAAGCAGGCAACACTGTTCAGACCATCGCTTCGGGCATGGTTGAGAACGATGGCGCAACGGTAACTGTGAACTATAAGGGCGATGCGACAACCCTCACCTTCACTTGGGCTAAGGGCGAGTCTTACATCCACAGCATCACTGTTTACAACTTGGAAGAGTTCGTAGGTAAGGATGCTTCCACAGGTTACTACATCATCCCTGCCAACGATGCTGCCGCACTTCTTCTTGCCCTCAATTCTGCCAATAGCGAATCAGGTGCTAAGATATTCCTTCCTAACGGCACTTACGACCTTGGTGAACAGACAGGCACAAAGATCTCTGGCAAGAACATCTCTATCATTGGTCAGTCTGCAGAAGGTGTTGTTATTAAGAATGCTCCAGACATAAAGAATGAAGGTCTTACAAAAGCAGACCTCTTCTACAACACTTCTACAGGTCTCTACATGCAAGACCTCACTCTTCAGAATGCTCTCGACTATTATTCTGCAGGTTCTGCTGGTCGTGCCGCTTGTCTTCAGGATTGCGGCAATAACACTATCGCCAAGAATGTTCGTCTTCTCTCATATCAGGATACATACTACTCACATAAGGATGGCTCTTATTTTTACTGGGAAGATGGTGAGATCCACGGTACTGTTGACTACATCTGCGGAAGCGGAAATGTATTCTTTAATGGTGTCACACTTGTCAACGAGAGCCGTTCAAAAAGCAGCAAGTCAGGAGATTGCACCATATCTGCCGCTTCCACAAAGGATCGCGACAAGGGTTATGTATTTGATGGATGCACCATCAAAACTTACAGTTCAACCTTCAACTTTGGCCGTTCATGGAACAATGCTAAGACTGCGTTCATCAACACAACGATAGAGAGCGGCAAGCTCATCGACACTCGCTGGAGCGCATCTGGCATAAATACTGATCCAGCAGCTTATTGGGAGTATAACACAGTTGACAAATCTGGCAATGGCAAGAACACTCCTAAGAGCAACGTTGTGACATTCAAAAAAGCAAATACTGCGATGGAAACAGTCATCTCTGCCGATAAGGTAGCAGAGTTCTCTTACGACAGCTTTTTCAAGGGTGCTAACTGGGATCCTAAGACAATCTGTGCTCAGCAGGAAGTAGGAAACATCGACTCAGAGTCAGTTTATCTTATTGAGAACGATGGCAAGTTCGTTTCTCTCGCCAAGGGTTCAAGCCTTTCAGGCATGTCACTTGAAGGCTGCACAGTCCGCAAGGCAAATGCTCGTGGCGGCTTTGGCGAACCATCAAATGTGCCAACAGGCATAGAAGATCTTGTTACTCCGGATTCTCAGAACAACACAGCATCATCAGCACTCTATTCTATTGCAGGACAGCGTGTGAACGATTCATACCGTGGCATCATAATCAAGGATGGCAAGAAAATAATCAAATGATAGATTCAAGCATACTACAAGGTAAGAAAGCAGCCTTCTTCACTCTTGGTTGCAAACTCAATTTTGCAGAAACCAGCAGCGTGGCGCAGGCACTTCAACGCTATGGTGTCACAAAGGCAGGCAAGGACGAGGTGGCAGATATCTGCCTCGTCAACACCTGCAGTGTCACAGAAATGGCAGACCACAAATGCCGTCAAGCCATTCATCGCCTCGTCAAGCAGCATCCAGGCGCATTCGTCATCGTCACAGGATGCTATGCTCAGCTCAAACCGCAGGAGATAATCGACACTACAGGTGTTGACATGGTGGTGGGAGCAGAAGAGAAAGCCTCACTCATAGAGCACATCATGGAGGGATTCTCTCACAAGCAGCAAGGCACACTCGCCCCTCAGCATTCCACGCTCCATTCTCCCCTCAAGGACATTAGATCTTTTGCACCCTCATGCTCTCGTGGCGACCGCACTCGCTATTTCCTTAAGGTGCAGGATGGCTGCAACTACTTCTGTACCTACTGCACCATTCCCATTGCCCGAGGCAGAAGCCGCAACGGCAGCATAGCCTCAATGGTGGCACAGGCAGAGCAGGTCGCTCATGAAGGAGGAAAGGAAATCGTGATCACAGGAGTGAACATTGGCGATTTTGGCAGGAGCACAGGCGAGACATTCTTCGATCTGGTCAAGGCGCTTGACAGCGTGGAAGGCATAGAGCGCTACCGCATTTCCAGCATAGAGCCCAACCTTCTCACAGACGAGATTATTGATTTCTGTGCCCAGTCGCGTGCCTTCATGCCGCATTTCCATGTCCCACTGCAGAGTGGCTCTGATGAAGTGCTGCGCCTCATGCATCGTAAGTATGACACAGCACTCTTCCGTCATAAGGTAGAGAAAATCAAGCAGGTCATGCCCGATGCCTTCATAGGTGTTGATGTCATTGTCGGCACACGAGGAGAGACGCCAGAATACTTCGAGCAGGCGCGCCAGTTCATAGAAAGTCTGCCCATCTCCCAGCTTCACGTGTTCTCCTATTCCGAGCGTCCAGGCACCAAAGCACTCGACATACCATACACCGTAAGTCCGCACGACAAGCATCAGCGCAGCCAGCAGCTCCTGCACGTCTCTCAGCAGAAACTGCACGAATTCTACGCACAGTTCATCGGCACACAGCGTCCAGCACTTCTTGAGCATGCCTCGCCACGCAAGCCATACATGAATGGATTTACAGACAACTATATCCGTGTAGAGCTCCCCAATCAGCCAGATTTGGACAATCAGATTGTCAACGTCACTCTCACAGGATTCAACGAAGAAGGAGACGCCTTATGTGCAACAATAGTGAAATGAAAGCATCAGCAATAGTCATACTTAACTACAACGGAGAGAAGATGCTCCAGCAGTATCTTCCCACCGTGCTGCTCAACAGCCAGAGCGACGTCATTGTTGCCGACAATGCCTCCACCGACGGATCGCTCCAGCTCATGCGCACCCAGTTTCCTGACGTGCCCCTCCTTGTGCTTGACCGTAACTACGGCTTTGCCGAAGGCTACAATCGTGCTCTTGCCCAGCTGCCGCAGTACAGATATTACCTGCTTCTCAACTCCGATGTGGAGATACGCCAGCCCCAATGGGATGCGCCCCTCATCGCCTATATGGACACCCACCCCCTGTGCGCTGCTTGTCAGCCGAAGTTGCTCAAGCTCGTTCCGCAGGGAGACGCACCAGATACCTTCGAATATGCAGGAGCGGCAGGTGGATTCCTCGACCGTTATGGCTATCCATACTGCCGAGGCAGAATCTTCAGCGTTGTAGAAGAAGATCATAGTCAGTATGACGACACCATCTCCCTCCATTGGGCAACAGGCGCAGCCCTTATGGTTCGAGCCGAAGACTGGCGAGAAAGCGGAGGACTTGACGGACGATTCTTTGCCCACATGGAAGAGATAGACCTCTGCTGGCGACTTCGCCTCATGGGAAAAGACATAGTCTGCGTGCCCACGTCCACAGCCTACCATCTTGGTGGCGGCACGCTCAATCAGGGCAACCCTCGCAAGACCTTCCTTAATTTCCGTAACAACCTCCTGATGCTCTACAAGAACCTGCCAGAAGCCCGTTTGCACCCAGTCATGCGCATGCGCCATCTGCTCGACACTCTTGCCTCGCTCCAGTTCCTTCTCAAAGGCGATACTGCCAATTTCCGTGCCATCCTTCGTGCCAGAAGAGAATATCAGAAGATACGCAGCCAGTTCACATCCGACAGACAGCGCATACAATCCAATCGCAAGGAAACCCTCATTCCCGAGAATGTGGATGTCTCTGTTTTGTGGCAGTTTTACGCGAAGGGAAAGAAGACTTGGAAACAATTGTGATTATTTTGTATGAAAAGATCAATAGTATTATGTAGCAGAGTATAACTATCCACCATTCAGGTTTCCACTCTATTGTTGCAAAAGGCAAAGAAGCAATTCGATCAACAATATCATTCATTGTAGATGCTGACCAGTTCAATACTGTTGTCAGCATTTTGTTTATAGGCTCGCACCAGAGGAAAGCCCACCAGGCTATTGCTCCCCACATTATTATATATACAAAGAATGTGACGGCAAGATTGCTGATTATGCCCATTACGGCAACTCTGCCAAAATAGTGAGCAACAAGAGGTATGGTGAATATATTGCATATTAATGAGATTGCTGCGATGCTCAATAAAAAGCTTGTCACTTTTCTTCGCCAATCATATAGTTTTTTTAAGATACTGGAAAATATGCCTATGGCAAACACAGATATGAATGACAGCTGAAAGCCTATGTCCAAAATATAGAAGGGATTCCAGCATAGCATTATTATGGCAGTCAATGCACATGAGTTTTGCGAAAGCAATTCTCTGTTGAAAGTTTGACAAAAAAGAAGTATGCTGCACATCATTATTGCTCTTTGTAACGAAGGAGGCATGCCTGCTATATGTCCAAAAAGTATCAGGGCAGCTATGGTTGCAACATTGCTGATAAGTCTCCATCCCCAAATTGCAATGTTATGGAAAAATACCCATTGAATAACAATAAGGATAATCCCGACATGAAATCCAGATAAAGCAAGCACATGACTCACTCCTGATGCTGCATAGCTCTCACGCCTGTCCTTGGAAATCAAATCCTTTCTGCCCAAGGTCATTGCCTCAATGATGTCGCTCTGATCTTTATCCAAACCATGCTTCTTGTATATCTCATGAAGCATATTCTGAATCTCCTTTGAAGAGAACTGCCACCATGATTTTTGCTTGCATCTTATCACTCCCCATTTGTTGTGAGGCGTATAAGCTGTTGCCACTATTTCTTTGTGGAAAAGGCTCATGTTGTAATCGTGAAACTCGCCTTTAACACGACTTGTTGCAGTCATGTGAGTTGTCCTGGCAACAATTGTGTCGCCAATGCTCAATTGATTGAAGAGCATAGAATCATTATTTTCATCTTCCCAATCCTTGCCAGCATAGAGCAGAATATGTGAGCCATCCATTCTCTCAATGTTCATAGCCCACGATTTTGCTTTCTTGACTGGCAGTTCACTGAGTGTTCCTATTGCACATGTGCTATCTTTGGGAACTTGCTCCTCTAAACTTTGATATTTGTTAGTGAACAGCGACATGCCAACCAGCATAGACAGAATCATGCTCATGGTTCCAAAGACGATACAGGTTCTGTTGTTTTTGTTTAAGAAAAAGAACATGATGGCAAGCAGCATGCAGCAAAGGACAAACAACATAGTCATGTCCATGTGTCCAATGAACATGTTTGCTCCCACCATTCCCACGATAAATGGTATTAAGATGCGAACAATTGAATGTTTATTCCAGTCTATCATGTCTTTGCTTTTGCTTGCAAAGTTATCACATTAATTCTAATTGTCAAAGAAAATAGAAAGAAGGTTCTCAACCGATGTGTCGAGAACCTTCTTTATGAATAGATTATGTAATTATGTGTTACTTAACCAAGATCTTCTTTACAGAACCATCTGACATCTTAACGATGTTGAGACCCTTCTGGAGTTGTTCTTACAATGTCTTCAGTTCTTTGATAACTTGTTCTGGATTTTCTGCTCCGAAAACATAGCTGCCTGCAACGAGCACATCGACTCCTGCTTGGGCAAGGCTTGGGGCTGTCTGGGCATTCACTCCACCATCTACTTCGATGAGGGCTTTGCTGCCTGTGCGCTGTATGAGCTGGCGCAGTGCCTGCACCTTTTGGATGGAGTGGGGAATGAATTTCTGACCTCCGAAGCCAGGGTTAACGGTCATGAGCAGAACCATGTCAAGATCTTGAATTATGTCCTCAAGCAGGCTAACTGGTGTGTGTGGATTGAGGGTTACTGCTGCTTTCATGCCAGCGGTGTGTATCTGTTGGATGGTGCGGTGGAGGTGCGGACAGGCTTCGTAGTGCACGTTCATCATGTAGGCTCCTAGATCGCGAACCTGTGAGGTGAACTTGCCTGGGTCTGTAATCATGAGATGCACGTCAAGGGGTTTTGTACAATGCTTGGCTACGGCTTGAAGCACTGGGAAACCGAAGGATATGTTTGGGACGAAGACGCCGTCCATTACGTCGAGGTGGAGCCAGTCGGCTTCACTACGGTTGATCATTTCTATGTCGGACTTCAAATCGATGAAGTTGGCGGACAGGAGGCTTGGGGAGATGAGCATAAGTTATTTCAGTGTGAAGTTGGTTTGACCTATCATTTGGGAGTCGCAGAAGATGAAGAGTTTGTATGTGCCTGCTTCGAGGTATTCGGAGATGTCGGCATACATGGTGATTTTCTGTTCTTCGCCTGTGTATTCTATGAATTTCTTTTCGGAATATTCTACTGATGTACCTTCGTAGGTGAAGGTGCCGTGGCTGCCGAGGATGCTGTTGTCAGGCTTGAGGATTCGGGCATAGACAGTGCGTTGTCCGTTCTTGGCTGTGACGTTCTTGACGATGGTGAATCCGAAGGCGAGTTTCTTGACATCCTTGACTTTCTGGGTGTCTTTGCTTTTCTTGTTCTTTGGTGTCACCCAGAAGGCGGTGGCGTCGAGTTGGGCGGCGATGTCAACTTTGTCGCGCAGCTGGTTGCGCTCGGTGGAGAGGTTGCTGATCTGTGTGTTGGCTTCGGTCACTTGTGCCTTGATCTGTGTGTTCTCTTCTGTGAGCGTCTGGTTGATGCGGTTGAGGGAATCGACTTGCATGATATAGCTTTGGAGCACTTTGCGGAGTGAGGCTATTTCGGCACGGAGTCGTTTGATTTCTGTGGCATCTGTGGCTTTTGTGCGCTCAAGCTCTTCGAGAAGTTCCTGGGTGTGGCGGCGCTCGTCTTCTATCTGCGCTATGAGGGAGTCGTTGGATAGCTGTGACTTGAGAAGGTCGCCATACTGCTGGTCGAAGGCTTTGTATTGCTCTGCCATGTCTTGCTTTTCAAGTTCGGCGAGTTCCTGCAGTTCTTTGTTCTGCTGCTGCTGTTCATCGAGTTGGAAATAGAGCCTGCTGGCGTATATTCCAAGTCCGATGGCGATGATGGCTGCAACGATGGCGATGATGATGCCTGAATATGATTTTTTTTGCTTTTCTTCCATGCTTTTAATGCTTGTCTGGTTTAGTTTTTGCAAAGTTAAGATATTTTCTTCATTCATTGTTGCGGATTTTATGTTTTTTTATCTACCTTTGTGGAAAATTGATAATAAATATGTTGAAACAGAAGATTAATGGACAAGAGGCTACGGCATTGAAGAAGTTGTTTGCTGAGTGCAGAAATGTGGTCGTGGTTTGTCACACGTCGCCTGATGGCGATGCTATGGGCTCGTCTTTGGCGATGTATGAGTATTTGAAGAGGAAGGGCAAGAATGTGTCTGTTGTTGTGCCAAACTATTTCCCTGATTTCCTTCATTGGATGAAGGATGCCGAAAGGGTAGTGCTGTTTGACCGTCAGAAGTCGTTGGGGTATAATCTGCTGAATCAGGCAGACCTTGTGTGCTGCATGGACTTCAATGTGCTGTCAAGAATTGACGAGATGGGTGATGTTGTTGGAAAGCTGAGGTGCAAAAAGCTGCTGATTGATCATCATATCGGTCCTGATAAGGCTCCGTTTGATTTGGTCATTTCCCGTCCTGAGGCAAGCAGCACATGCGAGCTTGTGTTCCGTGTGCTCGATGCTATTGGCGGCATTGATTCTCTGACTCATGCTGGTGCTGAGGATTTGTATGCTGGCATGGCAACCGATACGGGCTTTTTCTCATTTAACAGTAATGAGCCTGATATTTTCATAATTATCAGTGAATTGTTGAGGAAAGGCATTGATAAGGATTTGATAAACCGCAGAATACAGAACAATTTCTCTCAGGACAGATTGAGACTGATAGGTTATGTGCTGTACGAGAAACTGCAGGTTATGCCAGATTTGCATGCTTCGTATTTTGCCATCACAAAGGATGAACTTGCTAATTTCAAGTATATCAAGGGAGATATGGAGGGCATTGTGAATATGCCTCTGCAAATCAAAGGACATAAGCTGAGCATTTCACTCAGAGAGGACACGGAGAAGCCTGTGATCAGGGTATCAACACGTTCTGTTGATGATTTTCCTTGCAATGAGTTGTGTGCGCAGTTCTTCAATGGCGGCGGTCACAAGAATGCTTCTGGCGGCACATTGGAGTGCAGCATGGATGAGGCTATCGAGATTGCGAAGAAGGCTATTGAGGCGTATAGCGATAAGTTGAGATAAGTTGAGGGAGTTGAGAAAAGTTGAAAGTTACAATTAAAACAAATATAATGAAAAAGAGTTTTGTGATATTGGCTATGATGCTTTGTGCTGCGGGTATGTCGGCACAGGTGGCATCGGTGAGCAGTCCTGATGGAAAGCTCAAGGTTAATGTTGACGTGAAGCAGGGCAAGCCTGTTTACGAAGTTATTTACGACGGTATGCAGATGCTGGATGAGAGTCCGCTGGGATTTGTGGCTGACAATGGCGACTTCAGTCAGGGGGTTAAGTTTGTCGGCAAAAAGGATGCTCACATGGAGTTCAACTATGATTTGAGAGTAAGCAAGGTTAGCAATGTGCATGTGGATGCTAATCAGTTGCTTGTCAGTCTTGAGAATGCCAAGGGCATGCCTTTTGATGTTGATTTCCGAGTGAGCAACAATGATGTTGCTTTCCGCTATTGCATTCCTAACCAGAAAAGCAGAGCCAATGGCAAGAAGTTTTCTGTTAGAATCATGAAAGAACTGACTGGTTTCGATCTTCCTCATGAGACAACAACATTCCTCACTCCTCAGAGCGATGCTATGGTGGGATGGAAAGGCACAAAGCCTAGCTATGAGGAGGAGTACAAGTATGATGAGCCTATGACAAGCAAGAGCCAGTTCGGTCATGGCTACACTTTCCCTTGCCTTTTCCGAGTGCCAGCAAAGGATGCAAAGGCACCAAGCGGATGGGTGCTCATCTCTGAAACTGGCGTTGACAGCAGATATTGCGCAAGCCGTCTCAGCGACATGAAGGGCGATGGTCTCTATAGCGTTGAATTCCCAATGGCAGAAGAGAATGGCGGCAACGGAACGGTTGAGCCTGCATTCGCTTTGCCAGGTGCTACTCCTTGGAGAACTATCACCGTTGGCAAGTCGCTAAAGCCTATCGTGGAAACTACTGTTCCATGGAACTGGGTGCAGCCTAAGTATGAGACCACACATAATTATAAATATGGCAAGGGTACCTGGAGCTGGATCGTTTGGCAGGACAATTCTATCAATGTGAAGGATCTTACTGAGTATGTCAAGCTGTCAAAGGAAATGGGCTATCAGTATGTTCTTGTAGATAACTGGTGGGATAACAATATCGGTTATGACAAAATGGAACAGTTCGTTAAGTATGCTCAGAGTCAGGGCGTTGACGTATTCCTCTGGTGGAGCTCAAGCGGTTACTGGAACGATATTGAGCAAGGACCAATCAACAAGATGGACAATCCTATCGTTCGCAAGCAGATGATGCGCTGGATGCAGAAGCTTGGCGTGAAGGGTATAAAAGTCGATTTCTTCGGTGGCGACAAGCAGGAGACAATGAGATTGTACGAGGGTATCTTGAGCGATGCTGACGATGCTGGCCTTATGGTAATCTTCCATGGCTGCACTATTCCAAGAGGCTGGGAGAGAATGTATCCTAACTATGTGGGCAGTGAGGCTGTTCTTGCAAGTGAAAATATTTACTTCTCTCAGCATGCTGCCGATAAGGAAGCTAAGGATGCTGCAACTCATCCATTCATAAGAAATGCAATCGGTTGCATGGAGTTTGGCGGCTGTTTCATGAACCGCCATATCAACCGCGGCAACAAGGGCGGCAATACACGTCGCACAACAGATGTTCATGAGCTTGCTACCTGTGTGCTTTTCCAAAACCCAATACAGAACTTTGCCATCACTCCAGAGAACCTTGGCGATGATGGATCAAAGTCAATTGATTACAATGCAGAGGGTGCTCCTGCTCCAAAGGTGAGCATGGATTTCTTGAAGGAAGTGCCAACAACATGGGATGAGACAGTGTTCATCGATGGTTATCCAGGCAAGTATGTTGTTCTTGCTCGCAGATGCGGTGACAAATGGTACATTGCTGGCAACAATGCAACAGGTGCTCCTTTGACTCTCAAGCTTAATCTTCCAATGCTTCAGAAAGGCGAGACAGTTACTGTCTATAGTGATAACATGAAGACTTTTGAACCTCAGAAGGCAACACTCAAGATCAGCAATCCTAAGGCCGTAAGCGTAACAATGGCAGATCAGGGTGGAGTAGTATTGGTGAAATAATCAGAGAATCATACATATATAAAACGTTCCCCAGCTTCCGTTTGGAGGCTGGGGAACGTTTTTGTTTTTACTTGTAAATTGTTATTAGAATTGTTCCAATATCTTTATTCTTTCCATGATGTCAGGATGTGTGCTGAACAAAGAATTGAATTTATCCATGAAACTTTCATGCAGTTTTTGAGGCTTTGCAATAAACAGCTGGGAAATGTCCTCACGGTCAATGTGGCCAAGTCCTGTATTGCCAGAAATCTTGCGAAGCGCTGATGCCAAGGCACGAGGATTACGGGTGAGTTCAGCTCCTCCTGCATCTGCCATGAATTCACGCTTTCTACTGATGGCAAAACGTGTGAGCATGGTGAGGAAATATGCTATGCCAGCACAGATGATAGCGGCAAGACCTATGACGATGATTGATGCTCCGCCTTTATCGTTCTTGGAACGTCGGCTGCTGCCTCCTCCACCCCAAAGGAATGTGCGAATCACCACTCTTGAAATGACGGAAAGCACAGTGGAGAGTATTCCTACAAATACAATGCTTATGATTAGCACTCTCGTGTCACGATTGCGAATATGTGTCAGCTCATGTGCTATTACACCCTCAAGCTCATCAGTTTCAAGGTAGTTGATGATGCCTGTGGTGAGCGTCACGGTGTATGTCTTCTTGTTTATTCCCGATGCAAAGGCGTTGAGCTGAGGATCGTCAATGATGTTGATCTTTGGCATGTCCATGCCCACGCTCATGCATAGATTCTCCACAAGATTATACACTCTTGGATTCTCGCGGCGTGTTAGCGGACGAGCACCAGTAGCATGCTGAATCATCTGTGAATGAAACTGATATGCTATGAAAAACCAGATGCCTACGATAACGATTGCCAACGGAACCCATGAAATCCATGTTTCATTTACAATCTCTGAGTCGAAAAAGGTGTACTCGTATCCTGTGTAAGGGTCGTACTCTGTCTGGAATCCGAAGATGCAGCAGAATACCCATAGCATCACCAAAATGATGCATGGGAACATGAAGAGCAAGAGGATTGAGTTCCTGTTGTTCCTCATTATCTGAGTATGTATGCCTACGTATTGCAATGAGTTAAAGAACCTCTCTGCCTTACAGGCATCTCCCCCTGGGGGAGGAGAACCGTGCGGCGCAACCCGGGTCATGGTTTTAAAAAGTTTTTGAGTTCTGAGTTCTGTTTTTTGAGTTCTGAGTTCTGTGACTCCTTAAAACTTAACCTCTGGTGCTTTTGATACTGTTGCACGCTCAGCAGCGCTGATTTCGTACATTGCTTCTTTGTGGAAACCGAACATGCCAGCAAAGATTACTGCAGGGAATGTCTGAACAGCTGTGTTGTAGTCGCGAGTAACGCTGTTGAAGAAACGGCGAACGGCAGCAAGCTTGTTCTCAATGTCTGCAAGTTCTTCCTGAAGCTGTAGGAAGTTCTCGTTTGCCTTGAGATCTGGGTATGCCTCAACAGTGATTCTGAGTCCTGAAAGAGCAGAAGTGAGCATGTTGTCTGCCTCGATCTTTTCCTCAATAGTCTTGGCGTTCATACCTGTTGTGCGAGCCATTGTGATGTTTTCCAATACAGACTTCTCGTGAGCCGCATAGCCAGCAACTGTTCTTGTGAGGTTTGGAATGAGGTCGAAACGCTGCTGAAGCTGAACGTCGATGTCAGCAAATGCTTGCTCACGGTTGTTGCGGAGACTAACGAGATTGTTGTAGATGCCGACGCACATGAAGATAAGCACAGCGATGACGGCAATGACGATGATTGTTGTTACCATAATGATTATTTGTTAATTGAGTTTTTAAATGTTTAATGCGCGTCATATTGATTGTTTACATACCAAAATAATAGCATTGCGCAGTTTTTTCGGTGCAAATCTAATGCTTTTAATTTATTTAGTTACAAAATTTAGATTTTTTAAGTAGAAAAAAGTGTATCTTTGCAAGATGTTTGCGGTTTGTTCAAACATAAATGCATAAAAATGGAACAGGAAAAGTCAAAACGATGCACAAAATTTGCTATTCTTGCAGCAGGCGAGGGTTCTCGTCTGGCTCAGGAAGGTGTGGAATTGCCTAAGCCTTTGGTGAAGATCAATGGCGAGGCAATGATCGATCGTCTTATCCGAATCTTCAACGGTTGCGGTGCTGAGGAAATTTTCATCATCACAAACAATCTCACTCCTCTCACTCAGAATCATTTGCGTGATCTTCAGAACAGCGCTCTTGCTCCAAAGAATGGCATCAAGCTCATTGTGAAGACAACCCCATCAAGCATGCACAGTTTCTACGAGCTGCGTCAGATCATGGGTGATGGCAAGTTCTGTCTGACAACGGTTGACACCATTTTCCGTGAGGCGGAATTTAAGGAATACATCGATGCTTGGAGCAGTTCTGGCGATGACGGAATGATGGCAGTAACTGATTATATAGATGATGAGAAACCGCTCTACATCGGTACTGACAGCAATCTAGGCATCACAGGATTCTACGATACAGAAGCGCAGAAATACATCTCAGGCGGTATCTATTGCCTCAGCGAGACATCATTTCCTGTTATCGACAAATGCATCAGCGAAGGTCAGTCAAGGATGCGCAATTTCCAGCGCCAGCTCGTTAAGGACGGCTTGCGCCTTAAGGCTTATCATTTCAGCAAGATTCTTGATGTCGATCACGCAAGCGATATTGAAAAAGCAGAAGAATTTACAGCAATGAAAGAAGGAATCTCATATACAAGCAAAGTAACAGTGAGCGACAGCCTCCTTGCTCAGGCAATGGGTTCTGGCGACATGCCAGTGTTTGCCACTCCTGCCATGATGGCTCTGATGGAAAATGCGGCTATGAACTGTGTGGCTCCATACATGCAGATTGGCATGACAACCGTTGGTGGCCACATCGAATCTTCACATCTCGCTCCATCACCATTGAATGCGGAAATCACAGCAACAGCCACTCTCACAAAGATTGACGGCAAGAAGCTTTTCTTTGATATTAAGGCAGAGATGGACGGCAAGCTTATTGGCGAGGGCAAGCACCTGCGCTTCATCGTTCCAAGAGAAAAGTTCCTCTCAAAGATTTATCCAGAGAAATAATTAAAATCACATAATATGACAGCAAAAGAAATCCGTGAGTCTTTCAAATCATTCTTTGAAAGCAAAGAGCACCTCATTGTGCCATCAGCTCCTATGGTCGTAAAGGACGACCCAACGCTGATGTTCACCAATGCAGGTATGAATCAGTTCAAGGACATCATCCTTGGTAATGCTACTCCAAAGTGCCGCCGCCAGGCAGACAGCCAGAAGTGTCTTCGCGTCAGCGGTAAGCACAACGACCTTGAGGAGGTAGGACATGACACTTACCACCACACAATGTTTGAGATGCTTGGCAACTGGTCTTTCGGCGACTATTTCAAGAAGGAGGCAATCTCTTGGGCATGGGAGTACATCGTTGACGTTCTCAAGATCAATCCTGCTGATCTCTATGCAACAGTATTTGAAGGTTCTCCAGAAGAAGGACTTTCTCGTGATGATGAGGCTGCTTCCATCTGGGAACAGTTCCTTCCAAAAGATCACATCATCAATGGCAACAAGCACGATAATTTCTGGGAAATGGGCGACACAGGTCCATGCGGTCCATGCTCTGAGCTTCATGTGGACTCTCGTTCTGCAGAGGAGAAGGCACAGATCCCTGGTCGTGAGCTTGTAAATAAGGATCACCCACAGGTTATCGAAATCTGGAACCTCGTGTTCATGCAGTTCAACCGCAAGGCTGATGGCTCTCTCGAAGGTCTTCCTGCAAAGGTTATCGATACTGGTATGGGCTTTGAGCGTCTTGTGCGCACACTTCAGGGAAAGACATCAAACTACGATACAGATGTGTTCCAGCCACTCATCAAGGTTATGGCAGACATGGCTGGCGTTAAGTATGGCGATAAGGAAGAGACAGATGTTGCTCTTCGTGTTATTGTTGACCACCTCCGTGCTATCGCATTCGCTATTGCCGACGGCCAGCTTCCATCAAATGCAAAGGCTGGCTATGTTATCCGCCGCATCCTTCGCCGTGCCGTTCGCTACGGCTACACATTCCTCGGTCAGAAGGAAGCCTTCATCTATAAGCTCGTTCCAACTCTCGTGGCAGAGATGGGCGACGCATTCCCAGAGATTGCTGCTCAGCAGAAACTCGTCATGAAGGTTATGCAGGAAGAAGAAAGCTCATTCCTCCGCACTCTTGAGAACGGTATCAAGCTCCTTCAGGGTGTTATCGACGAGACAAAGGCAGAAGGCAAGACAGAGATTGCTGGCGACAAGGCATTCACTCTCTTCGACACATTCGGTTTCCCTCTCGACCTCACAGAGCTTATCTGCCGTGAGCAGGGCATGACTGTTGACGAGAAGGGCTTTGACGTATGCATGCAGGAACAGAAGAACCGTGCTCGCAACGCTGCAGAGGTTCATCTTGGCGACTGGGTTGTTATCAATGATGCTGAAAGCGAATTTGTTGGTTACGATTATACTGAGTTCCCTGCACACATTGTTAAATACCGTGAGGTTAAGCAGAAGAAGGGTACTGCATACGAGATGATTCTTGATAAGACTCCATTCTACGGCGAGATGGGTGGTGAGGTAGGAGATACCGGCGTGCTCGTTTCAGAGAATGAGGAGATCAAGGTTCTCGATACAAAGAAGGAAAATGGCGTGGCTGTTCACATCGTTGACAAGCTTCCAGAGGATGCTAACGCAGAGTTCATGGCTTGTGTTGATGTTGAGCGCCGTCGTGCCATCGAAGCAAACCATACTTGCACACACCTTCTTGATGAAGCTCTCCGCGAGGTGCTTGGCACACACGTTGAGCAGAAGGGTTCATACGTTTCTGCCGACAGCCTCCGTTTCGACTTCTCTCACTTCGAGAAAGTCACTCCAGAGCAGATCCGTGAAGTTGAGCATATTGTGAACGCAAAGATTCGCGAGGACATTCAGCTTGAGGAGTTCCGTGACTATCCAATCGAGGAGGCAAAGAAGCTTGGCGCTATTGCTCTCTTCGGCGAGAAATATGGCGATAAGGTTCGTGTTGTCAAGTTCGGCACAAGCGTTGAGTTCTGTGGTGGTTGCCACGCTTCATCAACAGGTCGTCTTGGAATGGTTCGCATCATTTCAGAAAGCTCAGTTGCAGCAGGTGTTCGCCGTATTGAGGCAATCACAGGCAAGGCAGTTGAGGAGTCACTTGACAAGATGCAGGATCTCGTAGCAGACCTTCGTGCGCTCTTCAATAATGTGCCAGACCTTCGTGGTGCTATAGAAAAGGCAATCGCTGAGAACAAGGATCTTCAGGCACAGCTTGATGAGTTTAAGGCTCAGAAGACTCAGGAGTTGAAGAAGGATATCATTGCCAAGGCTAAGGATGTGAATGGCGTAAAGGTTATTGCAGCCGTTCTTCCTATTGATGCTCAGGCAGCAAAGGACATCGCATTCCAGCTCCGTACACAGTTCCCAGAGAAACTCGTTGTAGCTCTCGGCGGAGCCCTTGGCGCAAAGCCAAACCTCACAGTAGCATTCTCTGACGACCTCGTTGCCGATGGTAAGAATGCAGGAAAGATTGTTCGTGAGGCAGGCAAGCTCATCCAAGGCGGCGGTGGCGGTCAGGCACACTTCGCTACAGCAGGCGGTAAGAACGCAGACGGTCTCTCTGCTGCTGTCGATAAGATTATCGAACTTGCTGAGTTGTAAATTCGTTCAGCTTCCCTCATAGGGAGTTAGATGAGATATTAGAGAAGGTTCTTCACCACTTTAGGTGCAGAACCTTCTCTGCTTTTATAAACAAGCCATAACATAATAAATTATTAAGGTTAGGTATTGCCAAGAAAGAATCAGGAAGAAGCCCTTGTACAACTGTGTAACAAACTCAAAAGTGGTGTGACTCACACCGCCTATATAGGTGTGAGTCATACCACCTATGCCGATGTGACTCACACCACTTTAGTAAACATTTTATAGTAGTGTATCACGATTTGAAACAATCTTCCCTTAACTTTGCAAGCATAAAAAAGATGCGCTGTTTGTGCGTGTATATATTATATAATGTGTATATTTGGGACCATAGGAGCGGGTTTGAAGTGAACCCAAATCATGATCAGACTTTTACATTCTACATCAAAAGAGCTGAGAAATAATAGAAAAGTCCTTTTCTTATGAACTTTTTTCGATTATCCGTTGCCGTTTCCTCGTAAATCAT
>JAGHUI010000044.1 GCA_018064885.1 Candidatus Minthosoma equi | reverse complement strand
GCCTGGAATGGTGACGGCAAAGATGCTTTGACAAAGATGATGAAAGAATTCTATGACAAAGAGGGATACAATACCAATCTGGTCTGTGAGCTCGGCGGACTGGAACCTGCGTATTTTGTCGTCAAAAATCCAAACCTGCTGTGCATAAGTGTTGGTCCTACAGTACATGATGCACATACCATCGATGAAGCCCTGTATGTGTCAACCATCAAGCCTGTGCTGAAGGTGGTGATGCAAACTCTGATGAACGCAAACCTACTGAAACATTAAAAGATGTATGAGGTTGCCAGTCCGTTCACTCATCGTCAGGGCTGTCTCTATGTCGAAATAACGAAACATATACATTTTTTGGTAAAGATAAAAATAGTAAACAATGAAGATAACAAACAAATTTCTCGCCCTCGCCCTTATGGCAGTGGCAATGCTCCTTGCTTCATGCAGCAAGGATAATAACGATCCGGTAGTTCCTTCTCAGGCTTTTTATCCTGGACAAATCGTTCCAGAACAGGTAATATCAGCGCAGGGCGAGGCATCGTTCTTCAAGGACATAGAGATTCCTGACACCATCTTTACGCTTATGCAGGGTAAGTCTTTCAAGCAGGATTGCACGGTGCCGCGTAGCGACCTGCGCTATATCTTGTGTCTGCATCGAGACATAAAAGGTCGTGCTTTAGTTGGTGAGATGGTTGTAAACAAGGTGATTTCATCTACAGTCCTCGACATCCTTCACAAGCTATACTTGGCAAATTATCCTATCGAGAGAATGCGACTGGTTGATTATTGGAATGCTGAAGACGAAATGTCCATGCGAGACAACAACTCCTCAAGCTTCAACTTTCGTTTCATATCTCACACCACAAAAGTGTCTAAGCACGGTAAGGGTGTAGCCATAGACATCAATACCCTGTATAATCCGTACCACAAAACACTTGCTGACGGAACAGAGATAATCGAACCTGCAACGGGAGCACCGTATCTTGACCGTAGCAAGTCGTTCCCCTACAAGATAGAGAAGGGTGATCTATGTTATAAGCTGTTTACTGAGAATGGCTTTGAGTGGGGTGGTGAATGGACCACGCGCAAGGACTATCAGCACTTTGAACTTATAGAAGAATAAAATATCAAATCTTCCTTCAGACAATCTCCTTGAGCGGTATCAAGATCACAGGGGACAGGCACAGCTGACCCACAAACATAACCTTGAGAGGGAATCACGTTCGTGATTCCCTCTCAAGGTTTGAATACAAGCAAAAACTGTTGCGCATTCAATGCTTGTTGCTATTCTTATTTGGCAACAAACCTACGTTGAAGGATTTAAATTGCGTTCCGACATAGATAGAAGTGTTATAGAGACTCAGGTTTATGTTCAAAATTTCATTACAATTACCTTTACTAAAAGGGTAAATGTTGGGTAAGTGATGTGGTAAGTGTTGAAAAAACACTTACCACATACAATATGTTGACATATAAGATGTTACTTCAAAAAGGGTAAGTGGTAACATCTTTTTGAGAAACCTCAAATTTACAGGAAAATGTCAAGCGATAAAATGAAAATCGCCACACAGTCCGTTCGGATTGTGTGGCGATTCCGTTTTTACCAGATAGGTTTTGAGTATTGCAGAAGCTCCCTGTCGTGATTCTTGGCAGGATAGCATTTGTTGTCAAGAATCATTGTCACTCCTGATTTCTCGCTGTATGGTTCCCATGTAGGAAGTCCCTTGGTGTTAGGGTTGCCTGTCTTGATGAACGAAAGCCAGATGTCGCTTATGACTTTCTCAAACTTATATGCTGCCTCAGAAGCGCCTGTCATCTCACGCTGCAAGCTCACGTTGTGAAGCATGAATGGAAGTTCCATGCCGTGAGAAGCACCGAGAGCATTGCTTGTAGGTGCCCATGTGAAGAGATAAAGGTAGGCAGGAGCACCACCTTGCTTGCTCTTTGCTGTGGCTTGGTTGACAGCGCTGGCACGGAAACCAAGGTCGATGTATGTCATTGCTTTTGCTGGAGCATTAGGATAAGCTTTGCGGAAAGCGGCTGCGAACTTAGCGCCGTTCTCTTCGCCCATGCGCTTCTTGACAGCATCGATGGCTTCTGCCTCAGACATGTTGCGACTGATGTCGAAGGTGAATTCGTTGAAATCAGTTCCAATAAGCATAGGTACGTCTTTGCTCACTTCTGATGCTGGTGCGAAAGGATGCTGAGGCAGGATAGTGCCATCAACAACAGGCGAGAAGCCTCCTCTCACACCCTTCTTGGCAAGACGGCTAACGGCTTCGTTCAGCTCGTCGTATGTGAATTTTGAGAAATCTGCATTTTCATTTGCTGGCTGACCGAGTTCCTCAGCAAGGGCAATGCCGAACTTCTGTGTGTTCTGTGGCTCTGCCTGGCGAATGGTAGAACCACTCTGCACGATTGCGCGCTTGAAGAGACCTTTTGCGCTTGGCATTGCAAGCACTGTGGAAACCTTGCCGCCACCGCCTGACTGTCCACCAATTGTGACATTGTCAGGATCGCCGCCAAACTTGCTGATGTTGTTGTGAATCCATTCTAATGACTTCACGATGTCCTGCATGCCAAGGTTGACAGACTTGGAGTATTTGCCGCCAAGGCCTGTAAGGTCAATATAGCCAAGAATATTGAGGCGATGGTTGATGTTCACAACCACGATGTCGCCATATTCAGCAAGAGATCTACCCTCATAGCAAGGAAGGTCGTGACCAGAACCTGTAGCATATCCACCTCCATGAATCCATACAAAGACAGGGCGACGCTTGTTGTCGTTGATGCTTGGTGTCCACACATTGAGGACAAGGCAATTTGCTTCGTCCATAGGCTCAAGTACAAACTGATTGCCGAAAGCATAATCGGTTTGATTATTTGCATTCCAGCGAAGTGACTCACTCTGTGGTGCCTGAGGGCCATACAGCTTACATTGCTGCAGCTTCTCGAACTTGTCGGGATTCTCAGGCGCCATGAAGCGTTCCGCTTTTGCATACTTTATACCTTTGAAGGTGAAGATGTTACCGTCTTGATACCCTTCTATAGGACCGTAGGTTGTGCTGACTCTTGTATGTTCGCCAGCTGTGATAGGCTGGGCGAAAGAAATTGTGGCAGACAATGCTGCCACAATTGTAAGGAAAAGTTTCTTAATCATACTGTTATTCTTATTCTTCTGGGATGATCCAACCATCCTTGTCAAAGTTCATAGGACGGATGAAGAGCTTAGCTGCTCCGTTGTAGTCCTTGAGATAGGCATGAGAGATGAAGTAGCACTTGCCATCGAACTCGTATGCTGAGTTGTGACCAATGCCGAAGTTGTCTTCGTCAGGACCATAGAGGAGTGTGCCACCACCGTACTCCATTGGCTTGCCACTCTTGTCGAGGTAAGGGCCAGCCACGTTCTTTGAGCGACCATAGACTGTCTTGTAGGTTGATGCCTGTCCGCGGCAGCAGTAGTCGAAGCTCACGAAGAGGTAGTAGTAGCCATCGTGGTAGAAGATGAATGGTGCCTCGATAGCGTTGTCGCCAGCCTCGATGGTGTTGTTGCCCTCTACGGTGAAGTTAGCCTCGTTGTTTGTCTCTGCCAAAGTGAGCTTCTTGCCAAGACGGCGAGCGATAGTCTTTGGCTTTGTCACTGGAGTCTTGAAGTCCTTCTTGTTGAGCTTGATGAGCTGGATGCCATCCCAGAAAGAACCGTAGGTGAGCCAAGGCTGACCCTTCTGGTCAACAATGAGGTTAGGGTCGATAGCGTTCCAGTTATCCACTCGACGGTGTGAAGCGATGACCATGCCCTGATCTTCCCACTTGAAGTCTGGCGACTTAGGGTCGAGAGTCTTGTTTGTTGCAACGCCAATGGCACTGCCGTTCTTGCCGAATGTAGAGCATGAGTAGTAGAGATACCACTTGCCATTGTGGTAGCTGATGTCTGGAGCCCAAGTGTGACCGTTGTAGCCCTTCACCTCTTCCTTTGCCCACTCAGGAGTGGCAGGGAGAGCAGAATGCTCGTTGCGCCACACTTCCATGTCGTCGCTGGAGATAACGCCAACGTTCATGCCTGTCATGAAGCAGTAGTAGCGTCCGTCCTCACCCTTTGCCATCACAGGGTCGTGAGCATTAGGTTCGCGAGTTTCTCTGTTCCAATTGCGGTTAACTGCCAAACCTTCACCGCTCACACGCACACGCATGATTGTAAACGACATAGGTGCGAACTCATAGCTGAACTTCTCGCCAAACTCGTTGAACATTGTTGTCTTTGGTGAGAGCTTTGTTGGATCTTCGAAAGTGTTTTCATCGTTAGCGTCGCCAGAAAGTGTGATGATGCGACCACGCTGGTTAACCTTCTCAGCGCCAGTGATGTTAAACTCACGCTTGTATGGTTTGTCTGTGCCATTGACCACCTTGATTACGAGCTCACCTGTCTGCTCGTCATAGCCTGTCTGGCAGAACTGACGTTCTGGAGTGCTTGGCTTGGCAGTTGTGATTTCCTTGCCATCAACATAGACAACGGCAGACTCTGGCTTAACAACAATCTTGATGTTGTACCACCTGTTTGTCTCAACTGACTGTGGCACCTGGCTGCTGAGAACACCATTTGTGCGACCGCGGTTGATCTGCTCAACAGCTGTCTGTCTGTTGTTCCATCCACCGATGTTCACTCCATAGCCATTGTGACTGCGACCATTCTCGTTCATGCCATAGTAGATGAAGAAGCCTTCCATGCCAGATGTCTTGCGAGCCTGGAGAGTGAGTGTGTAGCTGTCGGAAGAGAAGTTAGGGAGTGTGGCTACTGTGAGCTGCTCGTTAGATGTCTGAGCAAGAACGCCACCTGCAACCTTCCATGTACCCTTCTTCTGCTCGAACTGGCTTGCAGAGATCTTCTTTGCCTTCTTCTCGCCAGCAAGTATGATTTGGATGTTCTTGTATTCTACGTTTGTGGCATAGCTGCCAAGACCGATTGTGCCTGCCTTGAAAGGAATCATTTCGCCAGCCTTTGATGTCTCAGAAACAAAGACATTGTATGTAGGACGGTTCTCTGCTGCCATCTGCTGCACATAGTATGAAGCACGTCCAAATGTCTGATTGCTATTGAAGTGGATGAGGTTGCAAGGCCAATCCTTCTTGTTCACATTCTCAAAGAGAGGTGCGTAAGAAGTCATCTTCACAACGTCGCTGTTGCGCTCCATGCCCATGATGAAGGCAGCCTCGCTGATAGCTGCGATGAGGTTGCCGCCACCCACGCCAGAGTTGCAAGCATACTCACCCACATAGATGTCGTGCTTGCGAGAAGCGTTATCGAAGAGGTGGTTGTTGTTGAAGAAGAAGTTAGGATCGCGATACCAGTGTGGGTCAACCATGTAGTTGCCAGGAATCTGTTCAAGCAGCGGGCTGTCGTGACCGAGAGTGTTGATGAAGGTGATCTGTGGGTACTCCTTGCTCAACACATTATATATATAATTGAAGTGCTTCACATACTCAGGGCCTACGTTCTCATTGCCAATCTCCACATACTTGAGTGGGAATGGCTTAGGGTGGCCAGCGTCGGCACGCATCTTTGCCCACTTGTTCTTAGCAGGGTCGCCAAGAGCGTATTCGATAGCGTCGCGGAAGTCCTGAATACATGCGTCAAGACCTTCGTTGGTGTCGGTGTAGTCGCCATTGCGCACTGAGCATGACATGCCAGCATTATCTACAAACATACCGTCCATGTTGAGGTCTTCGCAGAACTGGAGGAACTCATGATAGCCCATGCCCCATGTGGCACGATATCCCCAGAGATCCCACTCGCCACGGCGTGTCATAGGGTCGCCGAGTGTCTCCTTCCACTTCACGCGGTTCTCGTATGTTGCGCCTTCCACGATGCAGCCACCTGGCCAACGCATAAACTTAGGATGAAGGTTCTGGAGCATGAGGGCGAGATCCTTGCGCTGTCCATTCTTGCGTCCCTTGAAGGTGTGGCGAGGGAAGAGCGAGACATAGTCAACGAGGATGGTGCCGTTGCCGTTGAACTCGAGAGCCAGCTGTCCCTTGCCTGTTGTGCCTGAGCTTACGATGACTCCCTTGAACTCTGTCCATTCGCCAATAGCCTTAGGTTCGAAGCTGACAGAGCCAAACGACTCACCGTTCTCTGAGTTGGAGATACGTGCGGTGATGCCTCCCTTGTAGTCAGAGCTCTTCACGTAGAAACGGAGGTCATACTTCTCTCCGCTCTTGAGTCCCATGCCCCAGTAGCCAGAGTTGATGAGCTGAGCCGAGCCGCCATCCTTAGCATTGCTGATGACGAACTGCATAGCATGAGGAGTGTTCTGGTGAAGTGGAGAAGATGGCTCAACAACCTCTTTCTTCACATCGCAATGATTGGATTTGACACTCCATCCCTGATACATCTTCTTGTCCATGTCCCAAGGAATAGACCACTTGCGGTTGTTGCCGTGCTCATAGTTGCGAGCATCGATAGCCACTGCCTTGCCGTTTTCATACTTCATGCTTGAAGGCAACACGTGCTCCTCAAAGCCACGGTTCTCCACGAGCTCAGCGTAGAGACCACCGTCGCCAGCATGACTGATTTCTTCGAAGAAGATGCCATAGAGGTTTGGCGACACCATTGCACCCTTCTTTGAAAGGTCAACAGTAATAGGCGCTTCTTGAGCCATTGCTGCCACGCTTGCAGTGAATAATAACGTAGAGAGTAATTTTTTCATTTTCTAAAGGTATATTTAAATATGTATTTAGTTAGTTTCTCAGGTGGATTGCTGCTTGCTTAATGTTGCTGTTTTCTGCTGATGTTTGCAAATCAGTCACAAAAATACGAATTATGATAGAAATACATTTGCAAATTTTGAATAAATAATTGTACAAAATGTATTTTTGTTGCTTATGTTGTTTGTTTTTGCTAAAAATGTGCTATTTATAACGATATTTTAAGGTTGTTGCTGCATGTTCAAAAATACAAAAAGTGCCCAGACAGAAGTCCGAGCACTAAGATGAAATACGTTTATATTAAAGAATGATTTTTATTTCAATGTCTCCCGATTCTTTGCAACAAGTTTCTTTATTGTCTCAACAGAAGCTGCAGTTGTGAAACCGTCCTCAGGTGTGTTCATGCAATAGTCTATGAGTTTGTCGATAGTTGAAACTGCAACGTGCATTCTTGTATCTGATGATGCATAGTAAATGAGCACTCTGCCATCCTCGTCGGCAATCCATCCATTTGCAAATGCTACGTTCATAACATCACCGATATACTCTTCACCTTCTGGAACAAGGAAATATCCTCCTGGCTGAGCAATGACCTTTGTAGGATCTTCGAGTGAGGTCATATACATATATAATACATAACGGAGACCGCTGGCACAGCCGCGAACACCATGAGCCAAGTGGAGCCATCCTTTTGGTGTCTTTATTGGGTGAGGGCCCTCGCCATTCTTCACTTCCATGATTGTGTGGTAGTGACGAGCGTTGATAATCTTTTCCTCCTTAACCTCTGCATGCTCAATGTCATCAACAAGTGCCCAACCTATGCCACCGCCAGAGCCTGCATCGATGAAACCATCCTGAGGGCGAGTGTATAGAGCATATTTGCCATCAACAAATTCTGGATGAAGCACAACATTGCGCTGCTGGGACTTTGTTTTCAAGTCAGGAAGACGGTACCAAGTCTTCAAATCTTTTGTGCGTGCAATACCACAAGTTGCGGTTGCAGCACTGAGGTCACTTGGCTGACTGTCATCGTGGCGCTCTACGCAGAAAAGTCCATAGATCCAGCCATCTTCATGCTGAGTGAGACGCATGTCGTAAACATTTGTCGCAGGAATAAGATCCTCTGGCATTGTGATTGGCTCGTCCCAAAAACGGAAGTTGTCAATGCCGTTAGGACTTTCTGCAACAGCAAAGAATGACTTGCGGTCAGCACCCTCTGTACGAACAACAAGAATATACTTTCCATTCATCTTGATTGCACCAGAATTGAGAGTGGCGTTCATCATGATGCGCTGCATCAGATAAGGGTTGTCCTTCTCGCAGAAATCGTAGCGCCATTCCAGTGGAGTGTGCTCTGCTGTTATGATAGGATAAACATATTTGTCATAGATGCCATTGCCCCATTCCTTCTTTACGTTAGGGCGTGTGAGCAACTCCTCATGATGAGCACGAAGAGCAGCAACTTTCATATCAAACTCTTTTGACATAATTACAATCTTTTTAAATACCTTTTTATTTTATCTTCTTTATATCATTAATGAAAAGGAACTGCTTTTGCTTTGCCCACTGCTTGAAGTCGTCAGCTGTTGTAGCGTCCTTAGACGCACCGAAATGTTCCTGCTTGTAGTTTCTCCAAGGGAGGAAGTAGCATACAGGGTATTTCTCGATGATTGGCTTGAACACGCGCTGCCACCATGTAGCATCTGGCGAGTTTTTGTAACCGCACTCTGTAACGGCAAGAAGCTTGCCATGAGAAGCCGCAATCTTGTTGAGTGTTGCAAGATTATAGTCAAGCATCTGCTTATAGTCGCTTTCTGTGCCCCATTGGTATGCATCCTCACCTAAAAGCTGAACACGGTCATCACCAGGGTAGCGCTTCAAGTACTGTTCCTCTGTCCATTGGCCACCATAGCTTGGAGAGTATGACCAAACTATATAGTCCTTGAGTGTAGTGTTACCTGTCTTGACCGCACAGATGTAATCCTGAGTCATATTCCAAAGCGCAAGATATTCAGCATCAGTACAATTATTCATGCCCCACCAGAACCATGAACCTGAATTTTCATGCCATGGACGGAAAATGAATGGTATCTGATTGCCTTTGCTGTCCTTGAGTGAAGACACGAAATCTGCAACACGGGAAAGCCACTGTGTGAACTTTTCATGCTTTGAACCGCCTGGAAGGATCTCTTTTACAGTATTTTGTGGATTGACAACCTGCTTTGCAAGATTATCCTGACGTATTGCTTTCAATGCCTCAATAGCTTGATTATAAGCCTTGATGTCATTCTCAATCCAAGCAGTTGTGCCAAGAAGAGGATTGCGTGGATGCCAAGAAAGAGTGATGATGCCGCCACGAGCATACTGGTCGATGATAGCCTGACGGATACGTGCGAATGGCACGCTGTCAAGATTCTTAGCATCGTCCATCTCAATGCCACCAAGGTCAAAGCCCATGATGGCTGGATAGTCGCCAACAAGTTCCTTTGTGTCAGAACGGTTGTCATCCCAGTCCCAAGTGATGCCATAGAAAGTATCATCCTGATGGCCATACATGTAGCCCTTCTTCTGGAGCTTTTCCATTCTCTGAATCAGTTTGTCTGCTGGAGTCATGTTTGCAGCCTGAATGCTACCGAAAGCAAACAAAGCTATCAATGCGCAAATAGTTCTAATTTTCATTTAAGTTTATAGATATTGATTGTTCAATGACTTTATATTTCAAGTGCAAAGTTATGGGAAATAAAATTATGACTCTTTGCAAATATTATCCAATGATTGACTTTATAGTATCAAGCACAAAAAGTAAGTGGCTGTCCAGAAAATCACATATATTTCTGGACAGCCACCTGCGCTATTTATTCTGTTTATTTATTCTTCCCATCTGAACACCGCACCATTCTTTCGTGCAGGATCAGCACCCTTATAATCCATTGAATATGAACTGCCAGTAGTTGGGCTCTTGCCAATGTATGTGTGAGTACGAGTTGACATGAGCATGAACTCTTTGTTCAGGTAATCCTGCCACATGAATTCCTCTGCCTTGCTCTCATCCTTTGTCAAGCGCACATCGCCAGGAAGTCCTGTACCGCTAACCCACACGTAACGGCCGTCCTCGCTTTTGAGGATAACTTTTCCGTTTCCGCGGTCGATGATGCGGAAGCGTGAATGTGCAGAATTATCGTTGGCACGAGCATCGTGCATCAATCCGTGGTCAAGAGCATGCATTGGCAACCCTGTTGCAAGATTGATTATGCGGAATGACTTACCGTAAGGAATGTTCTGGCTTCTGTCTGCCATAGGTTCGTCAACTGTGAAATTGTCAAACTCTGCATAACCACCGTTAACACCCTTATGGTTGAAGGCAAAGAGTGCAGCACGAGACCCTTGGAAAGTAATGAGCTGATATGAAAGTTTCATCTCAGGGCCTACCTGCTGGAATTTTTGTCCATCAGTAGAATAAGCATAATGGGCTGTATTGTTGTCATAGTCACCCACAAGCTGAAGCCAAATCTTGCCACTCTTCAAAGTGATAGGAGTGTCTATTGTATCATTTTTCAACTGTTCAAAACAGCGGAGTGTCAGTTGATTGCCTTCCTTGACAATACCTGCCCATGAGCAAGGAACATTGATGTTTCCAAGACCTGCAACGTCTCCATCTTTCATTCCTTTAACGCCCAATTCAACAGTCACGGTGCTCTTAGGACCAATCACACGCTGAGTTAGGGAATTACGAGCCCACATCAGCTGTTCTGCTGGCATAGTCTTCAATTGCAGCTTACCACCCTTCAGCGACCACATACTTTCCTCTGGATTGTGATTCCATTGCCAAACGCGACCGAGTTTCTTTCCGTCAAAGTTCTCGTTTCTCTCGTATGGAGCATGAGGCTTAATGTTTTCAGCGCCAGGGATGACAGGCTTTGTCCATGTGCGAGGAGCACGTCCGAGGTTACCCTCCAATCCGAGCATTGGCCATCCATCTTTCCATGTTATAGGAGCAAGAGTAACTGTACGGCCTACAGAATGGAAGTCCATCATCAGCAAAGCATACCAGTCACCATTCTGAGTTTGCACAATACCACCCTGATGGATGTTTGTGCAGGCAGTAGAGTTCACATCCTCAAAGCCAATACCAAACTTTGTGCCGTCTGGCTCGATGCGTCCGCGAACCTCAGTAAGACCTACAGGATGATAGCCGAAAGTCTCATCTGCTGTGATTACACATGTCTCGTATGGTCCCCAAATACTCTTTGAGCGAGAGCAGAGCGTGCGACCGTTAGGTCTGTAATCTGTTGATATGAGATAGTACATGCCATCAATCTTATACATGTGGTGACCTTCACCCACAGCACTTCCATTAGGAATAATCACACGGTCAGTCTCCTCCTTCGGGCCGCTCATGTCAGGAAGCAGCTCTGTGCAATGCACCTCTCCATATCCGTGAATAGCATAAATCTTACCATCATCGTCGAAGAGAACAGAAAGGTCGTATATGCGTCCTTTCATGTTGTGATGCTCCCAAGGGCCTTTGATGTCCTTGGCAGTGTAGCACTGCAATCCCTTGCCGTTGATGTTTGAGAACAAATAGAACTGTCCGTTAGCATAACGAATTGCTGGAGCCCAAATGCCCTGACCATAAATTTCCTTGTGATTCTTCAAAGAGAAAGCATCATCATCGAAATCAAAGCGATCGAAGCAATATGAAATGTTTTCCCAATTCACGAGATCCTTGCTGTGCAGAATCACGAGTCCAGGCACAGAATGCATAGTCGTACCTGCCAGATAATAGTCATCGCCAACACGCAGAATGTCTGGATCTGAGAACTCATCATAGAAAAGTGGATTGGTAAATGTTCCGTTGCCATTATCCGCTGTCCACGACTTAGGCATCTCTTGCTGAGCAAACCCACACATGCTTGCTGCGAGCATTGCGATTGTTAGTAAAGCTTTTTTCATTGTTATATAAATTTCTGTTAGTTATTTCATTTTAGAACAAAAGTCAGTCACACATTATATATATAATATACAAAATGTAGCACAAATGTAAGGTTTTTTCTCAAATGGTAAAAAGAAAATGGAAAATAAATGCACTTTTTGTTAAACCTTTCATTAAAAACAGCGTCTTACCAACATAAAACTTAAAAATAAGTATTAACTCAATCTAAAAAACAAAATCGATTATGAAGAAATTTATCCTCGCAGCACTCGTGCTTATCACATCAGTAGCTGCAAACGCACAGGGCTTTGGCGGTCAGCGACGCGAATTCAATCCAGAAGAGCAGGCAAAGCGCCAGTCAACATTCATCAAGGAAACATGTGCAACAAATGACGAACAGAACACAGCCATCTACAACCTCTACCTTGAGCAGGCAAAGAAGCAGAAAGCACAGATGGACTCTATCATGGCACAGATGAATCAAGGCGGAGAGCGCCCACGCTTCAACCGCGAAGACATGGAAAAGCGTCAGGCAGAGTTCAACGAAAAACTTAAGGCAATCCTCACAGCAGATCAGTTTGCCGCATACGAGAAAGCACAGGCAGAGCGCAGACAGCGTTTCGGTCAGGGCGGTCCACGTGGTCCACGCAACAACTAATAAAGTATTTATTTTTCGCTAAAACACACACCTCCCGGAACTGGCACCATCGCCAGTTTCGGGATTTTTATGTGCATGACCCTTTCACTCCATGCTCAACGCTTGCTGATATAGAGGTTTCATGCGAGGACCATAGGTTTCGTAGTCTTTCATGAATAGGTCTTTCTGGCGAGCTATGATGTCGCTGCAGAGGAGGTAGTCGAGGGCTATGGTGTTGTTTGGATTGCTGTCAAGGAGCTGTGTGAGAATGGTGTAGCAATCGTCTCCAATGCGGATTTTGTCTGTCTTGTTGATGAAGGCGTTCTTTCTCTCAATTTCTGCCTTCACTTCTCGTGCCATAGCGCCTGGTTTGCGGTCTTTTGCCCAGTCTTTATAAACAAGGGTTTTCTCGAGGAGTCTGAGATACTTGCTGGCTGCTTCGCAATCGCCATTGACAAGATTGGCTTCTGCCAGTCTCTTTATCATTCTGACATTGCGTCCATTGGGCGAGAATGTGTTTGCGAGGAGGGCTGCACGCTCTGCGTATGTCATGTCGCCAAGAAGATAATAGAGTTCGTTGATCATCTTGATGGTGTAGAGCGGTGTGTCTTCTCCTATCTTGTAGAATGTTCCCAGTATGGGGCTTTCCATTGTCATCAGCTTGTCTGGAAGCATGTCTTGCTGTGCAAGGCTCAGGCAATAGAAGAAACACATTTCTTCGGTCATTGTGCTCTCTTTTTCCTTGCTGTTGCGAAGCTCGTCTTCGTACATTGCAATGACTTTGGAGTAATGACCGAAATAGTATTCATTGTCGTATTTGAAGTTCTTTTCCAGTATCTTTTCACTTTCCCAATCCACCCATTTGTATTTGGCTGGATAGAGGACTGCCTCGTCTCGGGTTTGGTTGTAGGAAGATGCATAATAATCAGAACCGATTATTGATGCAAAGGCGATAAACATGATTGGAATGAGTGCCCACGTCTTTGCTTTCTTTTGGCAACAAAGACAGGATATTCGCATGAGTTCGAAAATGCTCATGAGATTTGCCATGTATCCAAACATCCATAATGCCAATAGATAAAAGGCAATAAGCGTCAGAGGCTGAACTTTGTTTTTCGTCATCCAAAGCATGGTGCATCGGAAGTTGTAAAGAATGCATACGCCTATGACGCAAATGATGCTGCTCAGCCTGTATCCTTCATACAGAGAGAGTCTTGCCAATACGGTTATGACGGCAATAGCAATGGTGAATGATATCCAGCCGAACAAAGTTTTTGATTTTAATCCCTTGAATACATAGTCAAGAGATTGGCGCAACTGATCGCCGAGAAGGAGCAGAGTGATGGTGAGAATTGCTGCTCCTGCATAGAGATAATAATAGAATTGTGTGAGAAAATCGCCTATGAGACATCCCAGCCATGCAGGTTTGTCCATGTACGACCACACATATTCCCAATCCATCAAAAACAGCTGATTCTGTTCCTGATAGAAGAAATGGTATTCATATTGCGATTGGAAGAACCAATAGCAAGCACCTCCCCAAACCAGTATGAGTACTAATTTGAGGAGGTAGTTTTTCAGTCTATTCTTTAATTTACGAAACATCTATTGATTATTTCCAAACGTCAAGATCTGATTGGAATTCCTTGTTAATGTCGGAATTGAAGTCCATGATCTCATCAAAGTTAATCTGTGGTGCAAGCTGTGTGGATGCATCAGCTGGCAGACCTGTAATAGAAGGATCGCAGATGCGACAATCGATTGTGACATCCACAACGATTGCATTTGGAGTTATATATTGCTTTTTCATTGTAAACAATTGAGTTTTATGTTTTTTACTTTACCAGAACCTTCTTTACAGAACCGTCGCTCATTCTTACAATGTTGATGCCCTTCTGGAGTGTGTTCACCTGAGCACCGCCAAGAGTATGAATGCTGACTGGTGCAACTGTCTCGTTGCCGACATTGCTGATGGCAGATGGATCGTCTCCATTTTCATCTGGAAGGAAGAATGCCTCGATGCTTGCAGAACCTGCTGTCTTTGAAAGGTATGCACGATACTGCTGAGCTGTTCTGATGCCACCTGTCTTATAGAAGCCAAGACCGTTGCCGCTCTGATCCTGAAGGATATAAGATTCTGCAGGGATGCTTGCACCTGACTTTGTTGTACCTGTGAGGAGACCTCTTGTGTAATCGTCAGCAGGAGTGTTAGGACCTACAAACTGATAAGTGGCTGGAGTACCGCTAACGATGTAAGGAGTATTCATCTTGATTTCTGTCTCTTCTGTAAGGTCAAGTGCAGAACCTGTATGAGAGAGGGCGCTGTAAACCTTCATGCCAGAAGGAATCTCTGCATCGAATGGCAAGCAGATTGTTCCCCAGCCTGCAGAAGTGAGCTCGTAGTTGATGGTTGCCTTTGTTGTGAGGTAGAATGGTGTGAGACTTTGAAGCTTAAAATCAGTTGTATAATCTTCAACTAAGAATTGATATTTGTTTCCAACAGAAACAGCTGTTTTCTTAAAAATGTCTCCCTTATTGTATGTTACAGTTTTTGACTCACCCACTGCCAGAGACACTTTCTGCTCAAAATAAGTTATTGATGACAGAGTTCCTGTTCCTGCAGGATAAATCCATATAAGAATTTCATGATTATCAATAGGAGCACCAGAGTTGTTCTTCAGCTTAAGAGTGATGTTTGCGCTTTCAGCATCAGTGCCATCGTAGATGGTGTAGCCGCCGTTTCCGAAATCAGCTCTTTCTGTGAGGAAGAGTGATGCTGGCTCTGAAACAGTTATTACTGGAACCTCCTGTGTAGCAACAGGGTATTCCATTACTTGCCAATCTCCATTCTCATCCTTGTATGCAGGATATACCTTGTATGTTCCAACAAGTGATGCAGGAACATTAAAATTGATATTTCCTATGCCTTCAGATTCAGTGAATGTTTTATTGCGACCTACGTCTTCGATGTAAGTTGCTTCTTCTGTGCTGGTAGAAACCAACTTAACGCCTACAGTTATTTGCATTCCATCGACCAATGTTTCACTATAGAATCCTGTGTTAGGTCCATCAATTCTTTCAATACTTGCTTTGGAACCAACATAGACGTTTGTGCTTGGCGCATAGTATTCTGTGCAATACATCTTTATGGCTGTTCTATTGCCTGCATCTGGACGGATTCCGTAAAGCATGGATTGACGATATGAGTATGTAGAACCTGCCGCACCGCCGCCAATGCCTGTGCCATCAGGAGTGAGAGCCTTGATTCCGCCAACAGTACCTGTAATTGGGAAATATCCATTATGGTTGCCTCCCCATCCCCAGTTGACATAGAAACCTCCTTGACCGTCGGAGTAAGGAGCATCCTTTGAGAATCCGCTGATTACGAATGTATGACCTTCATTAGATACTGTAGCTCCTGAATAGACAACAGGACGGCGAGCCACCATTTCTGCATAAAGCATGTCCTCCCATTCTGCATCAGTATAACCATGACGTTGAGAGTTTCTCATGCCTGCATCGTACTTGAAATACTTGATCATACCTATGCCAAGCTTGCTATCGTTAGAGCCTGAACCTGCACCTCCGATCTGCCCATAATCCATATTACATGCTACACCAACATGATACATAAGTGTTGCAACTGCTTTTTCTGCTGTTGTTCCAGAATATGATGTAGCATAATTGTCCTGCATTGCACTCCAGGCATAATTGGTGCCTCCAAAGTTTGCCTCGAACGTTTTTGTGCCAACAGGAGCTGCCCATGATATATCGTATGAATTGCTGCCTGTACCTGTGGAAGGGTAATTGTAGTACTTCATAACCTGAGCGCCTGCTGTTGCCACACAACCTGTTGCAAGAGCAGAATTGCCCGTATAGCCTGGACCGAGACTTGGCAGGAGGCTATTGTATGGCTCGTTCTGGTTCCATTCTGTTGTTACGAAATTAGGGACATTGGTCTTAGCACCAGCTTTTCTCATGTTCTTAGCTGGAACTGCAGCTTCATCAGTGAGTTCAATCTTTCCCTCTTTCACGAGACGGATTGTGTTTCCAATCTGCTCGTCATACTGAGAGAGCCACCACTTCATGTTTGGAGGGAGCTGATCATATTGGAATGTGCCTTTTTCAGAAAAACCGAGAATCTTTTGTGCTGCCATGTCACCGCCTACGATGACGAAACCCCCATCCTGACTTGGAGCGTTAAACACATAGTAGTGCGTGTTGCCATTCTCAACTGACTGATAGGCGAGAGACAACTGTGATTTTGCCATAGCTTTTGCTTTGCCATTTGGCGAAGCAGAAAGAATGGTGCGTGCGGTAGCCATAGCTTCATCAAGACTGATTTGCTGTGCCATCATGCTTCCCGATGCAAGGAGCATGACTGCAACGAGTGCAGATAACCGTGAGCTTGTTTTCATGATTTTACTGGATGTTTGTAATTTGTTAATAAGATTTTCGTCCAAAGTTCGCTATTTATTGTGAAAGAAAAAAGAAAAAGGGCAAAAAAAGTTCTTTACATATTATATAATGTCACTATTCTACCCGTTTTTCATTGTTAATGGCAAAGGTTTTACTAACTTTGCATACGAATTTGCATGAGGAGAGGAGTTCTTCTCTTATTTATTAATAATGTTTTGAAAAAACAAACACAACCAAAAAGAATATGAAAATAGGATTTGACTGCGAAAAGTATAAGCGCATACAGTCTCAACACATCAAAGAGCGCATCTCTCAATTTGACGGCAAACTCTACCTTGAGCTTGGCGGTAAGCTTTTTGATGACCATCATGCCAGCCGTGTATTGCCAGGCTTCAAGCCAGACAGCAAGCTGAGCATGTTCCAGCAGCTGAACGATAGCATTGAAATCGTTATCGTTATCAGCGCAACTGATATCGAGAAGAATAAAGTTCGTGCAGACCTTGGCATCACATACGATGAGGATGTTCTTCGTCTTCGCGGAGAGTTCCAGAACCGCGGTTTCATGGTAGGAAGTGTTGTAATCACACACTTCAACGGGCAGCCAGCAGCCATAGCATTCCGTCAAAGACTTGAGCATCAGGGCATCAAGGCATACTATCATTATCTTATTGACGGCTATCCTCACAACGTGTCTCTCATTGCCAGCGATGAAGGTTTCGGAAAGAATGACTATGTAGAGACAGAACGTCCTCTCGTTATTGTTACAGCTCCTGGTCCTGGCAGCGGCAAGATGGCAGTTTGCCTCAGTCAACTTTACAATGAAAATAAGCGTGGCGTTCATGCCGGATATGCAAAGTTCGAAACTTTCCCTGTATGGAATCTTCCATTGAAACATCCTGTGAACATCGCTTACGAAGCAGCCACTGCCGACTTGAACGATATCAACATGATTGACCCTTTCCATTTGGAAGCATACAATAAGATTGCCATCAACTACAATCGTGACATCGAAATCTTCCCTGTTCTCAACGCACTCTTTGAAGGCATTTATGGAGAAAATCCTTACAAGTCACCAACCGACATGGGCGTCAACATGGTAGGTTTCTGCATCAGCGATGATGAAGTGTGCTGTGATGCTTCCAAGGATGAAATCATCCGACGTTACTACGATGCAACCAACAAGCTTGCTCTTGGTGCTTGCAACGAGAACGAAATCAGCAAGATCCAGCTTCTCTTCAACCAAGCAAAGATTTCTACTGCCACTCGTCGCACTACAGTTGCAGCAAAGGAATATCAAAAGCACACAGGTCACACATCTTCTGCCATCGAGTTGGAAGATGGCACAATCATCACTGCTCACTCAAGCCTCCTTCTGGGATGCAGCGCTGCACTCATACTCAATGTAACTAAGCACCTTGCAGGCATTGACCACGAAATAGATCTTCTTCCACAATCACTCATCGAGCCAATACAGCATACCAAGGTGAACTACCTCGGCGGACACAATCCTCGCCTTCATACTGACGAGGTCATTGTTGCGCTGTCTGTTCTTTCTCAGCACGATGAAAATTGCCGCAAAGCTCTTGAACAGTTGCCAAAGCTTCGCGGATGTCAGGTTCACTGTACAGTTATGCTCAGTGAGGTTGACCAGAAAATTTTCAAGAAGCTCGGCGTGAACTTTACTTGTGAACCAGTATTAAAGCGATAAGTCATGAAAAAGATATTCCTCACCCTATTCACCTTGATGCTCAGCTTTGTTGCTATGGCTCAAGAAGAGCAAGGAACTCCAGTATTGAACATCAATGCAGTTGGTCTCAGCCTTCCTGTTGATGATGAAGACTGTATTATTGAGATAAAAGACATGAAAGCAACATTCCGGGATGTTCTTACAGAAAATGCGCCTAAAGGAATGCTCGATGACCTTTCCGTCATTAAGATACACAATAGAGGATATACTGTAACCGCTTCCATTGGCGTTGCCACAAGGGAAAATATTGATTTAACAAAAAGCTCATTCGTGTCTCACCTCATGCGTCACATGAATACTGATATTCCTGGCTCTCGCTCCATTCAGCATACAATATTTCCAGATTACACAACGCTGAAGGATTTGAACTATTCTGTTCTACAATATTCAGGATATTACAAAGCAGAAGATGTCGGTTCAGAAGAGCTTTTTATGAATTATGCGTTCCTTTATATCCGTCCTTTAGACTATGTAGTTGTATTAGAGATGTTTTGCGAGCCACAATACAAAGACCGCATCCTCAGTTATGCCTCAAAATGCATCAATCTGGAAAAAGACTTTGTCACAGGCAGATACCTATCAAAAGAAGAGCTTGACAAGGCTGACGATGGCGTCAACTTCCTTCAGGAAATTGCTCAGACAATGCAGTCACAGACAAATGAAGAACCATTCATAGAATACATTAACAAGAGCGTTGGTATGGCATACTGCCAATATCGAGAATTCTTCGGACACAATGCCCCTTCTTACAATGGACAAGATGCTGCTCTCAGCAACGAAGATAAGGATCAAGTTGCACAAAGCATAAGAAATATTATCAAAGAAAATCTGGCAAGACTTGCTGAAGAGCAGAAAGAGCAATCACAGTCAGATGACAAGAAACCTGTCAAGACAATCAAGAAAGCAGGATTGAAATTCTAATCCAGAAACCTTAAAACTCAGAACTTCAGAGTTTAAGAAATCAGAAAATCAATGAACAAGAAAGTCATTACTATTGCTTGTGCTGCGTCACTCCTAACTTTGGGATGCAAGGCTCCAGATGTAGTTGAAACAAATAGTATTGTGAAGGAAATGGCACACACAAATCCTTTAAGCGTAAAAAGTACGAACAAGCATGGTATTGAGTCGTTCGACAAGATTACGATCGACGATTATCGTGATGCTATGACAGTTGGCATGGCAAAGCAGAAGGAACGTGTCCAGGCTATTGTTGATAACAAGGAAAAGCCTACATTCAAGAACACGATTGCGGCACTTGACCAAAGTGGAGAAGAACTGGATAGGGCAGAGATGACTTTTAGTCCTATCTCATCAAGCAACTCTACGGCTGAGACTCGTGCTTTTGAGGCAGAGATTTCTCCTTTGCTTTCTTCTCACAATGATGACATCTACATGAATCAAGAACTCTTCCGCAAGGTGAAGCAAGTATATGATGAAGTAGATAGCACCAAGATGAACAAGGAAGAGCTTAAAGTTCTTGATAATATCTACAAGCGCTTCAAGCGAAACGGTGCAGAACTGTCTGATTCCGACAAAGAGAAGCTGCGTCAGCTTAATCAGGAAATATCTGCCCTTCAGATTAAATTCTCCCAGAATCTTCTGCACGAAACAAACAACACTTTCGTTGTTGCTGATTCAAAAGAAGATTTGGAAGGTCTCTCTGATGGCGACATAGAACGAGCATCCCAGATGGCAGAACAGCAAGGACAGATAGGCAAATTCATGTTCAACATGCAGCGTGCGTCCTGCAATCCTGTGCTTCAATATTGCAAGAACCGCGAACTTCGCCGTAAAGTGTACGAAGCATACTGCAACCGCGGCAACCAGAACAACGAGTACGACAACAAAGCTATTTCTGCCCAGTTGGTAAGACTCCGTTTGGAGCGTGCCCGTCTCATGGGATTCAACGACTGTGCATCGCAGATTCTTGACACACGCATGGCAAAGACTCCTAAAGCAGTCTATGACCTCCTTGACCAGATCTGGACACCAGCAGTAAAGGTTGCCAACGAAGAACTTGCCGACATTCGTGAGGAGATGAAGAAGGATGGATTGACATGCGAACCAGAAGGTTGGGATTATATGTTCTATAATGAACGTGCTCGCAAAGCAAAGTTCAACTTTGATGAGGAGAAACTTTCTGAGTATTTGGAAATCAACAATGTACTCAAAGGAGTTTTCTATACTGCCAACAAACTTTACGGTCTCACTTTCAAGGATGTGACAGCAGAACTCCCTGCATACGAGAAGACAGCGAATGCATGGGAAGTGTATGACAAGGATTCAACACTCCTGGCAGTTTTCTATAGTGACTACTATCCTCGTGATGGCAAGGGTGCTGGTGCATGGTGTACTTCATTCCGCAGTCAAAGCTACGAGAAGAACAAGCGCATTGAACCTGTTGTTGTTAATGTATGCAGCATGACACCTCCAAGCGACGACAAGCCTGCACTTCAGAGCATTGACAATGTCACAACAATGTTTCACGAATTCGGTCATGCGCTGCATGCCTTCATGCGCGATGTACATTATAATAGTGTAGGTGGTGTAGAGCGTGATTTCGTAGAGCTTCCATCTCAGATAAATGAACACTGGGCATTTGAGCCAGAAGTGCTTGCTGTGTATGCAAAACATTATAAGACAGGAAAAGATCTTCCAAAAGAATTGCTTGACAAGTATAATGCTTGCAGCAAATACGGACAAGGATTTGCTACAGTAGAATATCTTGCAGCATCACTTGTCGATATGGATCTCCATGTACTGACCGAAGTGCCAGAAGACTTCGACGTGATGAAGTTTGAGGAAAAGAAACTTGCTGAGCGAGGCATTCCACGTCAGATACAACCACGCTATCGTGTGACAAACTTCAAGCACACAATGGGCGGAGGATATACAGCAGGCTACTATTCCTACATCTGGGCAGAAGTTCTTGATTGCGATGCCTTTGAAGCATTTAAGGAAACAGGCGACATCTTCAATCCAGAAGTTGCTGCACGCTTCCGCAAGTATGTCCTCACCCCTGGAGGTATTGACGACGGAATGACCATGTATCGCAACTTTCGAGGTGCAGATCCTAAGATTGATGGTTTGCTCCGCAATCGTGGACTTAAGTAATCCGAATAGCTATACACTGCGCTATATATATAATATGTGTGAAATCCTCTCATCAATCGGTGGGAGGATTTTTCTTTCACTAATAGGTGAAATCCCCTCATCTATAGGAAAAACACCTTTGCATACGATGTAAATATGTCATATCTTTGCAGTGTAAAAAATAACAAAATCGTTTAACACTCAAAAATTATAAGATTATGATACGCAACATCTTTACAAAGGCAATGGTAGTAGTAGCAATGATGGCTATGTTTACAGTTAATGCTAATGCACAATACAGAGGTCGTCACGACAATAACTTCAACCACAGAGGTGAGAGAATGATGGACGGACCACGCGGCGGACATCATCCTGGTTACCACATGGCACCTCCTCCACCAGCACACCACGGATACCACATGGCACCTCCACCTCCTCCACGAGTAGTTCATGTAGTTACCCCACGCTTCGATCGCCACGGTTATCTCCCTGGATGGGAAGGCAGAGTACGTTACATGAATGGTCGTTACGGCTACCTTCGCGGCAGAGACTGGTACTGGTACGACACATATTACGAGCCAGACTATTACTACGCACATCCAGTTGGACACTTCCATCACGTTCATCTCACTCGTGAAGGAAAGGCAATAGTAACAGCAGTTGCTGGCGCAGCAATCATAGGTGGTGTTGTTGCAGCATTAGCACACTAACTGTCAAGTTAAATAAATATTAATATATAAAACAATAATATAATCCCATAGGTAGATCAAAATCTATCAATGGGATTATATTATTTTAATCAGCTAACGCCGTTATTTAACATAACAGCGATTTCGTTGATGAATTGGTTGAATTCCCTTACAGCAATCATTGCGGCATTGTCAACATTCTCCACTCGTCCTTTGTCTTCTCGCAGACAAAGGGTGTGAATGTCTTCAAGTGAGCCCCAGGCTATCCATATTTCAACGGCATGTCCTTCCCATGCTTCGGCATAGCCTGTGCTGGCAAGGGCAAAGGTTGTGTTGAACTTTCGACATGCTCCTTTCACCATTTCACGGACAACGGGCTCAGATACAACATCACATTTCTTTATTAAATCGGCAGAGACTCCAAGCTCTGCCGATTTAACTTTATCCTGATATGCCACAATGCCGCCTTGGTAGAATTTGCTAGATCCACTGACATACGACATCCATGTGGCAATTCTTCCGCTGGTGCATGATTCGGCTGTGCTTACTGTCCAGCCGTGTTGCACCAATACGTCACGAATGTATAGAAGATTCTGAAAAATAGAAGTCTCTGAGAGGTTTTGTGATGTGATCGCCATTGAGAGTAATAGTTTTCTGAAGACGAATGTCCGTTGAAGATGCACCAACTTTCAAAGTAAATGTGCCAGGTGCGATGTTCCACTGGCGCTTGCCATCATTTGTGTAATAACCAAACTGTTCAGTGTAGAGCTTGATGCTTACGGTCTTAGACTCACCTGATGCAAGATGCACTCGTGCAAAGCCTTGCAACTGGATTGGACGAATGTTCTGAGAAGCATCAGTTGGTGAAAGATAGAGCTGGGCTATTTCATCTGCTTCCACTTTTCCCGTATTCTTTACTGTAAATGTAACAACTGTTGACTCGTCTGATGTTTTAACAGCCTCGTCAACCTTAATGTCGCTGTACTCGAATGTAGTGTAGCTGAGACCGTAGCCAAAAGGCCATGCAACACGTGGATCTGGCTTGTCTGAATAATTGTAGCATATTGGTTCGTAAACCTCTGTGTTAGGATAACTTACACTGAGTTTTGCTGATGGAGAAACCTTACCGAAAAGAATGTCCGCAACGGCATTGCCACCCTCTTCGCCTGGATACCATGCCTGAATGACTGCTGCACAACGGTCGGCAATGCTGGAGATGACTTGAGCACGACCTCCAAACACAACGAGGACAACAGGTTTGCCAGTAGCAATGAGGGATTCTACGAACTGCTCTTGCTTTCCAGGAAGACGAAGTCCCTGACGGTCACGATTTTCTCCGCAAAGCATCACGTTTTCTCCTACAGCAGCAATGATTACATCACTCTTCTCAGCAAGTGCAAGCGCTTCCTTTGGATCTGCTGTCTCGCCTGTATCAACCTTGCGATGCAAGATCTCATAATCCCAAGCACGTTCATCACCTGCTTTGCTGAAAATGGTTTCTATTTCATCAGTCCAATCGCAACCGCGTGAATAGGTTACAGTTGAGTGGTTAGAATTAATGGCGTTTTGCATTCCTTCACGAAGAGTGACGATGTGAGGATGCTCGCTATCAACTTCTGCCATTTTCCAGAAGTAGCTCATTGCTGGGAATGAATAGTCACCACACATTGCCCACATGCTGTTGGCATTAGGACCTGTGAGGAGAATGTTCTTTTTGTCCTTAAGCGGAAGGATGCCGTTGTTCTCCAAAAGGACGATTGACTGAGTTGCAATGTCGTATGCAGTCTGTCGCTCTTCTTTTGAATCAAGAACAATATCCTCATTACTATAAAGATAGGCATTATCATCGAACAATCCTGCACGGAACTTATAGCGAAGAACATTTTTTACTGCTCGTTCGAAGGTCTCTGGTTTAACAAGTCCTTGGTCCATAGCTTCTTGCAGAAGAGCATAATTAGAGCCTGTTGGAAAATCTACATCATTGCCACCATTGATTGCCGCTGCTGCCTTGTGGACTGCATCTTCCATGTCTGGCAATTGATCTATGGCAGTATAGTCGCTAACAATCATTCCATCAAAGCCAACATAGCCGCGAAGGATGTCCTGAAGAATTTCCTCATTAGCAACACAGTTTGTGCCATGAACAGCATGATAGCCAGGCATTAAAGCCTTGCTTCCTGCCAGACGAATCATAGTCTCATGAGGAAGGAGAATCTCTTCCATAAGCTCTTTTTCGTCAGCATCGCCGCCACCACCATAGCCAAGATAATGCTTGCTGCATGCTCCAACACCTTTCTTGAGTTCGCCTTGCTGCAAACCCTTGACGAAGGCAGTTCCCATAACGGCAGAAAGATAGGCATCTTCGCCGTATGACTCTTCAAGACGATTAAAGCTTGGCGTGCGGCAAACATCAACCATTGGAGAGAGAGAAAGAACACCGCCCATCTTTCTCATTGCTGTACCCGTTTGCTTTGTCTTGAGTTCTGCAAGTTCAGGATTGAAGGAGCAAGCCTGACCAATCTGCTGAGGGTAGATAGTAGCATTGAGAGTGTTCACACCAGAGAGCACCTCCTCATGGAAAAGAGCAGGAATGCCGTTAGGAGTGTTGCGCATCAGCCAGTTCTGAACCTTTGCTACACGATCACGAAGCGTGTTAGCATCCAAAGGTTTCTGACTTGCATACTGCGAGAAATGACCTATACCGTTAGGAATAAGCTTGCGACATGCAACTGTGTCAAGTTCGCCATTCTCATTGAAAAGGTCATCCATATATCTGCTTTGCAGCTGAGCCAAACGTTCCTCCATACTCATTTTGCTGTAAAGCTCATCTATTTTCTCATCGTAATTTTCCACTGTAACAGTATTATTGCAACTCATGATGAGTGCAGCTGTAAATAATCCAGTTAGTATTTTCTTCATATTCTTGTTTTACTTGTCAACTGATAAAACATATTTGCAAGTATGTGTATATTCTTTCTTTGGCCGAAGCACAGTAGATGGGAACTCAGGATGATTTGGAGAATCTGGATACATCTGAGACTCCAAAGCAATTGCTGTACGAGCGCCTGAATATACCTGAAGACCTGGATGGTCGTTCCACACCTGAAGAGTGCGTCCTGATTTTGGAGAATGGAGTGTAGCAACTTTGCAGAATTTCCCTTCTGAATGATTGAGACAGAAATTGTTGTCGTAGTTCATTACCATGCCTTCTGGCACCTCGATGCGCTGTCCCCAGCGGAAGCCTTCCATCTTCATCTGTCGATTGCCGATACGGCACTTATTCCTGAAATCATAGACTGTGCCTGTGACATCAATGAACTTGCCTGTTGGTATACCATCGGACGTTGCATCTGTTATCTTATCTGCAAGAATCTCAAGCTCATGGTCAAGAATATCACCAGAACCAACTCCATCAAGATTGAAATAAGCATGGTTAGAAAGATTCACGACTGTTGCCTTGTCTGTTGTTGCCTTATAGTCAATCTGAATAGCGTCGTCATCGGTGATGCTGTAGGTGAGGATTGTAGTAAGTGTGCCAGGGAAACCATCTGTGCCATCAGGAGATATGTGCTTCAGGACAAGCGTGTTCTCTGTGCTGCTGACAACATCCCATACAGCATGGTCAAAACCTTTAAGTCCACTGTGAAGGATATGTTCACGACTATTCTTTGTCAAATTATATTCTTTGCCATCAAGGGTGAACTTAGCATTGGCAATGCGATTAGCAAAACGGCCAAGAGCAGGTCCTACCTGTCCAAGATTGTATGTCTGATAACCGTCTATATTATTATAATGTGTCACGATATTGGTGTAATTGCCATGCTTATCTGGAGAGAGAAGCGAAACAATGAATCCGCCATAGTTGGTGATCTGTGCAGCTATGCGCCCATTGCTGATTTTATAAAGAGCCACAAGCTTTTCGTCAATAGTTTTCTGGAAAAGTGTCTCATTAAGCAATGGCATCACAGTCTTGCCAAGGAGCATTGATTCTACAGCATCACTTCTATCTTGCCATGTGTTGAAATCGTCAGCACGAAGCGCCTTTGCACCCTCTGGAACATCAGAAGAAACAATTAAAGCAGATGGTCCTATTTTGCCTTCTGCAAAGAGACGATCGGCAATCTCATTCACGCCGCCCACCTTGAACCAACTTTCATAAGTGTCATCATTGCCAGGGACAAGATAGATGGTTTGTGCATTTGAGACATCGCCAGGTGTGCGATACGCAGCTGTGCCTTCACCGTAGTTGTACTGAACAACGCCATGAGCAGTATTGCCCATATCCTTTGACTGCTTCTTTGAAATGCTGTACTTGAATCCCTTATCTGGAGAGAGGTACATATTCTGCGGATCGGCAACTTTTGTTCCATCAACAATGAAGCAATACTTGAAAGATTTCTGAGCAACATTCTGTACTGTTGTTGTCCAAACACCATCATCGCTTTTCTTCATTGCTATAGGCTCGTTCCACAATTCACTTTCCATCAATACAGTCTCTGCATTTGGTGCATTGAAATTGTAGGTTACATCATTGCTGCCATAAACAGGAGATTCTATAGCCTTAGGGAACAAGCGAGCCATGACACCAGGAGTGAATTGCTGCTCATTGCCTGTCTTTGCCAATGTCTTGTCAGCATTCTTCATTGCCTGCTGAGAAGCTTCAGGATTGAAAAGCAAACGAAGTGTCTTGTCGAGGAAACACTTGGCATTCATCCATGTATGACCAAACTTATCGTGAGTATATTCCTTAACGCAACGGATACCTTTCTTATCAAGAAATTCCGTATAGTCGCGAGCATTGCCATAAAGGAAATCGTCAGTGCCGACACCAAGCCAGAAGAGATTTATCTTCTTGTTTGTTTCCTTTGCCTTGTCGTAAACATTAGGAATATCCATGGATGTAAAAGAACTATAAGAACACAGGTATGAGAACTTATCCAGATTACTCAACCCATTGTAAAGCCCTTGATTGCCACCACGAGAGAAACCGCCAATAGCACGGTGGTCTCGATCGTTGATTGTACGGTAATGTGATTCAACGTATGGCATGAGATCATTGACAAGGTCATTGCTGAACACATCGCCACCAAACCCTGTTACTGGCATTCCATTTTCTGGCATAACAGGTAAGAGCTTATTAGGATTGCCGTATGGGAGCACCACAATCATCTCTTTCGCATCACCCTCAGCAATCAGATTATCAAGGATATAGTTCACACGTCCCACCTTGTAGTAAACCTCCTCAGTATCAGTAGTTCCGCTGATAAGGTAAAACACAGGATAAGACTTGTCTGTGTCCTTATAATATGAGGCAGGAAGATATACAATGGCATTATTTGTATATTTCAGACTATTGGAATAATAGCGCACATATTCCATGCATCCATGAGGAACATCCTTAATGTCATGTGGCAAAGAACCTTCCTTGGCAGGAATCTCAAGAATACTGTTCTTGAAACCTTCATTAGGGAAATACTGTTCACACTTAGGATCCATCACACTCACTCCATCTACTTCGAAATGATATGGATACATATCAGAAGCCGCAGGACCAACGGTCACCGTCCACAGTCCTGTTCGGGCATCCTTCTGCATTGCCTTCTTGCCAGCAAACTGAACATCTACTGCCACTTCCTTCGCTTTGTCATTGCGATACTGGAAGGTCACAGTGCCGTCATCATTCACTACAGTCGATTCAAAGTTCATCATCATTGGACGCTGAGCCCAAGAGAGACTGCTGCCAAATATCAAGGCAGCAAACAGCATAGCTTTCAATATATAACGTTTCATGGTTTCAAAATAACATACGGTTTACAATCAACTTCACATGATTGCTTACTTTTTAGCTGGCTTATAGTATTTCATTGCCTCTGGCATCTCCTTTTCAAGAGCAGCAATACGCTTTGCATCGCTTGGATGATCGCTGAAAAGGTCACTCTTATTTGATGATGATTGAGCAGCCATTCTCTGCCAGAAAGCAACAGCCTTCTGCGGATCATATCCTGCCATAGCAGCAAAGATAAGTCCCATGTGGTCTGCTTCGGATTCATTGTCACGGCTGTATTTCAAATTTGCAAAGTTGAATCCAGAACTTGCCACCTGCGAAGCAATACTGCCAGCATTCTGACCAGCCAACTGGCCAACCACGCCGCTGAGCACACTTGTGCCCATCTGCTGACGCATTTGTTTAGACATCTGCTCTGCTGAATGCTTTGCCACAGCATGAGCTATCTCATGACCAAGTACAATAGCCAATGACGCTTCGTCCTGAGTGACAGGAAGAATGCCTTCATACACAACAATCTTTCCTCCAGGCATACAGAAGGCATTCACCTGATTGTTGACTATCAGGTTGAATTCCCACTCAAAATTCTTCAGTTCACCTTCCATGCCATTCTGTTTCAGATAAGTTTCCACAGCCGTTGCAAGTCTCTGTCCTACCCTCTTCACCATGGCAGTATTGGCAGCATTAGAAGAAAGTTTCGACTGTTTCAGCACATCGCTGTACTGTTGCTTACTCAAACTCAACACCTGCTGATCATCAACTAGCAAATGATGCTTGCGACCCGTGATAGGCACAGTAGAAGTTGTGCCACAAGCTGTCAAGAGCACTACAGCTGCACCGACAGCAATTTTCCTGATAATACTTTTCATCTTCAGTTTCTATTTTTTAGTTTTAGTTTTCGTTATAGTTTTCGTTTATTTCCTTCGCAAAGTTAACGATTTTCCTTCTTTTATAGCAAAGAATTGAAATGAACTTGCTATATTTGTAGCATATTTCCACAAAAAACCTGAAAACTAAATGCATTTACCACTTTCTTTCTTGTTCATGCTGATTCCCCTCATAGCATCAGCCCAGCATTGGCATGTTGAAGCAGAAGACCCATCATCTGCCGTCACATGGAAAGGCGAGACTGCAGACATCTACTCCCCAAAAGGCTTATCATTATGGTGCAACGAGCTGATGGAAGGGAATGTCATCATTGAATACGAAGCAAGAATCATTTCCGACAAACGTTTCCGTAACGAACAAGGCAATACGAGAGTCAGCGACCTCAACTGCTTCTGGATGGCAGACAAATGTGGCGGTTGTGGCGGTCGTTTTGTTGATAATTACGCCCTGCAAACATACTATTTAGGCTATGGCGGAAATTGGAACACTACCACTCGTTTTCGTCGCTATAATGGCGATGCCAAAGGTGTGGAGTCTGCCGACTTCCGTCCTCGCATCCTGAAGGAATATACAGACAAGGAACATCTGCTCGTTCCCAATAAATGGTACAACATAAGACTGGAACAGGTGGATGGCAGAGCACGCTACTACATTGATGGAGAATGTCTTGTGGATTATGTTGACCCTCAGCCACTGACTCAGGGCTATTTCGCATTTCGCACCACAATGGCTCATGCCCAGCTGAGAAATTTCAAGTATGAATGCTCGAATCCTGATGCTGAGCCTATTTTGGTAAGGAACATCAGCGGAAGCAGAAACAAAAGAAAGGGTGTAGTCACATTTGGTGTTCCTTTCAATCAAGGCGAGAAGTATGATGATGGCTTCACGATAAAGGGAACAGACCAAGTGATATATGCACACTCCACTTGGAGACTTGCCTCGTGGCATGACGGAAGCGCTAAGTGGCAGGCTTTCTGTGTGCCCGTCAAGGAGAATTGCGACACGTTACTCATATACAAGCAGAAAGGTCTGAAGTTGAAATACATTCGCAAGCCTGAACCTGACGAGTTCCCACCTTTCTATTTGACGGTAAACAATAAAGTGCAGCCTGTGCTTTCTTGTTCAGAAGAGTCCGCCGATGATGTTCGTAAGGTGAAAAAATATACTGGCAAAAACTTCATCATCCGCACTTACAACTGTTTCGGCATGAAGAAGATGGTGCATACGCTCTTGGTTGACAGCGCCCTCAACAAAGAAGGACTTCACGAGCTGAGCATACACTTCAAGGTGCCTATGCATGGTCCCGAATATGAGCGATACGTGAAGTTCTTCGACAACAAGGAGATGTCTGTCCAGCCTCTTGTGGCTCGCAGAAATATTGACCTGAAAGCAAATGACGCCATCACCCAAGATATGATTCGAAACATAGCAAAGTGGGATGGTTTCAGACTTTCTCAGCTTTCAGCAAATGGCTATTCTGTTCGCAAGAGAGCAACAAGTGGGTCGCCTTGGATTGGGACATACGAAGGAACAAGGCACAACGGCCAGGTGACCGTAGGCGACAGCACGTCGAGCATTTCCTTCCGACTGAAAGATTTCTGGGAGAGCCACCCTTCAACGCTGCAAGTTGACAATGCACGCAGCGACACAGCTATCGTCACCATCAGCCTCTATTCGCCAGAAGCCGAGCCATACAGATTTGAACACTACGACACCATCGCTCACACCCTCGAAGCAGCATACGAGGATGTGCAGCCGGGACTCTCCACTGCCTGGGGCATTGGCAGGACAAGCACGATATTCATCGGGAATGGAGAGAACAACAAAGATGGCGAAATGAACGAACTTACATTCTGCTGCACTCCCGAATACCAGCACCGCAAGCGAGCCTTCGGCATCTGGTCGCTGCCAACGGTTGAGAATGAACGTGACTCAATCATAGAGAGCACACTCGATGGCATCATGTCATTCTACGAAAAGGAGATTGAGCGCAACGCCTGGTACGGATTCTTCAACTACGGCGATGTGATGCATGCCTACGACCGTTCGAGAGACGAATGGCGATATGACGTTGGAGGATTCGCATGGGACAATACAGAACTTGGTACACCTGCCATGCTGTGGTATCAGTTCCTCAGGACTGGCGATCCTAAGGTTTGGCGAATGGCGGAAGCCATGACACGCCATTGCTCCGAGGTTGACACATACCATATTGGTCCTCATGCTGGTCTTGGCTCTCGTCATAATGTCACTCATTGGGGATGCGGAGCCAAGGAGTCACGAATTTCCGAAGCATGGTGGAATCGCTTTTATTATTATCTCACAGCCGATGAACGCATCGGAGATATCATGCATGATGTGACAGATTCCGACACATTATTATATACGCTCGACCCTATGCGCCTTGCACAGCCTCGTGACCAATACCCATGTTCCGCACCAGCACGTCTGCGCATAGGTCCCGATTGGCTAGGATACGCCAGCAACTGGTTTACAGAGTGGGAACGTACCCTGAATCCAAATGACAACAGCAATCCTTATCTTCAGAAATTGCAAAATGGCATGACCTCTATTGCCAACCTTCCTCACGGCTTCTTCCAAGGACCATTAGCTCTTGGATATGACCCTGCAACAGGAATAATCTCAACAGAAACTCCTGACGAGCTCAGCACCAACCATCTTATGCCAATCATGGGAGGATTTGAATTGCTGAACGAAATGGAAATGAGCATCAGCAACAAGCCATTCTACAATGCTTGGCTTATCCATAATAAAGAATATAAGCAAAAAGCACTTGAAATTCGTAAAAACAAATTCAGTATTCCTCGTCTTGCTGCGTATGCTGGATGGCGATTGGGAGATGACAAATTGAAACAGCAAGCATGGAACGACCTGTTTTTCAATCCACCATTATCCGAAAGGAAATCAACAATATGGACTAACGATTGTGCCACATGGACACTCGATGCCATATTCATGAAAGAAACAATAAACAAATAAAACTATAAAAATATACAGTTCTCATGACAATCAAAAATCTATTGCCAGCACTCACTCTCTGTGTAATGCCTGTTGCGCTCTCTGCTCAGGTTCAGAACGATGCCACCGCCCCACTCCATCTGATGAAGCCAGCATACACTATCCCATACGCTATTCCTTCTACGGAAGAGGTGAAAACAACTATGGACAGAGTGAAAAACTACATCGACAGCTGCACCCCCATGTCGCTTGATGAAAGCGGAAAACAGTTGCAGCGAGGCACATTTCGTCTAACCAGCTACGAATGGGGAGTGACCTATTCTGCCATGCTTCGTGCAGGAGAGGTTACTGGAGACAAGTCATACACCAACTATGCCATTTCTCGCATGGAGTTCCTTGCAAAGCAAGCACCAAAGTTCCGCAAATGGCTGGACGAAGGAAAAAAAATTGACCCTCTCATGATGCAGGTTGTTGCACCAGACGCACTTGACGATTGCGGAGCAATATGCAGCGCAATGATCAAAGCACGAAACAGCAAGAAATCCAGCATCTTGGACAATCAGATTGACACTTATTATAATTATATAGCCAATAAGCAATATCGATATTCCGACGGACAGTTTGCACGACTACGCCCTGTGAAAAACACCGTCTGGCTCGACGACATGTTCATGGGCATACCAGCACTGGCTTATCATGGAGAATACGATGAAGCACTTCGTCAGTTCAAGCTTTTCCATGACAAGATGTGGGTTCCACAGAAGCATCTATACCGTCACGGATGGGTAGAAGGCGAGAACCACCCAAGCTTCTTCTGGGGCAGAGCAAACGGTTGGGCATTGCTCACAGCATGCGAACTTCTCGATGTCAGGGAATCTGCCCTCATCATGAACTACTTCAAAGAGCACCTCTCAGGTCTCATGCCGCTCCAGCATCATGACGGAGCATGGCATCAGCTTCTCGATCGCAACGACACATATCTTGAGACATCCTGCACCGCCATCTACTGCTACTGCATTGCCCATGCAATAAACAAAGGCTGGATAGACCCAGAGACATACGGCGCACAAGCCATCCTTGCATGGAACTATGTCAACGCCCACATCAACAGCACAGGACAGGTGGAAGGCACATGTGTCGGCACAGGACTCGCCTTCGATCCTGCGTTCTATGCCTATCGACCTGTCAACAACTTCGCCGCTCATGGCTATGGTCCTGTCATCTGGGCAGCATCCGAAATCTATCAGATAATCAATACACAACACATAAAAATGAACGACAGCGCCATTCATTTCTATCCAGAAGATCCAGGCACAGACGAACCAATATTCTATGTCAAATAACGAGAGGATTTTTGTACATGAGAGAATTTCGTAAAAAAGCTGTCACTCTGTCACTTTTTGAGATAATGGATAGATAATCATACCGATAATGAGTGACAGGTTGAGTGACAGGTTGAAAAAAAGACAGCTCAACCTGTCACTTTTGATGTTTGAGATTTTATTTCCCACAAATGGCACAGATTGTTATTCCTTTGGAACTGCCGTCCGGATGGTGTCTCTCACAAGGTGAGACTTATCCTGTGGAATCAGTGCAACCTTTAGCTCAGCGTAGCCAATCTGTGGGACTTATCAACTTGATTCACATAGCTTGAGGACAAAACAAATCCCGACCTTCTGAATGAGAAAGTCGGGAAATGTACAAAAGAATTGAGTAGGGCAACTCCCCAGTCAGCTAATTTTAGTTGTTGTAATTATATGTTTAAGAAATCCTTATCATTATGCTTTCTGGCAATGCTGGCGTTGCAGATGAAAGCTCAGTATATCGAGAAGATTTATGATTACATCGAGAACACTAATGTCTTTGAGGAAAATCAGGAAGAAGGGCATGCTTACTACTTGGCTGATAAGCACATCCCGCTGAATGGCACATGGAAATTCCTTTTTTCCAACACTCCTGAGGAAGTTCCGCAGAATTTTTTCCAACCAGCTTTCAGCGACAGCAAATGGAGCAACATCCATGTGCCAAGCAACTGGGAGATGGAGGGCTCAGCACATCATTCCGCAACGACTTCGTGAACATTGAGTTGAACGGCGACATCAACTACAGCATTTATGGTGGAAAGAACACCATGGGAACCGACAAAGAAAGAAAGGACTGATATCAAATCTCCTGTAAATTTGAGAGTTCTTCAAAAAGATGTTACCACTTACCCTTTTTGAAGTAACATCTTATATGTCAGCATATTGTATGTGGTAAGTGTTTTTTCAACACTTACCACATCACTTACCCAACACTTACCCTTTTAGTAAAGGTATTTGTAATGAAATTTTGAACATAAACCTTAGTCTCTATAACACTTCTATAATAGTAGAAATTATTATTGACTTATAGTTCATTCTCATCCTTAGGATGTTCTCTTTCTATACCAGACATACAGAGTGCAATTATCTGTGTTAAGGCCTACGAAATAATCATACTCATCAAAGGCTCCACAACGAGTATTGTTCCGTAGTTTGCCATTGCTTAGAGTTCATATAAATCGTTCAATTGTATATCTGCTTGCACCTCACCCCAATGCTCATTTTGCACCAGGCCATCTGTAGTAATCATAATAGAATGTACAGCGCTTTTAGTGCCTGTCACACTTTGGAAAACATTTCGCTTTCGTGCAAGTTCATCAGCATAATCGGATGT
>JAGHUI010000094.1 GCA_018064885.1 Candidatus Minthosoma equi | reverse complement strand
CACTCGCATACACTTCCAGCTTACACTCGCAATTCCTTTCACATTCACCTCGTATTTATCTACATTTCATTGTTTGAAATGTACGTTTCGTTCTTTGAAATGTATATTTCATTCTTTGGAATGTACGTTTCAAACAATGAAATATAGCAAATGTAAGGCAAATACACCTTGTAAATACGAGGCAATCGACATGCATATTATGAGGGTATGGACTAACTTACCTTGTCCCCTATGATTTTTCTTGCTGTTAGTAAAGATATTTTGATGATATTAGCAAATATGTGATAAAAAAGATGTAACTTTGCATTGTTAATGAAAAATCATTCTATTATATATTATATGTTTAAGAAATCCTTATCATTATGCTTTCTGGCAATGCTGACGTTGCAGATGAAAGCTCAGTATCTCGAGAAGATTTATGATTACATCGAGAACACTAATGTCTTTGAGGAAAATCAGGAAGAAGGGCATGCTTACTACTTGGCTGATAAGCACATCTCGCTGAATGGCACATGGAAATTCCTTTTTTCTAACACTCCTGAAGAAGTTCCGCAGAATTTTTTCCAACCAGCTTTCAGCGACAGCAAATGGAGCAACATCCATGTGCCAAGCAACTGGGAAATGGAGGGCTTTGGCGATCCGCTGTTCCGCAATGTGGCGGCTCCATTCAAGGCTAATCCTCCTTACGTTCCAAGAGAGTACAACCCTACAGGTGCTTACCGCCGCACATTCACCATTCCTGCTGACTGGAAAGGCGAACAGATTTTCCTACGCATGGAAAAAAGCCAGAGCGCATCATTCGTATGGATCAACGGCAAGCAGGCTGGTTATAACGAGGGCGGTCAGGAGCCTGCAGAATATGATATTACTGATTTTGTGAAGCCGGGAAAGAACGTGATTGCCGTTTGCGTGCTTAAATATAGCGATGGCTACTATCTTGAAGGGCAGGACTACTGGCGCATGGCTGGTATTTTTGACGATGTGACTATCTATGCCACTCCGAAGACACGCCTGTTCGACTGGTTTGTGACTACCGACCTTGACGATCAGTACCGTGATGCACAGATGAATGTTAAGGTTGACGTGAAAAGCTATGAGGATGCTGATGCACAATATTCTGTACGTGCAACCTTAACAGATGCTAAGGGAAAGATTGTGAAGGAATTGACTTCTGATAAGATTGCCATGACAGGCAAAGGCAAGAAGACTGTAGATTTATCTTCACTCATTACAAACCCAGACAAATGGACTTGCGAAACTCCTATTCTTTACACATTGAAACTTGAATTGCTTAACGCCCAAGGCAATGCCGTTCAGCAGATTACAAGCAAAATGGGATTCAAGGAAACGGAGATTCGCCATCAAGTGTTCTACCTGAACGGAAAACCTATAAAGGTGAATGCCATAAACACCCACATGCAGCATCCTGTGCTTGGTCATGCCATGAACGAGGAGACAATCCGTAAGGATATGGAGATACTGAAGCAGTATAACTTCAATGCTGTGCGCACCTCACACTATCCTCCTGTAAATAAATATCTTGAATTGGCAGATGAATACGGACTATACATCATTGACGAAGCTGGCACAGAAGCTCATGCCACAGAATATGTTTCGTCAAAGCCTGAGTTCATACCGATGTATCTGGAACGTGTTCGACAGCTGGTGCTGCGCGACCGCAACCACCCTTGCGTACTGTTCTGGAGTGCTGGAAATGAGAGCGGTGAAGGTCCTAACATCACGGAAGTAGTGAAGGAAGGAAAGAAATATGACCCTACACGTTACTTCATGTATGGCGGTAACGCATACGCTCATCCAGGCGAGGAGATTATAGGCCCTCGCTACCCTACTCCATTTGAACTCGAGATGAACACAGCCATGGTGCCAGAGGAGAAAGACCCTCGTCCTTCATTCATGGATGAATACCTTTCTGTGGCTGGCAATGCAGGCGGCGGTTTTGACGAGTATTGGGATGTCATTCGCCGTCATCCACGAGTTATGGGTGGAGCTGTATGGGATTATGCTAATCCTGGTCTTGCTGACCGCATTCGTCCTTTGAAGGATAGTTCTCCATACAACACTCCTGTGCATCTAATGGGCTATTCGAAGGTGAACAAAGGCGTGCTTTGCCTAAGCGGACATGACGAGTGGGTAGAGGTTTACCGCAACGACAATGTGGAATTGACCAGCAAGGCATTGACAATCAGCTTTGATGTCAAGCCAGGCAAACTGAGCGGAATGCATGAGGGTGCTCCTTACATCACTAAGGGCAACACTCAGTTTGGCGTGGTGCAGAAGGGCAGCGACAAATTGCAGTTCTATATCCACACGGGCATCAAGCATACGCTGAATGTTGATTTGCCAGAAAACTGGGTGGGCAAGTGGCATCATGTCACAGCATCTTGGGATGGCAAGGAGATGTGCCTGTTTATTGATGGCAAGAAGATGGGCAGCGAATCTACTGAGCCAGCCCCATCAAACGGCAATAACGGACGCAACAATCAGCCAAAGGACAGAGGCTTCTTGACTAACTACCCTTACCCTATCAACATAGGACGCTTTGCAGGCAATCATGCTCAGGATCCACAGACAATATATACTGCCGATGCTGAGATGGATAATGTTGCTATATACGACAAATGCATGAAGGATGGAGAGAACAATGCCGCTGATGCTGTGCTGTATCTGACATTCGATGGCAATGGCGATGAGGGTGAGTTCTTTACTATTGGAGGCAACATGAGAACATACGGATGCATCTGGCCTGACAGAACCGTTCAGCCAGAAATGCTCCAGATGAAATGGACTACACAGCCTCTTAGCATCCGTCTGGTAAATGCAGAAACAGGAGATGCAGAAGTGACAAACAGATTGTTCTTCACAGACTTGAGCCAGTTTGCTTCACATTGGAAACTCATGGCAGACGATGAAGTGATAGAGGAAGGTGACATTCAGTTCACTACACTTCCACAGCAGAAACAGATGGTGAAGATTCCTTATCATAAGCCAGCAATAGTGCCAGGCAAGGAATACCGAGTTATGGTTACTTCACAAACGAAGAAGGATGAAATCTGGGCAAAGGCAGGTCATGAGGTCGCATGGAATCAGCTTGAACTGACATCATGGAACGTGCCAACAAGTGCTGTCCAGCTCACGGCTTCAAGCGTGAAGGCTGCCGAGGATGAAAAGCAGGTGAAGATTGAGGGCAACGGATTCTGCTATGTGATCAGCAAAGAGACTGGCGACTTGCAGCAGATTGCTGTAAACGGCAAGGAAGTGCTCAAGGCTCCTCTGACATTCAACCTGTGGCGCGCTCCATTGGCAAATGAGTTTGACTCATGGGACGCTTTCCGTGTGAATGGCGGATATGCAGAGGGATGGGGCAACATGGTTTCTACCCTATTCTTCTCAAAGGGACTGGATAGGATTGCCACTCGTCCATCAAGCATTGAGATGACAAACAATCAGCATGAGACAACAGTCAAGGTGCGACAGATTGTTCAGGTGGGTACATCCTCATACGGCAATCTTGATAAATACATTCAGGGCATCGTCATGGCAGGCTACTCTATTGACTACACATATAATTTCTATGATGATGGCACCGTGAAGATTCATACTCACCTGAGTCCTCAGGGCAAGCTGCCAGAGATTCTTCCACGAGTGGGTTTGACAACATCTGTGGCAAATGAGTTTGACAACGTGAAGTGGTACGGACGCGGTCCTGAGGAGAACTACCCTGACCGCAAGACGGGATATCCTGTTGGTATATGGACAAAGAGCGTTGCCGACATGTACGAGCCTTATCTCCTTCCACAGGATCATGCTCTTCGCACCGATATCCGCTATTTGCAGCTGCTTGACAAGGCAGGCAAGGGTGTTGAGATTTCAATGAACGAGCATTTTAATTTCAATGCTTATCAGTTCTCAACTGACAATCTCACAAAAAGCCAGTTCACTTATCAGCTTCAACCACAGAAAGATCGCTACACGCTCAACCTTGATTATGCTACAACAGGCGTTGGCTGTACCGCAGTTTATGTTCTTGAAGAATACAGAGTGAAACCAATACCTTACGACAGAGACATCACAATTAAGATGGTGAAATAAAAAAAGTGAGCAAGTTTTCGGACTTGCTCACTTTTTTGTTATGGAGTGTGAGGTTTGAGTTGCGGATTATGAATTATCTGTTTACAGCAATTTTTGTAGCTGTTCCGCTGACTTTATTCTTTATTATGTAGATACCTGTCTTGCTTGTCTTCTGGAGAATCTGCTGGCGGATATCTGCGCTGTTTGTTGCAGCGATCCTGCCAACGTAGATGCCTGACGTTGTGAACACATCGTAGGATGATGGTTCAAGAGTGGCAACATTCTCAATGCCTGTGGCAACGCACTTGAGTTCAACCTTGTCAATGTCGCAGTTTGCTCCGAAGATAGTGATGCGGATCGTCTGGATGCCTTCTGAGAGTTCCTTCTGGACGGTTGACTTGACAGTCTTATATGTGTCCCAGCTGTTGTTGCCTGTTTGAGGAACACTTATTCTCCAGAGATTAGTAACCTTGCCATTATCCACAAGACCTACATTGAAGCCTGAGCCTGTTGTACCAGATGAGCATATTGCCTCGCAAGTGTATGTGCCTGCTTCCTTGACATTTACAGTATATTCATACCATTCGTTGACTGCTGTCCAGCCAAGAACATAACCGCCATTGGCTGCTTTCTTGATATCTACACCAGCATTGTCGGAACGATAGTTTGCCTTGCCCTCATCGTTATCGTCAGAATCATGGAAAGTGAAACCTTCTTCACCCTTGTCAAAATTCTCAGCTTCGATGATACCTGGGATGCTGATGGCAGTTCCTGAGTATGGAGTACGCTTTGGAGAAATCTCGTATTTGAGCGTTGCGAGTTTAGACTCCTTGCCTTCGCTATCTGTCGCAATGGCTGTGAAAGTTTGTGTTCCCTTGACTGTTGGAGTGTAGGTGAACTGGTAAGGAGCTGATGTGAGAGTCTTGTAAAGAATGCCATTCTGATAGACCTTCACGTTGGCAATGTTTATGTCTTCTGGCACATCGACGCTGATGGTTGATTTCTTGCCAACCATGCCCTTAGGCTCGTCTGCAGAGATAGTGATATTGAGTTCTTCGTTAATCTCTACACGCTTGAAAGTTATCTTGTCAAGATTTACAACGTATGTTCCATTGCCAGCCTTGATATTGAAGCGAATGCGCTGCTCACCTTCTTCAAGAGGAAGGAGAAGACGACCGTGGCAAGTCTTGTATGCACTCCAGTCACCTGTCTTGGCAAGCAGGAGATTGCTTTCTGTGAGGAGAGTCTGACCATCAGCATTGCTAAGTTCCATGTTTACTGTTGCACCATCCTCAGGAGCTGCATAGCTGATGTCGTAAGAATAGAGTCCTGCCTCCTTGACATTCACGGTATATTCCATCCATTCGCCAACTTCTGTCCAACCAATGCCGTATCCTGTGCCGCACTTGATGACATCCACGCCGCCAGTATCGGAACGGTAGCTTGCAGCATCGCCCTGCTTCTGACTGTTGTTGTCATGGAATGCAAGACCATCGGCACCAGAGTCGAAGTTCTCTAACTGAAGGATGCCAGGAAGATCTGTTGGAGTGTTTTTATATGGAGCACGAGGAGTACAAACAGTGACCTCTGAATAGCGTGTCCATGAAGAACCGTCGGTAGTGGTCACCACAGCCTTGAGCTCACATTTTCCTGTAGTAGAAGACTGAACGCTGAACTCGTATGGCGCTTCCGTCAATGTACCTACAAGAGCACCCTTGGCATAGAGATCCACTTTCTCAATACTCTTAGACTTCATCTTGGCACGAACAAGAACAGAGAAAGGATTGCCCTTCTCAACATTGAGAGCCTCAGGCTTCACATATACAGAAGCCTCCTTCTTCATGCCAGGGAATGGGCTCTTGGCGTTCTTAGCCTTATCGGTCTTCATGTATTCACGAAGCCAAGTCATGGCAGGACGATCCTTGCCATTCTTGATAATGCCAGAGTTGTCCACCCATGTGCGACCGTGTATGTATCCCCAGAGAGTGACACCTGCCACATAATCCTGCTCCCACATATAAGGAATCTGCTCCTTATAGCGCTGAAGCTGAGCATTGTCGTCTGCTGCATCGATGTCATACTCTGTGCTGTACATAGGTATCCTGAGCGCATTCTGGATCTTTGTCATCGAATTTTTGAAAGTGGTGAGAGAGCAATCGGTGAGGTCGTGCGACTGACACCCGTAGGCATCAATAGGCGCACCAGCATCGCGAAGCGTCTTCACAAGGTCGATGTACTGATCAGTATTCCATTGGAAAGTGTTGAAATCGTTGTAGATAAGGATAGCATTAGGCCAGCGCTCGTAGGCAAGCTCAAACGCTTTAATGAGCCAGTCATATCCAGTTTTGCCTGTGCCGCCAAGAGCCTCAATGAAGTATGGAGTACCTGGTTGATGTCCTGTGATAGCCTCGTTCACAACATCAATAAGCTGAAGGTCAGGGTAGTGCTTCTTCACTGCATCCATCCACTGCACAATCTCCTTGTAGCGCTGCTCAGGAGTCTGCTTCTCCAGCCATGACGGATACTGAGCGCCCCATACCAGGGCATGGAACTTGAAAGGGAAATTATGACTCTTGGCATAGTTGTAGGCATTGTCGCTGCCACCCCAGTTGAAGGAATTGTTATTGCCCTCAACCGATGCCCATTTTGATTCATTCTCACAAGTGATCTGGTTCCAGAGAGTGTAGTACTTCTCATTGCCATAATCCACATTGTATGAGGTTGTGATGTTGCCCAAGAACTTGTCAGGATTGCTTGAAAGCTGAGCTGAAGCTGTACCTGCCAAAGCTACTCCTAAGGCGAGTAATAACTGTTTTTTATTCATATAGGTTTTGATGTTTGTTTTCCGTTCTATTACAATGAGCGCACAAAGGTATGTTATTTTTCTGGTAAAAGCGGCTCTTTATTGTTGCAATAACTTTATGTCATGTTACATGTTCGCCAGAACATACAAATTAGCAACGTGCGCGTACATATATTAAAATAAAATATATTATCTTTGCAAGCAAACAATCTTTTGAGAAAACAATTACCTATTTATATGAAAAGAATTACAGCAATTGGATGCGCCTTAGCATGCGCATTGTCATCTATGGCTCAGACACTTCCTGAGCAGAAACTAAACATGCCATTAGTACAAACGAAGTTCACAGCCGACCCAGCGCCATACGTGCATGATGGCGTAGTGTATCTCTTCACCACTCACGATGAGGACGATTCCGAAGGTTTCAACATGAAGGACTGGCTGCTCTACACCTCTACCGACATGGTGAACTGGCAGGATCATGGCGCAGTGGCATCATTGAGAGACTTCAAATGGTACAAAGGCAACAACGGTGCATGGGCTGAGCAGGTCATTGAACGTGACGGGAAATGGTACATGTACTGCCCTATCCACGGACACGGCATCGGCGTGCTTGTGGCAGACTCTCCTTTCGGTCCATACAAAGATCCTCTTGGCGAACCTCTCGTATGGCAGAAAGAGCATTGGGACGATATTGATCCAACAGTATGGATTGATGATGACGGTCAGGCATACATGTACTGGGGCAATCCAAACATCTACTGCGTGAAACTCAACAAGGACATGATTTCCTATTCTGGTGAGATAATGAAAATGCCTCATATCGAGGACTATCAGGAAGGACCATGGTTCTACAAGCATGGCAATAAGTACTACCTTGCATTCGCATCAACATGCTGTCCAGAAGGCATCGGCTATGCCATGAGCGACAGCCCAACAGGACCATGGGAATACAAGGGACACATCATGAACCACACCGTCCGCACCAGAGGCAATCATCCTGGTATCATTGACTACAAAGGCAAGTCATACTGCTTCGGACTGAACTACGACGTGTTCCGCCTTTCTACAAGCCGCCATGCAGAACGCCGTTCTGTATCTGCAGCTGAGATGAAGTACAATGCTGATGGAACTATCCAGGAACTGCCATACTTCCTCGATTGCGAACTGAATCAGGTAGAGCCATTCAACCCATTCCGCAAGGTGGAAGCAGAGACAATGGCATGGGGATATGGACTGAAGGTTACTCGTGAGAACCCATCAGGACCTTGGAACCCTACCCCATTCGTCACAGAGATTGACGAAGACGAATATCTGCTTGTAAAGGGTGTTGACTTCAAGAAAGGCGCAAAGAAATTCACAGCATCCTGTGCCAGCCACCTCTACGGCGGTATCATGGAACTTCACATCGATGCAGTGGACGGTCAGAAGATTGGCGGCATTGCCATCCCAGCCACAAAAGATAAATACGAAGAATTCACCTGCGATCTTGATAAGGTTACTGGCGTACACGACCTCTACTTCGTGTTCAAGGGCGGCAAGCAACAGAAGAAAAACCTGTTCAATTGGGACTGGTGGATGATGAAATAGCAATGTGACACAACGGAGGAATTAGGAATGTGGAATTAGGAATTAGCCATTCGGATGGCAGTAAACAATTCCTAATTCCACATTCCTAATTCCTAATTTTCACTCTATTTCAGTTCCTTGCTTGCCCTGTAACCATAGATGGCAATGAGGATGAAGCAGATGAATGGAAGGATGAAGCTTGCATTCACAGCAGGATGACCGAGAACAGTGCCAAGGTCAATAATCATTCCCTGAAGAGGTGGCATAAGAGCACCGCCAACAATAGCCATCACAAGGAAGGCTGCACCAAGAGTGGAATCTTCTGCCGACACATTCTCAAGGGCAATGCCATAGATTGTTGGGAACATCAGACTCATGAAGAAGCTGATAGCAACAAGGCTGTACAGACCGCCCATGCCAACGATGGAAATTGCACCCAGCGTGCAGAGCGAAGCACATACGCCGAAGATTGTCAGAAGCATTCTTGAATTGATGTAACGCATCAGGAAAGTCGAGATGAATCGGGCACAGAGGAACATAGACATGGCTAAGATGTTGTAGTTCTGAGCCGTTGCTTTGTTAATGCCTAAATTATTGGCATACTGGATGATGAATGTCCACACCATGATCTGTGCAGCAACGTATGCCACCTGAGCAAACACACCCTCACGGTACACTTTGTTGGCACAAAGATGGCGAAGTGACACGCTGGATTTTACTGTCTTTGAAGCACTTGCCGTGTTAGGCATCTTTGTCAATGCAATGATAACAAGCATCAATACAACAACAAGACCTATTGCCACGTATGGATCGCGAATGACAGCAAGGTCGTGAACGCGAATGTCTGCCTTCTCTGCCGTAGAGAGTGTGTCGAAAATGATATTACCTGCCGCATCACGCTTATCAGACAGAAGATTTGGCAGCACAATCATAGATGCCACCGCCATGCCGCATAGCGATCCCATAGGATTGAAAGCCTGAGCAAGATTCAAGCGTCGAGTGCTGGTCTCTTTGCTGCCAAGCGAGAGAATGAACGGATTGGCAGTTGTCTCAAGGAATGCAAGTCCGAAGGTAAGGATATAAAGAGAAATACAGAAGAAACTGAACTGCTCGAAGATAGCTGCAGGAATGAACAGAAAAGCACCGACAGCATAAAGAGCAAGTCCCAGCAAGACACCACTTTTGTACGAATACTTACGGATAAAAAGCGCAGCAGGAACCGCCATCGTAGCATATCCGCCATAGAATGCAAACTGGATGAGAGACGCTTTGGATGCACTTAACTCCATAACCGTCTGGAAAGCTGCCACCATCGGGTTGGTGATATCGTTGGCAAATCCCCACAGCGCAAAAAGCGATGTTACGAGGATGAAGGTCAGAAGGTATTTTTTTTCTACTATCATAATAAAGAATTAGGAATGTGGAATTAGGAGTTAAAACTCAACCAATATTCTGAATACTTTTCCTGGATTCTCACTCCACCATTTCATGGTCTCAAGAGCTTCTTCAGGACGGATTACTTTTGTAATAAGCTCTTCCGTAGGACAAGTGCCACGCTCCATGTATCGGATAACTGCACGGAAGTCGGATGGAGTAGCATTGCGGCTGCCGCGAATGTCAAGTTCCTTCTGAACGAAATACTTAGTCTGGAACGTCACTTCGCTCTTGGCATACCCTATGCAAGTCACACGACCTGTGAATGCCACCTCATTTATCGCCATCTGATATGTGAATGGACTGCCCACAGCCTCGATGATGACATCAGGACCGAATCCCTCTGTCATGCTGGCAAGACGCTCATGCACATCCTCCGTCTTTGTGTTTATGGTGTATGCAGCACCCATTCGTCGAGCCAGAGCCAGCTTCTCATCGTCAATGTCAGCAGCGATGACCGTTGCACCGCGAGTTACCGAACGAACTATAGCGCCCATGCCCACCATTCCACAACCTATTACCATCACAATATCGCTATCCGTAACCTCAGCGCGGCTCACAGCATGGAAACCTACCGACATAGGTTCTACAAGTGCTATTTCCTTTGGGGTGAGATTTACAGCAGGTATAATTTTCTGCCATGGCAAAACTATGTACTCCTTCATTGCACCATTGCGTTGCACGCCAAGCGTCTCGTTATGCTGACAGGCATTCACTCTGCCATTGCGGCATGATGCACACTTGCCGCAGTTTGTATAAGGATTGCATGTAACGTTCATTCCTGGCTTAAGAGAATCAGGGACATCGCTGCCCACAGCCTCAATCACAGCACCCACCTCATGACCTGGAATAACAGGATTGAGCGCCATTGTGTTGCGTCCCATGAATGTGTTGATATCCGAACCGCAGAAACCCACATATTGCAGTTTCAGCAGCACCTCCCCTGCCTTTGGAGCGGCAGGAGAATCAAGATCAATTACGTTCAGCTCTTGCTGATGAGATATTTGTATTGCTTTCATTGTTTTCGTTATCGTTTTCGTTATCGTTCCAATTATTCCGACATATTTTTAATGTATGGTAAATCTGGTAAATTCTTGAAGCCATAGAACTTGCAAGCATTCTCGCCAAGGAACATAGCCTTTTCAGCTTCAGTGAGTTCCTTGCTTTTGCAGATAAAATCGTATGACATCTTATAAGTAATAGCCGTTATAGTGCGAGGATAGTCGCTTCCCCACATCAGCCTGTCCATGCCCACCCAGTCTGCCGCCTCGCGGATGCTGCGCACAGCCGATGGATAAGGATAGAACTCGCTGTTGTAGAGCCACGTTATGCCGCCCGACTCTACCGTCACGTTCCTTCCCTCGCGAGCCAGCATCACCTGACTCTTGAATGATGGTGTAGTGACAAACCCGAAATGGCCTATTGCCACCTTCAGGTCGGGACACTCCTGAATAACCTCCCTCATCTCCTCCACCTGCCTCTCGCTATCGGCAAGACACATGGAAAGCACCATTCCGTTTGCCTCCATAAACTTGAACACAGGCATAAGGTTATGAAGCGGTTCCGCAACCCTATGCCCAGGAATGGCAATGCCCTTCAAGCCATTGGTAAGCACAGTCTTAGCCTCTTCAAGCGTGAACGCCATGCCCATGCAGAAAAACCTATCAGGATAACGCTGCTGAACCTGCAGGAGATACTCGTTCTGATTGCCGTCGATAACCTCCTGCACAACAACAGCACCGCCCACCTGAGCATAATCCATGTTGGAGAGGAACACCTCAGCCGTATTCCTTCCATCCGTCATGAATGGAGGCAGCATCTGCACCTCCTCGTCCATGAAAATGCTGCGAGAACCGTTGCCATCACAAGTGCGGACAGTCTTACCACCCACCTTTGTATCCTGTTTCAGCCACAGATGAGTATGCGCATCGATTATGAGTTTGCCCATGACACACGCTTTTGATCACCGATAATCCTTTGTACCTCCTCAACAAGCTGCCAGTCAGGCTCCTCATTAGCCCAAGCAATGTTGCGCTTCACGTTCTCAGGATTGGCAGACGAGAACAGCGTTCCTGCAATGCGAGGATTGCTCACAGAATACTGAATGGCAAGCTTCTCAATCGGGTAGCCCTTGCTCTCGCAATGCTCAGCCGCCCTTGCGCACGCCTCCACCAATGGCTTTGGCGCAGGATGCCAGTCAGGAACTCCGCGTTTACTAAGCAATCCCATGGAGAGAGGCGAAGCGTTCACGATGCCAATGCCCTTGCTCTCAAAGTAATCCAAGAAATCAGCAAGCTTATCGTCGTTTAGGCAATAGTGGCAGAAGTTCAGCACACTCTCCACAGTGCCCTCAGCGCAATGGTCAATCACCCACCGAAGGTTCTCCAACTGCAAGTCCGTGATACCCACATGTCCCACTATGCCCTTTTCACGCAGCTCCACAAGAGCAGGCAAAGTCTCGTTGCACACCTTCTCCAACCCTCCAGGCAAGGCAGCCTGAAACTCAATGTCGTGAACATTAATAAGATCAATGAAATCAACGCCCAGCCGCTCCATGCTCTCAAAGACACTCTCTGTAGCACGCTTAGCAGAATAGTCCCAAGTGTTCACGCCATCCTTGCCGTATCGCCCCACCTTTGTGCTGAGAAAATACTTCTCGCGAGGCAACACCCTGAGAGCCTTGCCCAGCACCGTCTCAGCCTTGTAATGACCATAATAAGGACTGACATCAATGAAATTTATGCCACCCTCCACAGCAGCCTCCACAGCCTTGATGCTTTCCGCCTCCTTTGTCTCATGGAACACGCTGCCAAGGCTTGAAGCCCCGAAGCACAGATGAGAAATTCTCATCCCTGTCCTTCCCAAATCCGTATAACGCATGGTTTTAAGTTTAATGATAAAGTTATTTCGTAATTATTAAGTTTTCGCAAAGTTATGAAGATTATTTTAAAACGTCAAGAAAAAAACATCAAAAATACCCCATTATTCCCCCAAGACAACATCACAAACAATAAATGCAACGCCAGTAAAAGTTGAATATGGGGGTATTGAGTAACTTTGCATACAAAAAGAATTTTAACACCTATTTATTTGCATGAAACACTTTTATCTCAGAATTGTTGTAGGAATATTAGTAGCAATGATCTCCGTGTCATCATTGGCGCAAGACTTCAAACGCCAATGGACTGCAGACAAGGGAGACGGCACGTATATCAACCCTATAGTGAATGGCGATTTCCCCGACTGTGATGTTATCCGCGTGGATGACACGTACTATCTAATCAGCACTACAATGTACCATTTCCCTGGTGCCACACTCTTAAAATCTAAAGATCTGGTTAACTGGGAATATTGTGCAAACCCTCTCACTCAAATAGAGGACAACGATGCATACAATTTGCTAAATGGCGGTTCGCACTATGCTCAGGGCATGTGGGCTTCATCTCTCAACTATCACAACGGCAAATTCTACATATATTTTATAAGCTATGGCAGAAACGGTTATGACAGCGGTCGGAATGTTCTTTTGACTGCTACAGATCCTGAGGGCAAATGGAAAATGGAGTATTGGCCAGAGCATTACTATGATGCCGGCTGGCTGTTCGACGATGGAGAGAATGGCGACGGATATGTGTATGTGGCATGCGGCATCGGCAACATATATGTAAATAAACTCAATGGAAAAACATTAAGTAAGATTTCCAGCACTCAAGTGGTCAAGGACAAGGACGGATATGAAGGCAGCCACATGTACCATATTGGAGATTACTATTATATATATGTAACTACAGGTGGTTATTGGAAAGGACAGACGATTTATCGCAGTAAGAATCCTATGGGACCATACGAGGAAGTGCCTTACACTCTCTTCCAAGGTGATGCCATACATCAGGGTGGTTTGGTTGACACGCCTTCTGGCGAATGGTGGACAATTCTCTTCAAAGATGCAGGTGCTATAGGTCGCGTGCCATATCTTGAACCTGTAAAATGGAAAAACGGCTGGCCTGTAATCGGCAATAACGGTCGTGATGTGAGCAACAACGGCGCGAGGTACAAAAAACCTGATGTTGGCGGAGAATACCCTGTCACATATCTTCCCACTAACGATGCATTCTGCAGCGACAAACTTGGATTGCAATGGGAATGGAACCACAATCCGCAAAGCATGGCATGGTCCCTAACACAGCGCCCTGGATGGATGCGCCTTTATTCCTGCACCGTAACTGACAATTTAATGCGGGCTCGCGGTTCGCTCACACAGCGCATATTGGGCTATTCTCCTAACGGAACGGAAAGCAGCAAATGGCTGCCTAACTACGGAACTGTGAAATTTGATGTTTCGGGAATGAAGGATGGGGACATTGCAGGTCTTGCCGTGGTTCAGAATCCATATTCGTATATCGGTGTGAAAATGAAGGATGGCAAAAAGTATCTTTTTAGTCAATTGTGCTCTTTTGATGGCCAGAATCCTAAAGTGATTGAGGAGAAGACAGGCAAGGAACTCACAGAAGACATAGTTTATCTTCGTGCAGTGTCTAACTTTGGCAACAGAACGTGCAACTATCTCTATAGTTATAATTCTACATCTGGGTTCGTCAAGTTTGGAGTGTCAATGACCATGAATTACACCCTCGATCATTTTGTGGGTCAGCGCTATTATCTGTTTAACTATTCTACAAAAGCAACAGGAGGCCATGTGGATATTGACTGGTTCACCACAGAGCCTACTGCTCCTGCTGACTATTTTGCCGAGCTTGATGCTGCACAATCGCTTCCTGACGATGGCGATGTAGAACAATGGGATGGTTTCCCTTTCACAACAGACAAGTTCAATGCATCTATTGCTGGCGAGGGTAAGTTCACGCCAAATATAAAGTCGCTGACGACATCTGCCAAAGGCATTGCCGGATGGATGTATCCTTCGCCTTGGGATGTGTCTGCATGCAAGTATTTAGTTGTTAATCTTTTGCGTTCTTGCAGTTGCAATGCTGAAATTCGCATCTATGACGGCAGCAGCATCTGGGTTGAACCTTATGTCGTTCCTTTGAAAAATCAGAAATCTGTTGTTATCGATCTTGACAATATGGTTACTGCCAACGGTACAAAGCTTGATCCATCACACATCGGCATCATAGCTTTCTCCACCGATGGCACGTCGGCTATTTACTTGAAGGATGTGTTTCTCAGCAATGACGGCTCAACACCTACAAGCATTGATGCAGTACAGATTAATTCTAGTTGCGATAATGTACCATACTACGACCTTTCTGGTCGTGAGGTGGCAAATCCACAAAAGGGTATTTACATAAACAATCACAAAAAGGTTATTGTGCGCTAACATTATAAACATTATGTTCAAACAATCTTTACTTATTTTATCCTGTCTGTTTGCTCTTGCTGCTGATGCCCAAGACAAACCTACCATGGGATGGAGTTCATGGAACACTTTCGGCATCAACATCAGCGAAACTACCATCAGAAATCAGGCGATGGCTCTGCGAAGCAAAGGGTTGCTGCAAGTGGGGTATGATCATATAAATATTGACGATGGTTATTTCGGCGGTCGCGATAAGAGTACAGGAGAACTGAAGATTCATAAGACTCGCTTTCCTAATGGTTTGAAACCTGTTGTTGACTATATTCATCGCATGGGCGAGAAGGCTGGAATCTATTCCGATGGCGGTCGCAACACCTGTGGCAATTATCATGGCGGCGACACTATTGCTCACGATGTCGGGCTGTATGGCTATGATCAGCGCGACTGTGATTTCTTCTTCAAAGATATGGGATTTGACTTCATCAAGGTGGATTTCTGCGGTGGTGTGGATTATCATAACAGTCAGAAATTGAATCTTGATGCTGAGACCCGCTACAAGGAGATTGCCAAGGCTATAGAAAATACAGGCAGAACGGATGTAAGACTTAACGTATGCCGCTGGGATTATCCTGGCAACTGGGTTCACGACATTGCAACAAGCTGGCGCACAACTGGCGACATCAATGCTTCGTGGGGGTCAATCAAGGATATCATTCAGCAGAATCTTTATCTATCGGCATATTGCTACGACGGCCATTACAATGATATGGATATGCTGGAGGTTGGACGCGGCATTGGCAAGGAAGAAGATAAGACGCATTTCGGCATGTGGTGCATCATGGCAAGTCCGCTGCTCATTGGATGCAATTTGGAAACGCTGGATGCTGTTACTCTCACTCTTCTGAAGAACAAGGATCTCATTGCACTCAATCAGGATGTGCTCTGCATTCAGGCATACGTAGTTCAACACAAGGGCGACACTTACGTTCTTGCTAAAGATATAGAGAATTTGAACGGCAATGTTCGAGCCGTAGCTCTCTACAATCCGTCGGATGCTGCAGTGGATATGAGCATCAAATTTGCCGATGTCGATCTTGGAGGTGTTGTTAAAGTGCGTGACCTTTTTGCCCGCAAGGAGCTTGAAGATATGACAGAGTCACTTTCTGTGAATGTTCCTGCTCATGGCACACGTATTTATCGCCTAGAAGCGGAAAAGCGTTATGAACGTATGATTTATGAAGGAGAGACAGCTTATCTTAGTGAATATCAAGAAATATTCAACAATCAGGCACGGCAGACAGCCATCTACGAAAGCAACAGTTCTGCATCTGGTGGCATGGTAGCAGGATGGCTGGGACAGAAAGCTACTAACGACCTGCAGTGGAGAAATGTGTTCAGCAATGAGGGCGGTGAGTATTCACTTAATATAAAATATGTGTCAGGCGAAAGCCGCAATATGACTCTCAGCGTGAATGGAAAGGATATTAAGACCATCTCATGCAATTCTGGCAGCTGGAGCACAGTAGGCACAAAAACGGTAAAGGTTGTTCTCGAACCAGGTGAGAATGTAGTGCGTCTTTACACGAAATCGGGATGGATGCCAAGCATTGATTGCATGACAGTTCAGAAGATTGGCACGACAGACAGAACAGTAATTACTGCCATCGAATCTGTTCCTGCTTCACAGGCAGCAACATTACATGGCAAATCAAACACTTTCTACGACCTTTCTGGTCGTGAGGTGGCAAATCCACAAAAGGGTTTGTTCATTAATAATAATAAAAAGATATTTATAAAATAATTGTCCTCAAAAGTAGGACGCTGATAAACATTATGTTCAAACAATCTTTACTTATATTATCTAGTCTTTTTGCCCTTGTTGCAAATGCACAGACTACTGGCACTGAATGGGATAACCCTAAGATTACGAGTGTCAACCGTGAGGAAGCTCACACTATTTCTATTCCTTTTGCCAAGGCTGCAGATGTGGCTGCTAACGACATCACGGCTTCGCCTTATTACAAATCGTTGGATGGAAAATGGAAGTTTTTCTGGGTGAAGAATCCTTCACAAGCATTGAAAACGATGTGTGCAAAGGATTTCAACGATGCTTCTTGGACAGACATTGATGTGCCTTCAAGCTGGCAGGTGTGGGGCTTGCACAATAACAAGAACTGGGATAAGCCTCTGTATTGCAATGTTGCCTATCCTTTCTCTTACAATGAATCGACATACAGCGTTATGGCTGATCGTCCAGGATGGTTTCAGTACAACAGCAACATGCCTAATCCTGTGGGTACCTATCGAAAAACGTTCACCGTTCCTGACGAATGGGCTGGACGTGATGTATATGTGCGCTTCAATGGTGTTGGTCATGGATATTATATCTGGATAAATGGTGAGCGCATCGGCTACAGCGAGGATTCTTATGTGCCTTCTGAGTTTAATATCACTCCTTATCTTGTGGAAGGTGAGAATACAATCGCCTTGCAGGTTTATCGCTTCACAAGCGGTTCATTCCTTGAATGTCAGGACTACTGGCGACTGACTGGCATTCAGCGTCATTGCTTCTTGTGGGCTGCGCCAAAGAGTCAGATTCGCGACTATTTCTTCACTACCGACCTCGATGCTCAGTACGTCAATGCAAAGGCTAACGTAAAGGTTGCTCTCTCCAATTATGAAGGCATGGCTGGCGGCAGGGTTGAAGCTCGCATTGAGGAAAATGGCACGCTCATTGCTTCTGCTTCGAAAGACGTGACTTCTTCTAATAACCTGTCTATAGATATGAATGTGGAAAATCCGAAGAAATGGAGTGCCGAGACACCTGATCTTTACGATCTCATCCTCACACTTTACGATAAGGACGGCAAGGCTGTTGACATTCGTGGAGGCAAGGTTGGTTTCCGCGAAATCAGCATCAGCAACGGCATACTGCTCATCAACGGCAAGCATGTCATCTTCCATGGTGTAAACCGTCACGATTTCAGCGCTGAGAATGGTCGTGCTATTTCAGACAGGGAGATAGAACAGGATCTTCTCACAATGAAACGTCTGAACATCAATGCTATCCGCACGAGTCACTATCCTAATGATCCTGTGTTCTACGACCTTTGCGATAAGTATGGTTTCTATCTCATAGCCGAGGCAGACGTGGAGTGTCATGCTGCCATGAAGCTTTCTTCTGTTGCCACATTCCGTCCTGCTATGGTGGAGCGTTCAGAGAATCAAATTAAATGGCATCGCAACCACCCTTCAATCTGCATCTGGTCGTTCGGGAATGAATCGGGCAATGGCAATAATTTCCAATATGTTGCTAATGCCGTGAAGGCTCTGGACAAGACTCGTCCTACTCACTATGAGGGCAATAGCGATTATGCCGACCTGAACAGCAACATGTACCCAGGACTTGGTCAGGTGGAATGGATGGCTCAGCAGAACAAGCCTTACATCGTATGCGAGAATAGTCATTCTATGGGCAACTCTATGGGTAATGTTCGCGAGTACTTTGATCTTTATGAGAAATATCCTCGACTTACAGGCGAGTTCATCTGGGACTTCAAGGATCAAGGTTTGCTTGCCAAGGATGCTACAGGTAAGGAATACTTTGCATACGGCGGTGATTTTGGCGACAATCCTAATGACGGCAATTTCTGCATCAACGGTCTTGTTAAGCCTGACTGGAGTTTGACAGCAAAGTCCTATAACACAAAGAAGATTTATCAGCCTTTGGAGTTCAAGAAAGTTAAGGCTACGGACAGGGCGGTGTCTTTCCTCCTGAAGAATAAGCAAGGTTTCCTGCCAAGTTCTGCATACGACATCTTCTATGAGATAATGTGGGAGAATGGCGAGGTGATTGACAAAGGCAGCATTGATGCTGTGGTGGCTGCTGGCGACAGCACAACGGTTTCGCTTGAGACAGGGGTGTTCGCTATGGATTGCGACTGGGATCAGGAGATGTTCGTCCGCTTCTATGCTGCCCAGAAGGATGACACGCCTTGGGCTGAGAAGGGGTATATTGTTGCCGAGGAGAAGGTGGCGATAAAGACTCCTGCTGCCGACAATTTCAATGTTGCAGAGGCGGTAGATGGCTGCGATGCTATCAATGTGACAGATGATGCTCAGGCAATCACTCTTGAAGGCAACAATTTCACAATGAAGTTCTCAAAGACTTTGGGCACTATCAGCGAATACACTTACAACGGCACAAAGCTAATTGACGGTGCTATGCGTCTCAATGCTTTCCGTCTGCCTACCGACAATGATGGCTCAAAGACTGGCACTTGGGACAACATGGGGTTGCGCAAGCTGACTATTAAGGGTACATCTGCCTCATTCACAAAGAGTGAGGACGGAAAGACTGTGAGCCTCACGTTCGCTTCCACTCATACTGGCTCTTCTTCAGCAATATTCAATGTAGATCTTAACTTCATCGTATGTGCTGACGGTACGGTGATGGTCAATTCCTTCATTCGACCTTCATGCAATGGCGTTATCATTCCAAAGCTTGGTTTTCGCATTGAGATGCCTTCGGGCATGGAGCAGTTCAGCTGGTTCGGACGCGGTCCTTGGGACAACTATCGTGACCGCAAGGAGGCTTGTTTCCCTGGCATATACAGCAGCACGGTCACAGATCAGTATGAGAACTACGTGAAGCCTCAGGAACATGGAACAAAGCAGGAGGTGCGCTGGATGGCTTTGAGGAATGATGCTGGCGATGGCTTGCTGTTCTCCTGTCCTGACCAGATGGCAGGTTCGGCTGTCCATTTCCGTCCAGAGGACAATTACACTAATGGCAGCACTCGTGCCAAGCATCCTACACAATTCAAGAAATGCGCTCAGACAATCGTCAATCTTGATGCGGCGACTCGCGGTATCGGCAATAACAGCTGCGGTCCTGATGTGCTTGACAAATATGAGCTTAAGGCTGCCAATACTCCTTTCCGCTTCTTCATCATGCCTGTGACGAAGGATACCGACATTGCTAAGGCTGCAAGAGTAGCTATGCCTGTTGCTCAGCCTGTGAACGTACAGCGTCAGGCAAACGGTGCTGTCAAGATGACTACTGCCACAAAGAATGCCACAATATACTACAGCATTGACGGCGGTGAATATAAGAAATATGTATCTGCCTTTGCCAACAGTTCTGCATGCGAGATAAAAGCATATTGCGAGGCTGCCGACCTCCTTCCAAGCCTGGAGGTAAGCTACACGCTGGATGCTTTTGTCAATCGTGCTTCATGGAAGGTTGTCAGCGTGGACAGCCAGCATGGTGGCAACGAGGCTGCGAAGGTGTTTGACAATAACAATTCAACTTTCTGGCACACAGAGTATTCTGGCAGCGAACCTGCATGCCCTCACACTCTCGTGATAGATATGGTGAAATCATACAAGGTTACTGCCTTCACCTACCTGCCACGTCAGGACGGTTCTGAAAACGGAATGGTTAAGGACTACGAAATCTATCTCTCCACAGATGGCAAGACATGGGGCTCTCCTGTTGTTTCTGGCTCATTCACCAAGGACAGAACAATGCAGATTGCTAAGCTGGCAAGGGCGAAGGAGGGTCGCTACATCAAGTTCGTAGCAAAGTCGGAGGTCAACGGCAGAGCATGGACTTCAATAGCTGAGCTGGGCATTCAGATAGAGAGCACTCCCACATCCATCGATGCGCTGAGTGCAGGCATTACATTCCCGAATGGCAATTCATCATACTATGATCTTTCTGGTCGTGAGGTGGTTAACCCATCTCACGGCATCTATATCAACAATGGAAAAAAAATAATTCTCCCGATGTAAAAAAGAGATGTTATCTATCTCCACACGATGTAGTTCACGTTCTCATATCTGTCAGAAACGTCTGTACCTATTCTGTGGTTCGTGCCGTCGGCTGTGGTGTAGTGGAATTGGGCTTCGCCGCCAACGAGGGATAGGGCTTCTTCTACTCCGAGGTCGGCAAGGGCTTGCGAGAAGTCGTGGTAGGATTCTCTTTCGGCTGTTTCTATTATCACAATTCTGCCTTCGTAGCAGCATAGTGCTCTTCTGAGTGACTTGCCTTTTGGCTTGATGTCTATCATCTTGCCTTCGTTGACGAGGGAGTACTGACGGAAGAAGTAGCCGTTTTCTTCTATCGCTCGTTCGAAGAGCGGTGTTTCTGCTTGTCTGCCAAGCGTTATCTCATTGCCTACTATTGCGCAGAAGCCGAGTTTTGACTTTCCTTTCGATTTCAGTTCGCCTTCGTATATGTATGCGCCTGCTATTTCGCCATTGTCACCACGAACGTCGGCTGCTTGCACTGCCATTATCATGGTGGTGTCGTTCTCTGGCAATCTGCCTAAATGCAGCTTAGGGGCACAGCCTAACGGAGTGACAATGTGGAGGATAATATCGTTCACCGTATCGTTTCTCTCTTCGCAATATGCAGGAGCGTCTTCGTGTGTCATTACAAGAGAATCAATCGCAACCGTCTCGTACGACTGGGACACGTCGGCGGCTGGCTCTTCGTCTGGAGCATCCTTTCCCATCAGCAGCATGCACAGGACTGTGCAAGCCGTTGCCACGACTATTGCGGCGAGAATCGCCCACCACCACCATTGCCGCTGCTTGCCCGATGGCGCATTCTTTTCTGAGGGTTTGGCGCCATCAGGCGACTGACTCAGGTGCGAGCCTATCACACGAATCTCGTTGTCGGAGATATTGTCGTAAAAATCCTTATGCTCGTTCATTGTTCACTCCTTTCTTCTAATGACTGATCCACCAACTGTTTCAAGACTTTGAGCGATTCTCTCGAAGCTTCTATCGTATGCTTCTTGCCTCGGGGAGCCTTGAGAGCGATCTGCGCACGTCCCAGACTGATGGAGAATATGTAGTTGCGATTGATAATCACTCCGCGGCCCACACGAATGAAATCGGTAGCATTGCTGCCAAGTTGGGTTGCCATCTTATTTTCCACCTGTCCCAACTGGAAGGACACAAGCACAGCATCTCCATCGATGGAATACACCTTGGAGTAATTGCCTTCTGCCTCCACGCATAGAATATCGTCGGGCATGATGCGCAGAAGGTCTGTCGTATTGCTTATTATCAGCGGAATCTGCATGACAACCTATTACTAAAATCAACTCTTATCACAAATTAAGAGTCCAAAGTTAGGCTAAAAAATAGGGATTAACAAATCTTTTCCAGCATTTTATATCTGCCAGACCTGTTTTTCCCCACTAAACGCTTAAATATTAACAGTTATCATTCGTCTAAGTCTTCCGATTCGGAGCCATTGTTTCCCGAATTAAAAAGATGGCGCAATCTTTCATACATATATTTCATTTCCTCTATCGGTGTCTGATTGCCAAACATGAACTCCCCAAATCTGTTCAGGTTAGGATCGCCGACTATGTCCAGCATCATGAATCTCGCATACTGGTCTGCAGGATTTTCTGCCACATAGCGAAGAGCTGTTGTGAACACTCTCCTTCTCATAAGATTATATGCCTCATTAGGAATGGACGAATCTCTGGACATTCCTCCATACGCCTTCTGATAAGTGCATCGCCATATACCCCATACCATTTCCAGGAAAGGAGAATATTTGTCAGCACACATCAATCTGTATGCAACGGCAGGAATCCATGCATCTTGCACATAATCCGAATTTTCGTTGTTTGCCCATCCGCACAACAAGGCGCATTGTTCGTCAAAGGATGCCGCTTCCTGTATTGCATTAAGGAAAATGCTGACACATTCATCTTCCTTAGCACCCTTATTCCACAAACTGTCTATTTTCTCACGGCAGTAACATCTCTTCACACTATCCGCCTGTTCAATGAGCATAGCAACAGCAGCAGAATCAGTCACATAATCAAATGGCACATACTCTTCTGCATCAGCCATGACTTCAAACATATACTCTGTGATAGATTCGCTAAAGATGCTGTCCTCTCCCTCATTTGCTTTATCCATGATCTTCCTCTGCATGCCTGTCATCATAGAGCGCATGCCATCAGAATAGAATTGCTTGGTGTCATATTTACGTACGGCATCTTCCACATCGGCAGAAGAACAAATCTCACGCCAACCTAATTCCAAGTCACTATTCATGTTATTGAGAATAATGCCGCAATTGTACCAGTCAACGAACTTTTTAATCTCTTCATTGTCCGTGCTATCAAACTCAGGCAACTTAAGCAGATAATCAGCATCAGCTTGAAAAACATACATATCATCCCCATGCAGTTCTTCACATCCCTTGAAAAGCACATCTTGGTAGTCAAACGAATCAGAATGCCCTTCTGCACATTTTTTATAAATGTCAATGATATCCGAAATATCCACCTTCTCCTCTTTGCCAAGATTAGCAAACATTTCGTCAGATGCATCACTCTTGCAAGAACTGCAATTCACACTCATCAATGCGACGAGCAACATGTACCAAGAACCAAGTACTATGTTCCATTTACCTTTATCCATTTTCTGTTTGTCTTTAATTTTTGTTTTATGCTGCAAAATTAGCATCTTTATTTCACATCACAACAAAACAAACAGCCTCAATGTATGAACACAGCCTCTGACTGTATGAACTCACAGCTTGCTGGCAAAGCAAATATGTCAGCGAGCATTCTGCTTTAATGATTCTTAAAGTTAAACCTGTATCCGATGGTGATGGCAGACATGGTCAGATTTGAGGAATGCAAGTTGGAACTCATATTGTCGCGAGGACCATAATCATCAGTCAAACCAACGGTAGGCTGAATGAATGTTGTTCCTACCACCTCATCCTACGCATTAGCAGTAATGGCGAAGAGGATTGTTAAAAGTAAAAAAAGAGTCTTTTTTCATTTTAGTTGATATTATGACGATAAATTTCTTCATACTATTAAACTTTATAAAGTCTTTGAAAGATGCAAGAGACGTTTGACTTCACAAGAGGAAACGTCCCCTTGCATCCCATATCCAACGAACCCAGCCTATTTTTGAACAAACAAAGGGAAAGTTATTCTTTTTATATGCCTTCTTGTTTTGAGAAAATCTTTTATGGGCGGCAAAATATTATCCAGATACATTTTGTATTTCTTGTATTTGAATTTTGGGTCGATTATATAAACCTCATCTCCGCAATACTCAACCATCATGCATTCAAACTGTCTTGAACGCTTGCTTTGTCTCTCTCCAGACAAAGCTCTACCACAATAAAAGCAGCAAAGGCTTTTGTTTTTTATAATGTCTTCCCATTGATCCAAATCCTCATCATTTAGTGTTAAAGGATTTTCTATGTCATCAATAGTGTCATAAAAATATGAGTTAAGTTTCACATTATGATACCTATGCGAATACTCTAAATTCACCTCTTTTATAAAGTCGCGCATAGGAATTGTATATGTTTTATAGCCCGATTGCTCGTCGGGTACAGTTAGCTCTATACAGTTTCGTGTTGTTTGATAATGTAAGTGCTCTTTGTTCTTTTTAAGAAACATGTAAAACTCCAAGTATTCCATTCCGTCTGAGACATACATCCACGATGAAACTCCATGATCAAGTTCACTTCCCTCGTCTTCTATTCTATACACCAAAGATGAATCTCCTTGCTCAGCTCTGTTCATAATGATTTCAACAGCCATGGAATCATCCATCTCACAATACAATTTATTGTACACCCCATCATGATACATTTGCAACACCTCGTCAATAGAATAAGGGTAGCGCAGTTTATTAAAGTAGAACGAATCAAACAAATCGTCTTGTACAACATACTGATGTGTTTTGCCGCATGAAATGAATAGTATTGAGCAAAAGAAGATAGACAATATTCTATTTATATGAGTTTTCATATTTTGTAATTCTTATGTTTGTTCCAAATTCCTGATTATATTTATCAAGAAATGCTTGAGCCTTAATTATATCTTCAAATGTTATTCTAACGATTGTGGAACCCTCACTTCCTTGGCGTACAGGCTTTATAGCAATTATAACACCAGAAGGGAGATTGTTTTTTTCATCAACTTTTTTCATGAATGTTTCCACATATCCAATCATGTTATTAGTCTTCGTATCGGATCGTAGCACAGTATATCTTACTTTTGCTCCTTCATATTCCATCGGATAAACATTGTAATTATTTGCATATAAATCTTCTTTATATTTTTTCCCTATATTAAAATCTTCTGAGTCGTATGCCCCCTTACCATTTCTAACATTTTCATAATTAACGAAAGCATTTTCAATATGTTTATATAGTTGAGCATGACTACTTGAAGCATCCATATTTTCACCGAAGAGGCTTAAATACCTACCATTCGGAGTTTCTGCATTCTTACCAATATACATATAGTTTTTCCATCCATATTTTGTCGTAAAATTACTGGAATTTAAAGATTTGTCATATACATACTGTCCTGTTGCCCTGACTTTGTACCAATCCTTCCCATCAGGATCCACCCTATTCACAGGATTGCCTCCACAATACGCATAAGGACTGATGTGATAGTACTTCTCACATAAAGGATCAACAGTTGTAAACTGAGCGATAGCAGGGTCATACTGACGAGCACCATAATCATACTCGTTCAAGCCATGCATAAGGTCAAGCTCCTTGCCATTGTACTTGTGCGTCTGCACATCCATACTGGCAGGCATGCATAGCAATATTTCCCTTTTGAGGTTCTTCATACGAATCAGTTAAAGTATTTCCTTTGCAAATATACATCTTATATCTCACATTGCAATGGATAGAGGGGAGAAAAATTACGATATTGTCTCAAAATGAAAAACAAAATAATTCTTCGCATTTTAAGAAAAACAATATCAAAGTTTTGGAGGAAATAAAAAAATATTGTACTTTTGCATCAAAAGAAGAATCAGATGGCAATGGAAAGCAGATATAT
>JAGHUI010000023.1 GCA_018064885.1 Candidatus Minthosoma equi | reverse complement strand
TGTGGTACCACCAGGATTCGAACCGGGGACACACGGATTTTCAGTCCGATGCTCTACCAACTGAGCTATGGCACCAACACCTTGATTTGTCTTTTTGCAATAGGTTTTCCCGTTTTGCGAGTGCAAAGGTACGACTTTTTTCCTATTACACAAAACTTTTGGCAGTTTTTTTTGCATAATAAGTAAAACGCTGACAGAAACGTATCTTTCTGCCAGCGTTTTTCCTATTGTTTAGTGCATTTTGTGTTAACGAATGTACTTTTTGCCATCCTGGATGTAGATGCCCTTTGCTGGGTTGCTGATGCAACGACCTGAGAGATCGTAGATCTTTCCTGTTTTTGCGTTTGCTGCATTGATGCTGCTGATGGCTGTTGGAGCGTTGACAATGATGTGGAATACGTATGTCTTTGTTCCGTACTGTGCATAGAGGTTCACCTTGTACTGATTGTCAATGTCAGCATCGTTGATTACCCATGAACGGATAGTACCGTCGAAGTAACCAACCATTACAGATGCTTCTGCGAAGTCTGCTGCAAAGCCGTTTGCATCGAGTGAATAACCATAGATTTCGTCGAAGTCGTCTGAGAACATCTCGCCTTCCGCTGTCATTACTGCCCATTTGCCATTTTCTGCGAACTGCTCTTCTGTGCATCCGAGAGCCTTGCAGCATGCTTCCATATTGATGGCAACTTCAGCATAGTCCTTGTTTTCCTCGTCGCGAGCAGCAACAGGAACGTCCTCTTCGCCTGCAGCCTTAATCTCTGTTACCTTGTCAACGAACTTGAGAGTGAGGTTCATCTTAACAGCTTTTCCATCCCAAAGGTTAGCGAAGTAGAATGTGCTGTATGTCTCTTCGCCTGCGTTGCGGAATCCAGGAACGTTGAACCACTTGATCTCGCTTTCGTAGTACCACATTGCGAATGCGCCTGTGCCGCTATAGCCTGCTGCGTATGCATTGTGTGCCTCGTCCTCTGGTGACATCCAGAAACCGCCGCCGCCGTATGTTGTAGCTTCGCTTACAGAGTATGCATTGGTGATTGCGCCAGCATCTGTAACACCATAGAGCACAGCGCTTGATGTGCCAAGAATCTCTTCAATAGCAGTCATGTCTGTAGTCTGATCCATCTGCCATGCGCTGCTTGATGGAATAACCTGAACTGTGATGTCCTTTTCGATGATTTCGCAAGTTTCGAGTGTGTATGATGGCTTAGCGATGTTCACAGTCATCTCAAACTCATAATACTTGTCACCGCTGATGAGGTAAAGGCTTCCTCCGAGAATCTCGCCGCCATCAAACTGACCAGGCATGTTGCCTACAGCAAGTGTGTCGCCTTCTTCTCCTGTGAAGTAATCAACGAAGTATGCCTTGCCGCCGTCAGAGTAATACTGAACCTTGCCTTCTGATGAGAGCCAGAAACCTGGAGCATCAGCAGTATAATTAGTTGTAACGCTTTCGTACTTGTCAATACCTGAGAGAACGAGGTCGTCCTTAGTTACTTCCATGCCAGCTTCTGCAAATGCCTTGATAACATTGTCCATGCTGAAGATGTGCTCGTCAAGGACATCCCAGCCGTTGCGTGGGTCACGGTCGATAACAACCTGCTCGCCGCCAACCTTTGTGTAGTTTGTGATTGGGTCAAGGTCGGCTACGTCAACAGTAATCTTGAATGTGATGATGTAAGCTTTCTTGCCATATACAATGTAGAGGTCGGCAGTGCGGCACTCGCCAAGCTTCCATGCATCAGGGTACTGGCCAATGCCTACGTTTACAGCATCAGCTTCAGGATCGAAGTCAATGCCTGCAACCCAGAATTTGTTGCTGCCAGCATAAGGAGACTGAGTCAATTCCATGCTTTCCTCCTCGCTCTCGTTGAGGAAAACACCGCCGCTGAACCAGAAGCCTGGTGATGGAGTTGCTGTGAACTCGTTTGTGAGGTCTTCGCTCCAGTTTTCTGTCAAACCGTCGTATTTCTTTGCGTAGAGAGTTGCCTTGAAGTACTTAACGAGTGTTTCGTTGTCAATGCCAAGCTTTGAAGCGATGCCTTCGGTTGGAACGCTGTAATCAGTTGATGCCCAGTCGTTGTTTGGCTCTTGAGTGGCTTCGAAAGTGATGTGCTCAACAACGTCAAGGTCTGCAATCTTTGTAACCTGCTCAACATCAGGACCGTCAGGTGCCTTAATGTCCATTGTTACGTTGAAAGTAACTCGCTGCTCGTTGTAGAAGAGGGAAACCATACACTTGATCTGGTCGCCGTTAGCAGCTGATGGAGTCTGACCGATAGTGATGTAGAGATTCTCCTCATCATAGTCGAGACGAGCGTAGGCAACTGCTGATCCCCAGCCATCCTGCATCACACCGTTAGTGTCAATGTAGAAAGCTCCGTCGCCTGCAGAACCTCTTGAGCTGCTCCATTCGCCTGCCTGGTCAAGGAGAGTGTAGAAGTCGGTAGCATAGCCTGCGCCTACCCATTCCAAGATGGCTGAGTGAAGGCCGTCGGCTGTTGTGTTGAGTTCTTCAGCAATAGAGCTGAGTGAGAACTCTTGGCTTGTGGATTGCCAGTCAGCTTTTTCTGACTGAAGTGTGACGGTGTGATAGCCGTCAGCAAAAGCTTGATTGCAAATAAACATAGAAGCAACCAATGCTAAAATTAAAGTAAAAGTTTTCTTCATGAATTGATATTTTTATAGATATTGTTATACTTTGTCTTGCAAATTTATATAAAATTATGTATAGAAAATAAAAAATGCACTGAAATTGTTGGGAATTCAGTGCATTTTGTTACTTAATCTATATGATTGTTGAGAAATGTTGCTATTTACTTATGATTTGCAAGAATATTTCTGGCTTATCGTTAATTATCAATTCCTCTGGGAAATCCGTCTCGTCCAATAAGGGCAGGGCGTAGCGATAATCGCAGATAGCGGATGTGTGGTGCGCGTCCGAACCAAGAATGATTGGGGTGTCGTGCTTCTTGCAAAGCTGCAGCATCTCTACAAACATTGGGGGAGCAAGGTGCTTGTTGCGTGATGGATTGAGCGAACTGCTATTGAGTTCAAGCAGGGTGTTGTGCTTCTTTGCCGCCATGACTACAGCTTCAATGTCAAAGCTGCTGGCTGTTCCGTCACATGGGTGTGAGATGATGTTGACAAAAGGATTCTCTATGGCTCCAAGCAATGCGGATGTGTTCTGACTGTGAGTGCCATCCTTGTAGCAGAGGAGATGAAGTCCGGCAATAACGTGATCCATACATGCGTGATAAACAGGTTCGTCAAGGTCAACGGTTCCATTGTAGTCAAGAATGTTGACCTCTGCTCCCATCAGCAGACGCATGTCACCGTACTGGCGCGGAATAACATGCATGTTTCGGAAATATATAGGATTGCATGTTCCTGGAATGCCAGGCCCATGCTCCGTAATGCCAAATATCTTAAGACCATGATTCTGCGCCTCTGCAATCATCTCATTGACAGTGCTGAAAGCATGTCCAGAGGCAACAGTATGGGTGTGGACGTCGATTAAAGTTTTCAATTTTCGGTTGTGAGGTTATGTATGGGGGTATGAGGTTGTGAGGAGATGAGTTACATGAGCGCATCGAACTCGAAAGGACGGTTCATCCTGTATGCAAGTCCTGTCATTACGGCAAGAATATCACCATTCTGGTTGGTGATTTTCATGTCGCAGTATGGCATCTTGCGATGATCCAGCACTTCGGTGCATTCAGCGATGATGTGATCGCCAAGCTGACCTGATTTCAAGAAAGTTATGGTATTGCTGATGCCTAATGTGAGAGTGCCATGACAGTTTGCCACGCCAGCAAAAGCAAGGTCGGCAAGAGTGTACATCACTCCTCCTTGGCACACGCCTCCACCGTTCAGATGACGTTCTTCTACTGTCAGCTCCGCCTTTGCATAGCCTTCGCGCATCTCTGTGATCTGTGCTCCAATGCTTTTTGCAAAGCGGTCGGTTTCGTTCAGTTTTTCAAGTAAAGTCATTTGTGGCTATTTTGAAGATTTTTCCTTTATATTATATATGTGTATTTAATTGTTCTCGATTCTCTGTGTAACAACCTTGCCGCTAGCAGTAGATGTGCCTGTGAGTTCGATGTAGAGCACTTTGAGAGAATTCTTTGGGTTTGCCTGAACGTAAATCTTTGTCAATTGGCATTCTTCGCCATTGATTTTCACTAAACCAACCCATTTGCCGTTGCGCTGACAGATGCGGATGCTCTGCTTGTCGTAAGCTGTGAGCTTCACGTTTGCTTCGTTGTTGCCTTTGCTGACGACTTTATATCCGTATGCCATCTTTTTCTCGATGAAGCTGAGATCCTCGCGGCTTCCGTCAGTTTCGTTGCGAAGCCAGTAGTTGTCAAGCGGTTTGTCAATGTTGAGTGTTGATCCCTTTAACTGCACATCATAGCAAACGATGTTCTTGTTCTTGCTGCGTTCAATGTGGAAAAGGCGGCCTGCTGGAGAAGCTGCGAGCATGCTGAGACAGATTGTGAGCATGCATAGTAGTGTGGAAAGTCTTTTGTTCATCTTGTTCTGATTTTTGTGCAAAGTTAATCACTTTTCTTCTTTTTTTCGGGTTACTTGGTTGCAAAAAAGGATAAAATGAACTTTTTCATAGACAAAAAGAAAGAATGTGTGAAAAAATGAAAAACTTTTTTACTAAAAAGGTGTATTTTTGCATATCGAATTTAAAACCATTAAAATTATAATCACATGAGAAAGATTTTCAGATTTTTTATGTTCAGCATGCTTTTCAGTATGTTGTATGTGCATGCGAGAGCAGAGCAGTCGGATGAAATCATTACCGATGCAGCAGTATCAGAAACAGAAACAATGGAAGCAACAGAGTCTGATGCAACTCTTGCCACGGCTCTTCAGGCAATGCAGACAAACGCTCCTGATTGGACTCAGGATCTTGCCAAAAGAATTCAGCTGCATGGCTATGCTCAGGGTGGCTTTTTCTACAACCATAAGGGTGGCAAGGATATAAACAGCTTTGAAATAAAGCGTGTTCTTTTTTGGGCAAATGCTCAGATAACAGATCGCTGGTCATTCCTCTTTATGCATGACTTCAGCAGTGTGGTTCAGGAATACTACACTGATTATCGCATAACGAACAATAAGGCTCTCACCGTTCGCCTTGGCCAGTTCAAGAATGGACTTAGCTACGAGAATCCCCTTTCTCCTACATCACAAGAACTCATTGACGTCTATTCGGAAGGTGTGACATACCTCACTGGTTGCGGCAGCGATCCTCTGCTTGGTGTTCAGTATGGTCGTGACCTTGGTCTTTCTCTCTTCGGACAGACTAATGATGGCAAGCTCCGCTATGAGATTGATGTGATGAACGGTCAGGGAATCAACAAGAAAGATGGAAATAACGAAAAGGACTTCATTGGCCGTTTAGAATATAAGCCAGTGCAGGGACTTAACCTCATAGCTACGGGTCAGATTGGCCGTGGCCATGCTATTGCAACATCACTCTACAACCCAGACATTGCTGTTGGCGAAGACTACACGCGTAATCGCTACAGTGTTGGCTTCGATGTGAAATCTAAGCCAATCAACATCCATGGTGAATACCTTGAAGGTAAGGATGGCAAAGCCATTAGTCGCGGTGCTTATGTGACAGGAAGTGTGCCTGTAGCAAAACAGCTTGATGTTATTGCCAGCTACGACTTCTTTAACTTCAATACCGATCTTCACATGGATCAGCACAAGTTTGTTGCTGGTCTTCAGTATTGGTTCTATAAGAAATGTCGTTTCCAGGTGAACTACACATACAAGAGTGCTTATACCGCTGGCGGTGAGTTTGTTCATGGCGCATATCATGGACTTCAGTGCCAGATGCAGATAAGGTTTAATTAAAATAGCAAACTCTAAACGTTAAAATCATGATAATCAAAATACTTCTGACTGTAATCTTCCTCGTGATTATGGTGGGTGTGGGTATCTACTCACGCAAGCAGGCAAATTCCGTTGATGGATTTGTTCTTGGAGGACGTAATGTAGGCGGATGGCTTACAGCCTTTGCATACGGAACAAGCTATTTTTCTGCCGTTGTTTTTGTTGGCTATGCAGGACAGTTTGGATGGAAATATGGTATGTCTGCATCGTGGATCGGCGTGGGCAATGCACTCATAGGTTCTTTGCTTGCGTGGATGATACTTGGCAAGCGGACACGCCTAATGACTCAGCATATACAGAGTCGCACAATGCCTGATTTCTTTGGCACTCGTTTTGGTGACGAGGGACTTCGCATTGCAGCATCCATCATTGCTTTCGTGTTTCTAATACCTTATACAGCAGGCGTTTATATGGGTATCTCCAAACTCTTTGAAATGGGCTTTGGTGTGCCATACGAATACTGCGCAATGACAATGGCTGCTTTGACGGCTGTTTATGTGATTCTTGGAGGGTATAAGGCGACTGCTATCAATGACTTCATTCAGGGCATCATCATGCTCTTTGGCATTACAACAGTAATTGCTGTTGTGCTCAATAGTCAGGGCGGCCTTGTTGAAGCTGTGCATAAAATGGCGGCTTTGACCCCAAATGGAGATGATCTCTCGCAGAAGGGCGCTGAGCTTTATTCCAATTTCTCTGCTGGCGACTTTGCTTCATGGTTCGGACCGAATCCTCTCAGTCTTCTTGGTGTGGTGATTCTCACATCCCTTGGCACATGGGGACTACCTCAGATGGTGGGCAAGTTCTATAGCATCACTGACGAATCTGCCATCAAGCGCGGCACAATTATTTCCACAATCTTTGCCCTCATCGTGGCAGGAGGCTGCTACTTCCTTGGAGGCTTCGGACGACTTTTCGTGCCATCAGCATTCAGTGTGGAAAAGGGCAAGTTTGTCTATGACAATATTGTCCCAACTATGCTTGAGACACTTCCTGACTTCCTCATAGCCCTCGTGCTTCTCTTGGTGCTTTCTGCATCTATGTCAACCCTTGCAGGACTTGTGCTTACGTCATCTTCCACCATGACACTTGACCTTATTTATCGTGACAAGAAATCTGTTGCAGGCGAGGTTGCAGAAGGTCAGATAGATGATGTTGTGGCAGAGAAAGTGGAGCGTCGCAAGGTTGTTGTAATGCGAGTACTCATCGTATTCTTCATTGCACTCTCTCTTATGATAGCCCTCAATCCTCCTCAGTTCATTGCTCAGCTTATGGGTATCTCATGGGGTGCGCTTGCAGGCGCTTTCCTTGCTCCATTCATGCTTGGATTGTATTGGAAGGGTGTTACTCGTGCTAGTGTATGGGCATGCTTTGTATGGGGTGTGGGGCTCACGCTTGTCAACATGCTCTTGGGCAATTCACTCATGAATCCTATCGACTGCGGTGCTGTGGCAATGTTAGGTGGATTTGTGGTCGTTGTAGTTGTCAGTTTGGTGACAAAAAAGATGAATATGCAGCTTGTTAACACTATTTTTGAGTGCTACAAGCATTAAAATAACAAATAATCGTTATCTTTGTAAGCAATTTGTTCGCAACAAAAAATAGAACGAATATAGATAACAGATACTAAAACCTATAAAATGAAACAGTTATTGCTTGGTGACGAAGCTATTGCTTTGGGAGCAATTCATGCTGGCCTTTCTGGCGTGTATGCTTATCCTGGCACTCCGTCAACCGAAATTACAGAATTTATTCAAGGCAATGCCATTGCTAAGGAGCGTGGCATTCACAGCCGTTGGTGTACAAACGAGAAGACTGCTATGGAGGCGGCTCTTGGTATGAGCTATGCTGGTAAGCGTGCTCTTGTTTGTATGAAGCATGTGGGAATGAATGTATGTGCTGATGCATTTGTCAATTCAGCCATTACGGGCGCTAATGGAGGTCTCGTGGTGCTTGCTGCCGATGATCCATCCATGCACTCAAGCCAGAATGAGCAGGACTCTCGCTTCTATGGCAAGTTTGCTCTTGTGCCAATTTTTGAGCCATCCACACAGCAGGAGGCATACGACATGATGTCTGCAGCTTTCGACCTCTCTGAGGAACTTAAGGAGCCAGTGCTTCTTCGTGTTGTCACTCGTCTTGCTCATAGCCGAGCTGCAGTAGAGGTGAAAGAGCCAAAAGCAGAGAATGCGCTCAATCCATCTTCCGATCAGTGGGTTCTTCTTCCTGGCATTGCTAAGAAGAAATATGCAGTACTTCTTGAGAAGCAGACTGCAATGGTTGAGGCATCAGAAAAGTCTGTGTTCAACAAGGTGGAAAGCATTGCAGACAAGAAACTCGGTATCATAGCATGCGGTATAGGATATAATTATGTAAAGGAATCAGTTGGTGATAATGCCAATATCCTCAAGGTTAGCCAGTACCCTCTTCCTGCAGAGAAGATTATGACTCTTGCAAAGGAATGTGACGAGATTCTCGTTGTTGAAGATGGACAGCCTGTGGTTGAGGAAGATGTTCGCCGCATCATTGGTGATATTGCTCCTGTCAAGGGACGACTCACAGGCGATCTTCCACGTATGGGTGAGCTCACACCAGATTGTGTTGCAAAGGCACTCGGAAAGGAAATGCCTGTTATTCTTGATCCTGCAAAGAACCTTGCAGCACGCCCTCCTCAGCTCTGTCAGGGTTGCGGTCATCGTGATGTCTATGCTGCTCTTCGTGAGATAATTGAGGAATATCCTGATGCACGTGTGTTTGGTGATATTGGTTGCTACACACTCGGTGCTCTTCCACCATTCAAGGCTCTTTCATCATGTGTTGATATGGGTGCTTCCATCACAATGGCAAAGGGTGCGGCAGATGCAGGTCTTCGTCCAGCGCTTGCTGTTATTGGCGACTCAACTTTCACTCACTCTGGTATGACAGGTCTTCTTGATGCCATCAACGAGAATAGTGCAATCACCGTTATCATTTCCGATAACCTCACAACAGGTATGACTGGCGGTCAGGATTCTGCTGGTACTAACAAGTTCGAAGCTATCTGTCTTGGTCTTGGTATGGACCCAGCGCACCTTCATGTTGTCACTCCGCTTCCAAAGAACATTCCTGCCATTGCGCAGCTTATTCGTGATGAGATTGCATACGAGGGAGTTAGTGTTATTATCCCAAGAAGAGAATGTATTCAGACAGCAGCACGTCATGCGCGTGAGGCAAAAAAGGCAAAGGAGGCACAGAAATGAAAAAAGATATAATTTTGTGTGGTGTGGGAGGACAAGGCATCCTCTCCATTGCGACAATCATTGGTGAAGCAGCAACAAAGGCAGGAATCAATTTGAAGCAGGCTGAGGTTCACGGAATGAGTCAGCGAGGTGGCGATGTGCAGTCAAACCTTCGCCTCTCAACCGATACAATCTACAGCGATCTCATTGCTCTTGGCGGTGCAGACGTGGTTATTTCAATGGAACCTATGGAGTCACTTCGCTACCTTCCTTATCTCTCAAAGGATGGAGTTATTGTGACAAGCAACAAACCATTTGTCAATATCCCTAACTATCCTGAGGAAGAAGCACTATTCGCAGAGCTTGACTCACTTCCAAATACAGTTGTTAAACTTGATATTGAACAAGTTGCAAAAGATGCAGGCAATGCTCGTGGTGCTAACATGGTGCTTCTTGGCATGGCAGCTCCATACATTGAAATCGTTACTATAGAACAATTGAGAAACGCTATTGCCACAGTCTTTGCACGCAAGGGAGAGGCCATCGTTGAGGCAAACCTCAAAGCATTTGACGAAGGCGTGAAGGCAAGTAAGTAAATCAGATGTTCATTATTATAATAATATGAATAAGTTTATACCAGACGATTCTTGTCAGTATTTCAACAAGGACAGGGAGACCATGACTCGTGAGCAGATCGAGGCTTACCAGTTGGAACAGCTCCAAGCCACTGTGAAGCATTGCATGAATTCGCCATTCTATAAGAAGCGTTTTGAAGAGGTTGGATTGAAGCCTGAGGATATCAAGACACTTGATGACCTTCGCAAGATTCCATTTACAACCAAACAAGATCTTCGCGACACATATCCATTCGGCATTGCCAGTACATCGCTTCGCAACTGTGTACGCCTTCATTCTTCATCAGGCACAACAGGTAATCCAACTGTTATCCTTCACACTCAGAAAGACCTTGATGAATGGGCAAATCAGGTTGCTCGCAACCTCTGGATGGTAGGTCTCCGTCCTGACGACGTGTTCCAGAACTCCAGTGGTTATGGTATGTTCACAGGTGGTCTCGGTTTCCAGTATGGAGCAGAGCGCATGGGCATGCTCACCGTGCCTGCAGCTGCCGGCAATTCCCTTCGTCAGATTAAGTTTATAAGAGACTTCGGAACAACAGCGGTTCATGCTGTGCCATCCTATCTGACCAGACTTAAGGAAGTCATGGATCAGGAAGGTGTTGATCCTCGAAAGGATACAAAGCTTCGTGTTTTTGCCATTGGTGCAGAACCACACTCTGAGGAGCAGCGCAAGCGTATTGAGGAAATGTTTGGTGTTAAAGCATACAACTCCTTTGGCATGTCAGAGATGTGTGGTCCTGGTGTCGGCTTCGAATGTCAGGAACAGAACGGACTTCACTTCTGGGAAGATTACTATATAGTGGAAATCGTTGATCCGGAAACTCTTGAACCTGTGCCAGATGGAGAAATAGGAGAACTCGTCCTCACCAGCATTTGCCGTGAGGCAATGCCTCTTCTCCGCTATCGCACACGCGATCTCACTCGTGTTCTTGGACGCACATGTCCATGCGGACGAAACCATGTACGCATTGACCGCATGAAGGGACGCTCAGACGATATGATGGTGCTCAAGGGAGTAAACATTTTCCCAATCCAGATAGAGAAGATTCTTATGCAGTTCTCAGAACTTGCAAGCAACTATCTCATCACTCTTACCACCGATGACGACAATGACAACATGACCGTTGAGGTTGAGCTCGAAGAACTTTTCACCGATGACTTCCAGCGTTTGCAGAAGCTCCAAAAGGATGTCACTCGCGCTCTCAAGGACGAAATCCTTCTCACTCCAATTGTTAAACTCGTTCCGAAGGGTACGCTTCCTGTCTCAGAAGGCAAGGCCGTGCGAGTGGTAGATAAGAGAAAAGTATATCAATAAATTATAAAAAGGTGACAATCAAGCAACTCTCCATATTTATCGAGAATAAGGGAGGCACACTCATCTCTGTTCTCGACTTGTTGAGCAAGGGTGGAATTCAGATTATTGCATCCACCGTTGCCGACACACAAGACTACGGCATCTACCGTGTCATCTGTGACAAACCAACTCAGGCATTTCTCATGCTTAAGGAGGCTGGAATTAACGTGCAGCTCACCGATGTTATTGCTCTCAGCATTGACGATACACCGGGACAGGCTGCCAGCGCGATTCGAGAACTTTCAGAAGCAGGAGTCAGCATTCTCTACATGTACTCCTTCCTTCTCAATGGTAAGGGCGTTCTCATTCTACGTGCTAATCCAGCCGAGAAAGCACAGGAGGTCATTGCACTCAAGAAACTGGCATTCCTCACAGAAGTAGATTTTGTATAAACAGAAAACTCATAACTTACAATAAATAACTAATTACCTACCTATGATTCTCAATCCTAAAATGGAATGTATGTCCCGTGAGGACATGAAGAAACTTCAGAGCGAACGTCTCGTTAGTCTCGTGAAGAAGTGTTACGAAAAATCAAAGTTCTATCGCCGTAAGATGGCAGAGCTCAATATCACACCAGACGATATAAAGTCTATTGACGACATCCACAAGCTCCCATTCACAACAAAGACAGACCTTCGCGATGAATATCCATTTGGTCTCATGATAGTGCCTCCAACAGAAGTGCGCCGTATCCACGCATCTTCAGGTACTACAGGAAAACCTGTCGTTGATGTCTATACAGAGAACGACCTCAAGATGTGGGCAGAAGGTGCAGCACGTGTAATGGCAGCAGGAGGCGTAGGTCCTGGCGATACAGTTCAGGTGAGCTACGGCTATGGACTTTTCACAGGCGGTCTTGGTGCTCACGATGCAGCAGGCATGCTTGGTGCTGTTCAGCTTCCAACTTCTGCAGGCAATTCAGAAAAGCAGATTATGCTCATGAAGGACTTCCGCTCCAACGTTCTCGCTTGTACTCCATCATACGCGCTTCACCTTGCAGAATGTATTGAGAAGAGCGACAAGGTAAGCATCGAAGACATGCATCTTCGTGTCGGTTTCTTTGGTGCAGAACCTTGGACAGAAGGTATGCGCAAGGAACTTGAAGAGAAGCTTCACATCAAGGCAATCGACATCTATGGTCTCACAGAAATGTGCGGTCCTGGTGTGGGTGGTGAGTGTGAATGCCAGAACGGCACACACCTCTGGGAAGATATGTTCTATCCAGAAATCATCAATCCAGACACACTCGAACCATGTGCTCCAGGCGAATTTGGCGAGCTTGTCTTCACTTCCCTCTGCAAGGAAGCAATGCCAATTCTCCGCTACCGCACACGTGACCTCACTCGTCTCATCTACGAACCATGTGAGTGCGGACGTACAGCAGTCCGCATGGATCGCATCCTCGGCCGTTCAGACGATATGCTCATCATCCGCGGTGTCAACGTATTCCCATCTACCGTTGAGGCTATCCTCACAGAGTTCCCTGCATACTCTCCACAGTACTTCATCACCGTCGATCGCAAGAACAACGAAGACATGTTCGACCTTGATGTTGAGCTTCGCGAGGAATACTTCTCACCAAACCCTGCAAAGCAGATGCCATACATCAAGCCACTCTACGACCGTCTCGTGTCTGTACTCGGCATCAAGCCAAACATCCACATCTTGCCTCCAAACACAATCCAGCGCTCAATGGGTAAGGCAAAGCATGTAAATGACAAGCGTAAATTCAATGAATAAAGAAATAATTACACAAATCATCGAGTCCATGGGGCTCGGTGATTTTTCGCAAGCCACAATACGTGATATTCAAGCACTCTCTAAGCAGATAGAGGAAAAGGCAGGAATGCCTGTCATCCATCTCGAAATGGGCGTGCCTGGACTCCAGCCTTCGCAGATAGCTCTTCAGGCAGAGCAGAAAGCCCTTGCAGAAGGTTGTGCTACCGTCTATCCTCCTAATGGTGGCATACCACGCATCAAGAAGGCTGCAAGCGAATTTGTCAAGGCGTTCATCGGAGTAGATATTGATCCTCTCTGCTGCATACCTACGACAGGAAGCATGCAAGGCACATTTGCCACCTTCACAGCTATCTTCCATGCCATGAAAGGTACACCAAAGGACACCGTGCTGCTTATCCAGCCAGGTTTCCCTGTGCAGACAACTCAATGCGACGTCATCGGACTCAAGCATATCGGTCTTGACATTCACGATTACCGCGGGCAGGCACTCATCGACAAACTTGATGAAATCATGTCTGCCGGCAATATAAATAGTATTGTCTATTCAAATCCTAACAACCCATCATGGGTATGTTTCACGGAAGAAGAACTCAAGGGCATTGGAATGCTCGCTGATAAGTACGACGTTATCGTGCTTGAAGACCTCGCTTATTTCGCTATGGACTTCCGCCGCGACCTCTCGCATCCATACGAAGCACCATATCAGGCAACCGTTGCGCAATATACTGACAACTATGTTCTTTGGGTATCAGGTTCAAAAGCCTTTTCCTATGCAGGACAGCGCATCGGCGTGACTTGCATCAGCAACAAGCTCTACCATCGCGTCTATGAGCCTATGCAGCAGAACTTCGGAGTAGGCGAGTTTGGTAATTTCTTCTGCAACCGTCTCATGTACACCCTCTCTAGCGGCACTACCCATAGTGTTCAGCATGCCATGGCAGCCCTTATGGAAGCAGCATGCGAGGGCAAGTATAACTTCCTTGATGATGTCAAAGAGTATGGCAGACGTGCCAAGTTCATGAAAGATGTGCTTCTTGCCAACGGTTTCTACCTCGTCTATGATAACGACATGGGCGCACCACTTGCCGATGGCTTCTACTTCACAGTTCAGTATCCAGGCATGAACGACCTTCAGCTCACTCGCGAACTCATGTACTACGGCATTGCTGTATTCCCACTCGACACCATGGGCTCCAACGAACAGGGCGTGCGCATCTGTACATCCTTCTTCAAGCCAGAACAAGAGCCTCTTTTCAAAGAGCGCATAGAACAGTTCAAGAAAGAGCATTGAGAAATTTGCCCCCTCTTAATGCGTCATAAAAGACGTGAAAAAGCAAAACGGTTCTGTTACCCAAGTGGATAGCGGAACCGTTATTGTTTTAATTTTGTCCAATCGACTTTTGATATACTATCGTGCTTTTTATGTGATTATCTGACGAAGATTTCATCATTCCATTCTTGAATTGTCTCGAACAAATCCAAAGATTCGTCAAAATCGCGTTGATTAGATTCTGCATTATCGCCAGGGATGCCATCGCCCCCCCCGAACCAATCAGCATCATTAGCAAACCTTTTTCCATTATTTATTTCATCAGATCACAAAAATAGCATTTTGCAATGCGGCGTATAGTGCATTGCAAAATGTGCTTGTTTTGGCTATGCAAATCCTGTGTCTCGCTAATTGCGGGTGCTGTATGCTCGTATTTCCTTCTTCTTCTCGCTCGTGTTTATCTCTTCTTTTTGCCCGTATTTATCTACATTTCATTGTTTGAAACGTACATTTCAAAGAATGAAACATATATTTCAAACAATGAAATGTACGTTTCAAACAATGAAATGTAGAGTTTATCGAGGGAAAGGAGGAGGTAGAAACGAGGCTATGGTCTAGGCAATGTTGAGGGGATGGTGAAGAGGCAATTATCGCTTTCGGTGAATAATAATTAAGGATATAATACTAAAAATGCTACCTTGCAATCTGAGCAAGGTAGCATTTTTTTGTTTGTCGTTTATGGTTTAGCGTTTGTCGCTATTGTTTTCTTACTTTGTCACGCGTACATCTTCAAAGATGACTTTGTGGCTCTTGCCTTCAATGCGGTTCATGCCTGTTTCTACACCTGTCCAGTTGCAGCGCTTGACGGTGATGTTGTATATTTCATCCTGATCGTCAAGACCGGCGATGTAAGCGCCGTATTTGCTCTTCTTGCAGTTCACGTTCTCCAAGAGTACGTTGCGGACGGTAGGAATGTGACCGCGCTCTGCCTTTTCCTTTGGCTCGTAGATGAGATTGATCTTTAGGACTGCTTCGCTGCATTCGCCGACTTCTACGTTGCGCACGTAGATGTTTTCGATGATGCCGCCACGACAGGTGTTAGTCTTGATGCGGATTACGCGCTCAAGGTTAGGGCTGTCCATCTGGCAGTTCTCGACGAAGAGGTTTTTGTAGCCGCCGCTGATCTCGCTGCCTACTACTACGCCGCCATGACCGTCTTTCATCTGACAGTTGCGTACGATGACGTTCTGGCATGGCACGTTCCACATGCGTCCGTCCTTGTTGCGTCCGCTCTTGATGGCGATGCAGTCGTCACCTGTCTGGAACATACAGTTTTCAATGAGCACGCGGTTGCAGCTTTCAGGGTCGCATCCGTCGCCGTTAGGTCCGTCGTTGATAACCTTCACGCCACGAACGGTAACGTCGGTGCAGAGCACAGGGTGAAGCACCCAGAATGGAGAGCGGAGAAGGGTGACATCTTGAATGAGAACGCGCTCGCAGTTCATGAAGTTGACTGTCTGTGGGCGCATTGGGTTCTTTTTGTTGAAGATGCGCTTTGAGATTGGTGTGCCGTCTTCGCTCATTGTTTGAAGCTGTGCTCGGCTTGGAATCATGGAGTACATACCTTCCTTCCATCCGAAACGAGCCTTTGTCTGCTGCCAGAACCACCATGCTTCGGTAGATCCGTTGCCGTCGATAGTGCCTTCGCCTGTGATGGCTATGTCGTGCTGTCCGTTGGCATAGATGAGTGGTGAGATGTTGTAGCATCCAAGACCTTCCCAGCGTGTTTCCACAACAGGGTAGAGGTCAAGCTCGAAAGCAAAGAGGAGAGTGGCGCCTTTCTGAATGTTGAGGTTTACGCCGCTGAGCATTGTGATGGCTCCTGTGTTCCATGTGCCTTCTGGGACGATTACTTTGCCGCCGCCTGCTTTGCTGCATGCTGCAATGGCGCGGTTGATGGCTTTCTGGTTGACTTTGGCAGATGCCGTGGTCTTTGCGCCATACTTTGTGATTGGAAACTCAGCATCCTTGAGTGTGACGCTCTGGATGCTCTTTTCGAGTGCTGGGTATTCATCTTCCCACACTCCTGCAAATGTGCTCATGCTTGCGATGAGGCACATTGCCGCAAGGATAGTACGTAAGGTTTTCATGCTTTTTAGTTACTCTTTTTTGTATTGTTTTTGGCAAAGGTAAGGTTTTTTGCCTAAAAACGAAAATTTTTCGGTTTTTTATTCGTATCTTTGCAATCATTTTTGATTTTACAGCAAGATGACAGTATCAGAACTTATAAATAAGACGGATAAGACTGCGTTTTCTTTCGAGGTTTTGCCACCTTTGAAGGGAACGGGTACGGCGAGTCTTTTCCGCACCATAGATGCATTGAGGGAGTTTGATCCTAAGTACATAAATATCACTACCCACAGAAGCGAGTTTGTATATACAGAGATGAGTGATGGTACGTTCCAGCGCAATTCTGTGCGCCGCCGTCCGGGTACGGTGGCTGTAGCGAGCGCCATAATGCAGAAGTACGACATTAAAGTTGTGCCTCATGTGGTGGTGAGCGGATGCACTAAGGAGGACATTGAGTATATGCTTTTGGACTTGCAGTTCTTGGGCATTCAGGATCTGCTTGTGCTGCGTGGTGATAAGGCAAAGGAAGATGCACGCTTCCAGCCAACGAAGGGTGGCTACAGTCATGCGACAGAGCTTATTGAACAGGTGAATCTTTTCAACGAGGGTAAGTTTGTTGATGGAAGTCCGATAAAGTCTCCGGGAACAAAGTTCTCTTACGGTGTGGCTGCATATCCTGAGAAGCATGAAGAGGCTCCAAACCTTGAGTTTGACCTTAACATACTGAAGCAGAAGCAGGATTTGGGTGCTGACTATGCTGTGACTCAGATTTTCTACGACAACGAGAAGTATTTCCGTTTTGTGGAGAAGGCTCGTGAGGCAGGCATTACAATTCCTATTATTCCAGGCATCAAGCCTATTGCCAAGATGAGCCAGTTCACAGTATTGCCAAAGACATTCCACCTTGATTTGCCAGAGGCTCTATCTACGGAAATGGAGAAGTGCAAGACTGATGAGGAAGTGAAACGTGTGGGCATTGAGTGGTGTACGGAGCAATGCAAGGAACTGATGAATCATGGTGTGCCAAGCATACATTTCTATACTGTGAGTGCTGTTGACAGCATTAAGGAAATTGCGAAGAGGATTTATTGAAAACGAAAACTAAAACGAAAACTTGGAATTTAGCGATATCATAGGACAGGATGCAGTCAAGCAAAGACTGAAGAGCGAGCTTGATGAAGGCAAAGTGCCACACGCATTGATGCTGTGCGGTCCAGAGGGATGCGGCGCATTGCCTCTTGCCGTTGCATACGCTAAGATGTTGCTGAATGGCAGTCACATGGCTGAGAACCTTCAGCATCCTGACTTGCATTTCGTGTTCCCAATCTACAAGAAAAGCAGCGGCAAGGATTCATATTGCGATGAGTTCCTGAGGGAATGGAGAGAGCAGCTGATGACACGTCCTTACTTTGGAATGTCGGAGTGGATGAACATGGCGGGTGCGGAGAATCAGCAGCTGATAATTTATGCTAATGAGAGTGATTCGATAACAAAGAAACTGAGTTTGAAGTCGAGTCAAGGCGGATATAAAGTGATGATTATCTGGCTGCCGGAGAAGATGCACGAGACGTGTGCGAACAAGATTCTGAAACTTCTTGAGGAACCTCCATTGCAGACGGTGTTCATCCTCGTGAGCGAGAACCCAGATAGGGTGCTGCAGACAATCAGAAGTCGTACGCAGATGATTAGCTTGCCGCGATTGAAGGATGAGGACATTGAGGCTTATCTAAAAGACAGATGCTCCATCGATCCTGTTGAGGCTAAGCGCATTGCACGTTCGGCTGCAGGCAATATGGCTCAGGCGCTTAGAGTGATAACAAGCGATGCGGAGAACGAGTATTTCTTTGAATTGTTTGTGGAACTGATGCGACTTGCTTATGTGAGAAAAGTGAAAGAGATGAAAATATGGAGCGAGAAAGTTGCTGGCATGGGACGAGAAAGAATAAAGGCGTTCTTGGAGTATTGCCAGAAGATGATAAGGGAAAATTTCATCTATAATTTCGGCAGACAGAATGACTTGAACTATATGTCATCGCAAGAGGCGCAGTTTGCTGTGAAGTTTGCTCCGTTCATCAATGAGAACAATGTGATTGGCATCATGGAGGAACTGTCGCTCTGCCAGAGAGACATTGCGCAGAATACTGCAGCAAAGATCGTCTTCTTCGACTTTGCTTTGAAAATGATTGTTTTGATAAAAAATAGATAGGTTAATCATCGAGATTACGATAAATCGATGTGTCGATTGATTGAAGTGTCGGTGAATCAATATAATAATAAAAATAAAAGAAATCAAATATATGAACGAATATAAATGTGGCCACTGCTGTGGAGGCATGAGTGCCGAAGGGTGCAGTCGCCATGCGGACAAATTGAATACTTACGATTGGCTGGCGGATCTGCCAGACAATGCGGAAGCATGCAACATCGTGGAGGTTCAGTTTAAGCCGCCAAGAAAGGGATATTTCATCAATGTGAACAATCTTCCATTGATGAAGGGTGATATTGTGGCTGTTGAGGCAAGTCCAGGTCATGATATCGGTACGGTGACAATGACTGGACGCTTGGTTCCATTGCAGATCAAGAAGGCAAACCTGAAGCCTGATGTCGAACTGAAGAAGATATACCGCAAGGCTCGTCCTGTGGATATGGATAAGTTCCGCGAAGCAAAGGCAAAGGAACAGGAGACAATGATTGAGAGTCGTCAGATAGCTCTTAATCTCGGATTGAAGATGAAGATTGGCGATGTGGAGTATCAAGGTGATGGCAATAAGGCAATCTTCTACTACATTGCTGATGAGCGTGTGGATTTCCGTCAGCTCATTAAGGTGCTTGCAGAACGCTTTCGTGTGAGAATCGAGATGAAGCAGATTGGTGCGCGTCAGGAGGCAGGACGCATAGGTGGCATAGGCCCTTGCGGACGTGAGCTTTGCTGTGCCACTTGGATGACCAACTTTACAAGTGTGAGCACCAGCGCTGCGCGATTCCAAGATTTGTCGCTCAATCCTCAGAAGCTTGCAGGTCAGTGTGCTAAGCTGAAGTGCTGCATGAACTTTGAGGTTGATCAGTATGTGGAATCATTGAAGCGTCTTCCTTCAAGAGAAATCGTTCTATATACTGCTGACAGCGAATACTACTATTTCAAGGCTGATATTCTTTCCCACATGATCACTTATTCTACAGACAAGCGTCTGCTGGTGGGCGAGAAGACAATATCTGCCAAGCGTGCATTCGATATTATCCAGATGAATCGTGAAGGTCTGAAGCCTGAATCACTCACAGAGGGTGGGGCGGAACCAGAATCTGTTTCATTGGATATTCTTGATGGCAACATCAACCGTTTCGATTCTTCAAAGAAGAAGAAAAAGAAACATCATGGAAGCGGCAATGGCGGTGGTAACGCAGAGAACCGCGATGAAAGACACGATGATAGGCGTGAAGAAAGACATGATCGAGGCGAGAGAAGAGATCGTGGTGACAGACATGACCGCAGAGATCGCAACAATCGTGGCGAGCGCAGAAGCCACGGTGAACCGAATCGCGGCGACCAGCAGAATCGCGGTGGTGACCAGCAGAACTGATGAAAGTCAGAAAAGCAAATATTATCATAGGACTGCTTGGCATGATACTCCTTGTGTCGTGCCAAGACAGTCCTTTCTTTTCTAAGTACATAGATTTGAATGAATCGGGATGGGACAGCAGAGATACTATGGCATTTGCTTTGCCTCAATCGGATGTTGACTGTGTGAAGACTTTGTCTGTGGGTGTTCGCACAACAGGCAAGTTCAAATATAATGATATTACTCTTCTTGTCACTCAGAAATGTGATTCGGTTGTAGTGAAGGAAGATACTGTCAAAATTCCTATTTACGATTCTGGAGGAAAGCCTTTTGGAAGTGGTTTTCCTTATATTCTTACAGAGTGCGAGGTGGGAAAGATGAATATACAAAAAAAGATGGATTATACGATTTGCATAACCCATCTTATGAGACTTAATCCTTTAGACGAAATTGTGAGTGTTGGAATGGAATTAAAGTGAGAACAGACTTAGAATTAGTGCTTTATTACTTGGTGAGAAATTTTCTTGCTTCTTCAATGAGCGTGTCACGTTTCTTGTCGGTATCTTTTCCGTCCATTTCTACATAAATGTTTGGTTCAATGCCAAATTCTGTTTGCTGCATGTTGTGGTCGTAATAAACCACGGCACTATAGCGCACTTGCCATCCGTTTGGCAATTCGCTGTTGAAAGGCATTCCTGAACCACCTCCTGTCTTATCTCCCATTATGGTTACGTTAGGACATAGCTTCATGCATTTTACGAAATCGTTGCAGGCAGAGAAGCATCCGCGGTTTGTCAGCACAACAACAGGCTTCTGCCAACGCACTCCATCGCTTGGGTGGAGCCATTCTGTATCGCGCTTGGAGAAGTCATTGTGACCTTTGCCTGTCTTATGAGTGATGTAACCAATGATGACGCTTTTGTCAAGGAAATGCGATGCGAGGGTGTGTGCTTTGGTAAGCTGACCACCGCCATTGCTGCGCACATCTATGATGACGCCTGAGCATGTGGCGAGGTTTTGAAGCATTACGCTGATATTGCCATTGCCAATGCCGTCTTCGAAGGTTTCACAGCGAACGTAGCCGATATTGTCGTCAAAGATACGGTATTTCAAACCAGATGCGATGTTGTAGTCGTGACCAAGATAAGCGTTCACGATACTGTCGTTGTAGTTGAGCGGATATTCTTCGTAGAACGACCAGTTGCGACCGTAATCAAACGATGCTAAAAGATTCACATGACCATCCTTGAGTTCAGAAAGCATGTTGCAGAGTACCTCAAAAAGCTGAGCATTTGTCATGTTCTTGTTTATCTGCTTTGCATAGCGGTCGTGTACTTCATTCCAATTTACACCCAGCTCTTTCTCCTTGTATGAGAAGAAACAGTAATGCTCGTCCATGATTTTCCAGAGAGCTTCGAAGTTGCCTTTCTGAGTGTCATCTAAGGTGTCGCCTTCAATAACAACACAAGATGAAGCGGAAAGGAGGGTGCAGAGCATTACACATATATATAATATATAATAGCGGTAAGTCTTCATCGACGATAGAAGTATTTAGTGAAACCAATCATGAAGTCAATAGTAGTGTTGTTGTACTCCAAATTGTTGAATCGTGCTTGATTGACCTGTATGTCATATCCTAAGCGGAGTTCGCCCTTGCGGATGGGAATGTCGAGCAAGAGACGATGACGGTTGGATGGCATGTTGAAGATGTTTGCAAAGACAATGTTGTGATCGTAGTTGCCTAACTCGAAGATTTCGTAGTAGCTTTGTCCATAGTTGGGAGAGAATGCTGCTCCGGCAAATGGGAATGTGAGCTGATAGCTGAGAATTAATGGACGATGTTTTTTGCAACGGAAGGTGTAGGAAACAATACCTGTGGCGTTGACCATGACATCAAATTTTGCCTGTCCTGGGTTATTGCCCGACCTGTCAATATACACACCTCCCAAATAGCCACTGGCTTGCAGACCTGCAGCGTAGTTCCATCTGCGAGTGGTACGCTCGGCTGGATTCACCACGTTGCAGTCACGGAAGTTGTAGAGCCAGCCTTGACTGTATCGAATGCCGCCTGTGTACCAGGTAGGACCGCCGTCGGTCATGAGGTCGGCAGCAATGTTGACATCAAGGAATGTCTGATTAGATATTCTGCCGTCCATCAAGTTTGTCATTCGTGCCGTCTCTCGCTGTATGCGGAAATCAACACCATCAGCATATATGTAAGGTCTGAGATACGAATCATAGACTGCTGCCACGCCCATGAGCCCGAAGGTGGTGGAATGCATCACTTCGCGATTTGCATTGCCAATTGAATCTGTGCTTGTTGTTCTCTCCCCAATACCTTTCTGCCCAAAAGCACAAAGACTTAGCAACAGCACTGCTGCCGTTGCTAAGCCTTTACATATTATATTATTTATAGGTAGTGTCATTAGAACAATCTTAACTGACCTGTTATTTCATCACGGATGTCACTATCACTCTTTCCCTCATCAGGATCGATGACTTCAGGAACCTCTTCGCCGCTTCCGTTGTCGTCATCATTCTCATTTTCGTTCTCAGGGAAACGTGTTGGCTCAAGTTCTGTAACTTGATCAAGAGCGTATGTAGTGAGTCGCTTGCCTTTTGCCTTGAAACCTTTTATTGCAATGTATTCCTCTGCATCCAATTCTAAAGGACCGCGGAACGTGTCTGGTTCGAGGAATGTGAGTTGCAAGCGTGGGAATGGCGTGTCGGTAAGAAGGATGAGTTTACTGTCTGTATTGTCGCCAAGGAAGTTTTGAGTTTTTTTTGCTTCCTCCATGAGGAAACGCTTGATGTATGGCTGGTTCTGATTGTCTGCATCCCAGAGAACGGCAGTCCACACCTTCTTTGGCTTGAACTTCTCAATGCGCAGTATGTTCTGCTCGTAGTGGTTGTTCGTGTCGAAATTGGTGAGGTAATAGTCTCCATTTGGAAGGATTACGAGAATCTGATCACCATTGTGGAACTCGCCAAGATATTCTCCATGTTCATCGTAGTTGATGCGCTGAACATCTGGATCCCACCAAACCTTGCGACCGCCAAGAGTGCTGCCTCCGTGTGCTTTGAGCTGGATACGGAAAATTTCGTTTTTGGTCAATTGGTTACCGCGGGCTGTTCTTCCCTTGATATCTACTTCGCTGAAATCCTTTTCAAATACAAGCTTCTTCAGTTTCTCCTGTGGCTTGAGAGTTACTTTGATTATTTCTGCTTCGCCGTTGCTGTTGGCAGAGAACCAAGTTATCTTTGATTTTGGAGTACCAAGAGTTACGTCATATTCACGATCGCGAGTGACACTTGGCACATTGAAACGCTTTATGTAGGTTACACCTGTTGCACCGTCCTTGTAAGTTGCATTGTATATGGTGCGTGTGTCATTTTTCTTAAATACAGCTACATGGATGACTTCAACCTTGCGTTTCTCTGCTTTGCTTCGCTCCGTTTCGCCAATGAACACCTTTTCTGCAACCTTGATGACTTTGTATGTTCCATCTTTGTAGAAGATGATAATGTCGTCAATGTCGGAGCAGTTGCATATGAATTCGTCCTTTTTAAGACTTGTGCCGATGAAACCTTCAGCACGGTTGATGTAAAGTTTCTGGTTTGCTTCGGCAACGGTGGCAGCCTGAATGGTGTCAAAGTTGCGAATCTCAGTGAGACGAGGGTGGTCTGCACCGTATTTCTTCTGGAGGAATCGGAACCAGTCGGCAGTAACTTCAATGAGGTTGTTAAGATCGCGGGCAATCTGCTCAAGTTCAGCCTTGATCTTTGCCATATTCTCGTCAGCCTTATCCTTGTTGAACTTAAGGATGCGAGCCATCTTGATTTCCATCAGTCGAAGGATGTCATCACGAGTAACTTCACGAACAAAATCTTTCTTGAAAGGTTCCAAACGCTTGTCAACATAAGCAATGGCAGCATCCATGTTTGGAGCGTTCTCGAATTCCTTGCCCTTATATATGCGCTCCTCAATGAAGATTTTTTCAAGAGAAGCAAAGTGCAGTTGTTCAAGCAGTTCATCACGGCGGATCTCCAATTCGCGACGGATAAGATATTTTGTATTATCAACAGATTTGCGAAGCACATCACTAACAGTTAGGAACTTAGGCGTTCTGTCGTCAATAACGCAGCAGTTTGGGGATATGCTTATTTCACAATCTGTAAATGCATAGAGAGCATCGATGGTCTTGTCTGAGGAAGCTCCAGGCATGAGATGAACGATGATTTCCACACCAGCTGCAGTCATGTCCTCCACCTTGCGAGCTTTAATCTTTCCTTTTTCAATAGCCTTGAGAATAGAGTCTATGAATTGGCTTGGATGAGAAGGCGAGCCTGTTGTCTTGCCGAAAGGAATCTCAGTAATAGCGAGTGTCTTGCTGTCGCGCTTCTCGATCTTGGCACGAACACGCACAGAACCGCCTCGCTGACCATCATTATACTTAGAAACATCAATGCTGCCTCCTGTCTGGAAATCAGGATAGATCTGGAACGGTTCATCGTGCAGATAATGAATGGCAGCATCGCATAGTTCATTGAAATTATGAGGGAGAATCTTGGAGTTCAATCCAACAGCAATGCCTTCCACTCCCTGAGCGAGGAGGAGCGGGAACTTGACTGGCAAGGAGATTGGTTCCTTGTTGCGTCCGTCGTAGGACATTTTCCATTCTGTAGTCTTTGGATTGAACACTACATCAAGTGCAAACTTAGAGAGTCGTGCCTCAATGTAACGTGCAGCCGCTGCGTCGTCACCAGTAAGGATGTTTCCCCAGTTACCCTGGCAATCGATGAGCAGGTTCTTCTGTCCCATCTGCACGAGAGCATCCTTGATGGAAGCGTCGCCATGAGGATGGAACTGCATAGTGTGTCCCACAATGTTTGCCACCTTGCAATAGCGTCCGTCGTCCATTCGTTTCATGGAATGGAGAATACGTCGCTGCACAGGCTTCAAACCATCCATGATGTATGGCACAGCACGTTCGAGAATAACGTAGGAGGCATAGTCCAGAAACCAGTTCTGGTACATGCCAGAAAGGTGGTGGGTGATGCTGTCCTTTGTCTTCGTAGGATCATAATCCGACTTTGGAGGTAAGCCAGAAGAAGGTGAAGCGCTTTCTTCAAGCACTCCGCCTTCCTCGTTATTGTTCATCTCATCGAGGTTTTCCGTTCCCTCGTTGAGAATTTCGTCGTCGTTGTATTCGCTCATTTAGGTTTTTTGATTGTTTTAATTGGGGGCAAAGCAGACGCACTGCTTTGAACATATTGTTTCACCCTAATCAGTAGAGTAGCTACTCCCCCTCCCTTCTAACGGGAGGGGGCAAGGGGGAAGGGTCTTTACTTTGCAAGAGCAAGAGTGTCGAGTGCAATCATAAGTTCCTCATCAGTTGGAATGCAGCAAACAGTAACCTTGCTGTCGTCAGCAGAGAGGATAGCCTCTGTTGCACGGCAAGAGCGATTCTTTGCCTCATCCATCTTGACACCCATGAACTCAAGTCCAGCAGTAGCACCTTCGCGTACTTCCCATTGGTTCTCGCCAGCGCCACCTGTGAAGAGGATGATGTCAACACCACCCATAGCGGCAGCATATTCACCAATGTATTTCTTGATGCGGTAGCAGTACATTTCCTTTGCAAGACGAGCCTTGTCGTTGCCGTTAGCAATACCAGCAAGGATGTCACGGAAGTCGCTTGAACCTTCGCTAACGCCAGCAAGACCAGACTGCTTGTTGAGCAAATTGCTGATACCCTTTGTGTCAAGGTTGAGTTTGTCCATGAGGAATGTTACAGCACCTGCATCAATGTCGCCAGAACGAGTTCCCATGATAAGACCCTCAAGTGGAGTGAGTCCCATAGATGTATCTACGCACTTGCCATCCTTGACAGCAGCGATAGAAGCGCCATTGCCGATGTGACAAGTGATAATCTTTTTGCCCTCTGGATTAACGCCAAGGAATTCGCAAACACGCTGGCTTACATAACGATGGCTTGTTCCGTGGAAACCGTAACGGCGAACACCATATTTGCTGTAAAGCTCGTAAGGAAGAGCGTACATGTAAGCGTAGTCAGGCATTGTCTGATGGAATGCAGTATCGAACACACCAACCTGTGGAATGTTTGGCATAAGAGCACTTACAGCATTCACACCTTTGATGTTTGCAGGGTTGTGGAGTGGAGCGAGGTCGTTGCAAGCCGTGAATGCCTCCATAACCTCAGGAGTGAGAAGTACAGATTTGTTGAATTTCTCACCACCATGCACCATGCGATGGCCCACAGCATCGAGTTCGTTAAGGTCTTTGAGAACAGCATATTCGCCCTTAGTGAGCACGTCAAAGATGAGCTGTACACCAGCAGTATGTTCCTCAATAGGCTTCTCAATTTTATGCTTTTCACCGTTGAGTTTTACATTGATGAAAGAATCAGGAAGACCAATCTTTTCAATACCACCAGAAGTGATCACGCTCTGGTCATCCATGTTGTAGAGCGCATATTTGATAGAAGATGAACCGCAGTTCAATACAAGAATCTTCATTTTTTATTTTTATCGTTTAATTTTTCGTTTAACTTACTTCGCATCCATTGCCTGGCAAGCAGTGATTGCCACCATCTTATAGATGTCGTCAACTGAGCAGCCGCGGCTGAGGTCGTTCACTGGGCGAGCGATACCCTGAAGGATTGGGCCGATAGCGTCGGCGTTGCCGAGACGCTGAACGAGCTTGTAGCCGATGTTGCCTACTTCGAGGCATGGGAATACGAGTACGTTGGCGTTGCCTGCAATCTCCGAACCTGGAGCCTTCTTCTGACCTACTGATGGAACGAGAGCAGCATCAGCTTGGAGTTCACCGTCAATCTTGAGAGCAGGATCGAGTTCCTTGGCGAGCTTAGTAGCCTCAACTACCTTGTCAACAACCTCGTGCTTTGCCGAACCCTTAGTTGAGAACGAGAGCATAGCCACACGTGGGTCAGCGAAACCAGCTACCGACTTAGCAGTCTGAGCTGTGCAGACAGCGATCTGAGCAAGCTGCGATGCATCTGGCATAGGAGTAACAGCAACGTCGCCCATTACAAGCACACCTTCTTCGCCGTACTGAGGAGTCTGAGTGATCATGAGCATTGCACCAGAAACGCAAGTGATTCCTGGAGCGCACTTGATAATCTGAAGAGCAGGACGGAGAGTGTCGCCTGTAGTTGAGAGCGCACCAGAAATCTGTCCGTCAGCATCACCGCTCTTGATGATAAGACAACCGAAATAAAGAGGATCAAGCACCTGCTGGCGAGCCTTCTCGATTGTCATGCCCTTCTTCTGACGGAGTTGGAAGAGGAGCTGAGCGTACTCTTCTGTCTTCTCGCTTGTAGCAGGGTCGATAATTGTAGCCTTGCCAATGTTCTTCAATCCAAGCTTGTCAGCAAGAGCAAAAATTTCCTGTGGGTTGCCGATGAGAATGATATCGGCTATGTCGTCAGCAAGGGACTTGTCGGCGGCAGTAAGTGTGCGCTCCTCAAGAGACTCTGGGAGCACAATGCGCTGCTTGTTTGCTTTAGCACGCGCAATAATACTTTCGATTAATGCCATTTGTATTTTATGTTATTAGTTTATGTTTGCAGTATTTGTGCAAAGATAAGAAAAAATAACCTAACAATCGGCACCTTTAGGTGAAAATATGGAAAAATGTTATAAAATGTGCTTTAGAACTTGTATGATGCTCCCAAAATCAACGCCCTTGCATTGAGGTCTTTGTATGTGTAAACCGTGTTGTCCACATCATGAAGCACCTGCACACGGTCGCGTTCCAGAATGTCCTGAACGAATCCATAGATTGCCCAAGGCCCCATCTGCTTAACTGCTCGGACAGAAAGGTAGGTGTAACCACGATTGTAGTAAGTGAGATGGTTCTCGCGTCCTTGATACAGCAAAGATGTTGCAAGTGTCCATTTGCCAGGAAGCTCTACTTGTGGACGCACTTTAAAACTGTATGACCACAATTTTCCATCCGACTTATAATCACTTCCATAGCTCAGTCTTTGCGCCCTTGCACCGAAAGTCATGTTGAAAGCACCCGAAGAAACCTCGCCGCGAGCATCGAACATGAATTTGCCGAACGAAACATCGTTCTTCCAAGTCTTTATTGTCAGGTTCGTTACAGGGTGATGAGAAGCCACAGGAGCGATGTCGTCCTTGATGTGCTCAAAACTTGCACTTATGCTTCCTTTCAGGTGATTGTCTTTGTAATGATATCTGCCCCCGTAAAGCCAGGATTTTGAAGGTTCCAAATCGCTATTACCCATATAAATCAACGTGATATCACTACCAATGTTTTCGTATGGATCCAATTCCTCATACTCCGGATGAGTCACGCTTCTGTTGAAGTTGAACACAATAGAATGATTGCCTGTGATAGCAAAACTTGCTTTGGCATTAGCCATCCAGTTGTTGTAATATTTCAGAATTTCAGAGTGTGTGAAATCGTTTGAACGGTGGTCGAAATACTCATAATCTCCGCTTGCGGCGAAGGAGAAACATCCAGCAGCAATTTGCATGTTAAGAGAAGAAAGAGAGGAGCATGTGTTGAAGTTGAAGCGATCTGCGGCATGCTCGGTGCGAATCCTGTTGATGGTGTATTTTTCGGAAAGTCCCCAAGAGAAAGCACCGTACGATCTTGATTGAAACTTCATCATGCCATAAGGATCAAAGTTGTTCATCTTGTGATGCTCACGGCTTGCATTGTAGTCGCTGGCAGACATTGCCCACGTTGACTTGTCCACATTTGCTGACAAATGATTATGTTTAATGTTCACGCGCGTAGTGAGTTTATCGCCGCTTTCGAACTTCTGGATATATTGCAGCAGATAGCCCATTTTCAAATCGTGAATAGAGCGAGTACGGTTCTCATACTTTGCACAGTATTCAACTCCTTGTCCGTCAAGAAAAGCCACAGCAGAGCTGTTCTTTTCCTTCGTGTTGTTGTAGCTTTCCAAAATGCCAAAAGTCAGTATTGATCCCTTCCATGCGGCATAGTCAAACCTAACCTTTGCATGAATGTTCTGCCCATTTGTCAGGATATCTGTATTCGCCCTTTTGCCAGTGCCGTTGTTGTAGAATGTGGCAACACTCTTGCCCGTTGTCTTTTCTGTTATGTTTCCTGCTATGTCGCCGGTGAAAAGGAACTTCTCGTTAGATTTGTAGGTGAACGATGCACTCGGAATTGTGCGTCCCTGAGTGCTTGCTCCCATATAAGCACCACCGTGCCATCCAAGAGATGCATCCTTCAAAGAATCAGTATTTTCGTCCTGATAGCTGTTCATTATCCTCGTTGCTATTCTGCTAAATTCATCATCATCTTGTGCAGATGCGTTGAGAGGGAAAACAAATGGAATTGTAAATGAAATTGCAAGTAATAAGAATTTGTTCACTGGTTGTGCAGTTTTTGGTTAAATCCCAAGGAAATGACCTCTCCCCATTTGAGAAAGTTAGATGGGCATTAAAATCTATATCCTAAAAATATCTGTCCGCTGAATTTTTGCTCTTTGAGGCTGTAGTGTTTCTTGTTCGCATAGTTGCTGTACTGGTATGCTCCGTAAGCACCGAGAACGTAATGCTCGTTTATGTTCCATGAAGCCGAAAGGCGAGCGGTGCAGTTGAGAGTGATCTTTCCAGTTGCACCAATAGTTTCGTTGTATTTCTTTTCAGTTGCGGCATTATTCTTCACTGTGCTTTTGTACCTTTCTTTTACTTCTGCAAATTCTACAGGAAACTGTTTCTCCAATTCTGTTAAGTTCATGTTTTTAATCTTTTCATTCTCAGGGTGATTTACCCATACCATTGTTTGTGCGTAATATTCAAAGTTGACAGGATGAGTGTCGTAGTCAGAGTCGCTGATGAGCGAGATAGAAGGGATGACCGATGCGTGAATAAGCACCTTGCCCTGATTAGGGGTGTAGTTGTATGCGTAACCTGCGCCGATTGATCCTTTCCATGTTGTATATGATTCATCTTCACCGAGAAGAAGGCTCTCTTGGAACTTCGCCTTGCTTCTGTAGTAGTCAAGAAGAACGATAGGACTTCCTGCACTTCTCTTCTGAATGCGAGTTGCTGTACGTGCGGCAGAGTAAGAGAAGTGACGATGGTTGAACACATAATGTCCCTGAATATGGAGCGACTTGAAGTCGTTTCTGCTGCTCGGAATGTCCTTTGTGTACATGTCGAGAATTTCGCTAACAGGAGTGGAAGGATCAAGCATATAATCGAGAGAACCAAGAGCATCGTATGCTGTTCCCTTCATCTTCTTGCTGTGGCGGTAGTCAACCAAAAGTCCCATGCGGCTTCCGAGTGCTTCGAGGTTGAACTGGCTCTCGTTCTTGTTGCCAATGTTGAACGTGTATTTGGCGCGGATGCTTCCATATCCCAAACCTACAGATGCGCCCTGCGTGCCTTGATGAAGACGGAATTTGTATTTATACAGCTTAGACATTTCTGGGAATCTTTTCATGTCCTCTTCTGTGAAATCCTCATAGAAGTTCATTGGAACATCCATGTTGAATTTGTTGTAGCCTCCATTGCCGCTCACAAAAACCATCCATTTGTTTTTTGGAGCAGAAACATAGTCTGGGTCATAGCTTCCTTGTGTGATTTTGTCAGCTTTGTTCTTGCTCCAATCGATTGCTTTGTTGATAGTTTCGTTGTTCGTCTGAGCAAATGCGACACAAGAAACTAAAAGAAAGGCAGTTGCAAGTATTGTCTTGATCTTCATGTTTTTTCTAAAAGTTTTCAATTGTTTGCTATTGTTTTCGGGTGCAAAGTTACGCAAAATCCGTGTATTGATACGCATGTATGTTAAAATTTGTAGTCAAAGCCTACGCCAATGGCATTATGTCTGAGGAAATAATCCGATTCACTTCGATCTTGCCTATTGTTGCTGTAAACTACATTATACGATTTGCCTGTGAGCGAAACAATGCCAAAAGTGTGAATGTTGAGGTTGCCCCAAGTCTTTCCAAGGTTGAAGCTAAGAGTGCAGTTACTACCTTCCGTAGTGTTCGCGGTTTTCACTTTGCTGTTGTAGAGCAGACGTACAGCAGGCTTCCAGCCATTGGCTGTAGTGAAAGCAGAAATGATGGAAAGATTATGATAGTAGTGATGGTCGAGCTTGTTCTCCAACTTCATGTGGTTGTGGAAAATATTGGCTGTAGCAGAAAGCGAGAAACGCTTATAGGAATAGTGAGTCATCAAATTGAAATTGATAATGTTGTTCTTTCCGTTGTTGTAGAATGTGCTGTAAGGCATGTTGCCATCTACACTCTTGATTCGTATGATATCGCTGATATTTATGTAGCTCGCTCCAGCATTGAAGAACAGCGCTTGAGAGTCCCAGCGGTGGCTTGCCAGATAGTCGAGGCACACTTCGTGAGTCTGCATGTTGTTAAGGTTTGGATCTCCATACATTGGCATAGCTGGTTCGTCGGCAGTATTTTCAGGACAAATCTCCATGTATGAAGGACGTGAAATTTTGCGGTCAAGGATTAGGCGCAGACTTTGGCTCTTTGTGAGATGATACTCTGTCATGATTTTGCCTGTGATGGCAGTGACAAACTTGTTGTAAGCCACATTGTTATGAAGACTGAAATCATAATGATAAAGTTGGATGTCAGCTTGAGCTTTGATGCCGAAACGTCCGAATCTGTTCTTGGAAATTATGTATGGATTGAAGCTGCGGTCGTAATGCTTATCTATGCCATATTGTATATCCTCATTGCGGAACTGATTGTTGAATTTCATGCCAAACGTGATGTTGGCGGTGTTTTTACTTGTTAGAGGCAGCATTTTCAGCTCATATTCCATCATTCCGGCAAGGTTGTGCTCGTTGGTCTTTTCGCGGATGCTGAATTTCTCATAAATCAATGAAGATGGATTGTACACATACTGCAACTCACCTGTAAATTTTGAGCGTGGAGTGAAGTTGTGAATATATTTTAAATGTGTGCGAAGGATGGTGTTCTTGTTGTTGGTTGTCTGTTCCGTCGCAACATCATGATTATTAGTAATGGTTGCATTGTCTCGCAATGTCACCTGCGAGAAGTTCAACTGCCATTCATTCTTATCTGTAGGTTTGTAGGTCATGTAGAGACGAGCCAAATCGCTGAACCGCTTTTCATTTGTCTCAGAATGATCATTATACAAAAGCTCGCCGTTTGAGTAACTGCTGAAGTCACGCTTGCTTGTACTGTTGGAAATGTCGCAGAATGCTAACGTTCGTGCCATGAATTTTGGCTTTTCATACCCTATGGTGAACTTGGAAAGAATGTCAAAAGGCATGGAAACATCGGTAGAAACACCTCCCCAAATGGATTTGTCAGGATTAGTTTTCTTGCGAAGAATGAAATTGATGGAACCGCTTTGTCCATTGTTGTAATAGCTGGAAATAGGCGATTCGTTAATCTCAATTTTCTCAATCTCGCTCACTCTCAGCTGAGTGAGAACGCCATCTACGGCGGCTCCTACAGACAAGCCGTCAATCATGATGTCATACTCATTGATAAGCGCATCTCCAGGACGCTCAAGAAGTTCAGGCAGCAGCGAGATGACGTATTTGGAAATTGTGTTGTTTGGCAGATTGAGAGAATCGGTGTGGATTACCTTAAGGTCAAAATCAACATCAAAAGCCTGAGCGTTGCTTTTCACTGGCACAAAGAGCGCACAAGCACAAAGCAGTATGAAAACAGAAAGAAGCCTTGTGCAGGTAATGATGTTATTGCAGTTCTTAATCATGGCATTATCTTTTAACAAAAAAATGCAAGCCCTGAAAACAAGAGTTTGCATTTTTCAATCATTGAGACCATTTTTATTGTGCGCCTGACAGGGGTCGAACCTGCACTCCGGTTGGAACTAGATCCTAAGTCTAGCGCGTCTGCCAATTCCGCCACAAGCGCCAATTTCTTTTGTTGTGTTGCTGAAAAGCGGTACAAAGGTAAGGAGAAAAATGGAAATGACAAAACAAAACGTGAAATTTTTATCATCAACAGTCAACAATCACTCAACAGACTCATGCAATTCTAATGCCATCTTTCTACACATTATGGTAAAAAAGCGAGATGCGGCTGGTTCTTTTTATCACTTTCGCTTGCCAAACCTATCGTTAGGTTTATCAGCATGTTTGGTTTCAGTTCTGTCATCTTCTTTTATCTTTTATTGTTTCTTTTTCTTTTATTTTCACACACAAAAAGCGGCAACTCCATTGTTACTGGAATTACCGCTTATTTATATTATTGGAAATTTAATCTAAGCTATGTCTCAATTGTCATTCAACAAATCAGCAATACTATCTATCAACGTATGAGATGGTTCAACCATAGTTTCAAGTTCCTCCTTTGTCACTGTAAAGATAACATTATAATCCGCCTTTGTGCGCAACTGCTCCATTCTGTTCAGAAATGAGCCAAGCGGCTTATCAATTATCCCCGTCTGAATAAAATGCTGACCGAACAATCTCAACAACCCTGCATGCTTGTGGCTTTCAATCCCATTCTTCACAAACAATGCTTGCACAGCATGGAAACATGCGTAATAGTATCTATTAGCAGCAATTTCCCATTCACATTCCGCAAAGTTCTTGTCTGCCTGCTTCAGAAACCTAAGCGCCTTATCATACTCAAGTTTCACTAATGTTACTCTATCTACTTCGTTCAAACTCATGCTATTCTGATGCCATCTTTCGTTACATTGTGGTAAAAAGGAGAAATGCGACTTGCCTCCCACTCCTTCTTAGTATATAAAATCGGATTTATATCCACGTTCATATCCCATCCCAAAGTAGTTAAAGGATAAGTAAAATCATCATAATCCTGTGGAGCAAGACTTTCCTTATCAACGATTACCAGCACATCCCAGTCAGAGTCAGCCTTAGCATCCCCTCTTGCCTGAGAACCGAAAAGTATCGCCATCCCATCTTTAGGAAGTGTACTCTTTAATCGGTCTTTAATGTTGTCGAGTATTATTGCATTGCTCATATTGTCAAATTATGATGTCATATAATATGTCATTCTTTTCTGAATGCAAATTAACAACTTTATTTTCAAACAAGCAACATATTTGCAACAAAAAAATGCGTTGTATAAAAGCATTTTAACTTATTTGTACAAAAACCTGCGAGTTAAACACTTCCCAATGTCACCAATCATCTGAATAATTGCCATCCTCATCTTCATTTAAAGAGTTAATACTTTTTTGTTATCTCGGTACAAAGTTAAGCATACACCTGTACCATAGCATGGGACATCTTAAAGAAATTTTCAATATCTTTGCAAAAAAGTGAGTTTAGCAGAGTTTTTTTCAGAAGTGAAGCACATTTACGCTCTTTCCTGTTTTTATTGCCTCGTTATATAAAGGGAATAGTGAGCTATCCTTCGATATGAAACCAAAGTTTAGGGAGTGGCAGTTTTCGCAGATGTATTTGTTGCTGGCGAGAGCCGACTGTTTGGAGATACGAGGTTGGTTGCTAATGGAAAGAATCAGAAGCCTGTTGGCTTCGAGGGCAGGCTTCAGTTCGGAAGGAATTGTTTTGTAGAGGGTGCGGGCAAGAACTATGATGATTTTGCACTTGCCTTGAAGGAGAAAGGTGAGCACCTCCCTTTCAATGGGAGAATGGAAGATGCTCATGACGGTTGCATTTTCATCTTTGGCAATTTCCACTGCCCAATCAAGACATGGCAAGATTGCTTTGCTCGCTATGGTGCGTGAACAAAGGAAACCAGAGATTGATGAGGTCAGTAGTTCGGTATTGCCTATTGATGTCATAGTTTATTCGTATCCTTCTACATTTAGATAACGATCTATTGCGCCAATATAGGCATTGCAATCAGATAATCTACAAGTCTTGTTCTTTTCGATTGAATACACCTTTTCTTTATATACAATTTTAAATCGCTTACCAAGACCAGGAACCATTTTGAATAGCAGTGTAGCAGAAGTACCTGAGGCCTCTTTGCATCCATTACTGCTTTTATAATAGAGTGTAACATCCCCTAGATTCTCCCAAGTATCATTACCATAAGCAATGATGGTCTCTGTTGTTGTTGAAATTTGATCCATTGTTTATTGTTTTTTAGTTAATGACAAATCTTTACTCTTCTTAACAAGTTCATCACCCATACGATATTTGATGTCATAGTTTATGATGAAGATAAGTTCTTCCCCTATGAAACTGTAGTGTTTAGAGAGAGCGAACTAATCCATCAATTTACTTAATCCCAGTTGGCTATCAAGCCAATTAAAGAACTGATTTTCATTGTTACATATTCTGCCATCTGCAACTGAAATTTTGCCTAACAGCATACCAAGTTGGATTTTCTCACTCTCGTTTAATGTTTTTAACTGTGTTGCGGCACTTTGTATGTCGATTGATAGAGCTCTATTCAAGTCATCAGTCGTAAAGTTCCACCACTTTAACACTTCCATAATAATGTTAGATTCAGATCTAACAACTTGTCCGTCTGCATTTGCCATTTCATAAAGACAACGAACAAACGCTAATTGTTGAGTTTTCGTCATAATTTAAGTTGATATTAATAATTAATGAATAACACAAAAATGCAATATACTCTTTACTTTTATTTATTCTAAAAACTGCCATCTGTTTTTGTTTACTATTATAGTAAATAATACATTCATTACGGTAAGTTCATACTCCATACAGCATTCATTGCCACCATAATAGTAAAAGAGAAACGCATTCTATCTTCCGTAATACTTATCTATTTCTTCTTGTAACACAGAATAAGTACGAGGATCTTTCATCAGTTCTCTAACTCTCGACATGACTTCGTTTCTCTGAGATTCACCAAATTCATGAACTAAGCCATTCATCGCAATACAAACATTGTAGGTAATATTGTCAACGACAGAGTTTGAAATACCAATATATGCCCCTTGACGATTATATTCAAGACACATATCACATGAATACATGATACATTCTTTTGCGATATCAATAATTAACAACTGTCGAGTGAAGTCATTAGAGACTCTACGGAGATTTTGCACCAATTCTCCTCTAAAAGCATTTTGCCAAGTTGGATTGATTTCCATAAAACAAATTAAATAGTTTAACAAGTATATCTATTACATATTCTTATACATTTCCCAAATTTCATCTTGAAGCCATCCAGCAACCCACTGTCCTTTTTCAATAATTTCTTCACGATCAAAATCTGGATAATCTTCTTCAAAGTCATAGCACCTATTCCGAAGAGCAATTAACCATTCTTCTTCACATTCACTATCCTCTAAAAGGTAGCATTCTGACATCATCAAAAAATTAAATGCATCATCTCTTCCAAAGGTAAGGGGCTCATAACATTTTGGAGCATGATTATCATAAGCTTCTCTAACTAAAATTTGATACCATTCGGTTGCATAATTAAGAATATGAAGACGTATTATATGTGATGCTTCCGAATCTTCCTCGTATTCATTTTCATAATCAATTTGCATGCTTATTTGATAAAAAGCCAAATCCGCTATTGTATAGCTGTATTGTTCTCTATCATAATTACAATAACACATGGCAAACAATGCACAAGCTCCTTCGTACCATTCTACAGAAGAACTCAGCAATTCATTTAGTTTGCTTTGTGTAAGACTATCATCTATTATCTCCAACAAGTCCTCAACGACCGCTCTGACTTCCGGAGGTAATATATCCATAACATCACTATCTTTAAAACCACGTTTTCGTAACTTAATTAAGTACGAAGTAAACTTCGTCCAATTGATATTCCCTGATACCAATTCATCGAAACTTTTACCATTTTTCGAATACAACATAATAATTGTTTTTAATTACAATTTTTACCAAAAACGTTTTAATTTATAAAGCAAAAAGAAGACAAGCAAAGCAGAATAATGATGAACAAGATAATACACCCACAACTTGAGCATCTTCCTCCATTTTCAATGTCGCTAAATCCAGCATGAATATCACCCATAATAAATAAATGATTAATACTATAAATGAAACACTTGTTGATATTTGTTCTTTTATTCAGATAGCAATGAGTCCCATCCACGCAGGTTGAAGTAACCCACGCAGAAGTCCATACGCTCAACCCCTGGTTCGGTAATCACATTGTCAAGTATGTCCTTGAACTTCTTGCCATCACCAATATTGTCATAAATCTTTGACATGGCGCGATAGATTTAAGGCGCTGAACTAATTTCGTAGCTACGGGCCAGAAGGTCAAATACGAAAGGAAGAGATAAGAAAAAGGTGCTGAGCTCTTCCTTATCTCTTCCTGTGGGTATTTGGTCAAACCCGTAAAACGAAGATAAGTCCAATGCCCGCACCTAAGGCGCAGGCGTTGAATTCATCCTTATTCGTTTTACTTCTTTCAAACGACCAAATTTTACAGGAAGTACGAATAAATTAGCAACGCTAATGTTAGTAAAAATGTCTGCCAAAGGGCATAAATCCCAATGACATTGCAAAGATAATCAAAAAGAAACAAACAAAAGCACCGACAGGCAAAAAAGTTGCTTGTCGGTGCTAATTTCTTTGTTTCAGTCTTATCATTCAAACTTTCAGTTCGTTATCCCAATCGGGGGACATCCTATTTCTCTTTCTTCGTGTTTATTTGGCAAAACACCTCGGTTTTATCTACGTTTCATTGTTTGAAATATACGTTTCCTTGTTTGGAATGTACGTTTCAAACAATGAAACGTAGAGCAACACGAGACAAAAGGAGAAGTGAATGTAGTTTAACGGAAAAGGTTGTTGTTGTTTTACGGAAGAATTAAAGAAGCTCTACTGCCTGAATGAGTTTTGTGCTGTTGGAGCCTTTTATTAATATAATGTGTCCTTTTGGCTTGTTTGCTGCAATGGCTGCCTTGACTTCATCAATGTTTTTGTAGGTCATTGCTTCTTTCCATTCTTCACCAACGTACCATACGGTTTCTATGCCGCATTCATTGACGAGATTGACAATCTTCTGATGCTCTTCGTCGGATGCTTCGCCGAGTTCGCGCATTGCGCCGAGGATTGCCATCTTGTGATCTGCTTTGATGACGCGGAAATTGTTGAGGGCTGCTGCCATGCTGGTTGGGTTGGCATTGTAGGCGTCAACAACGAGCTGGTTGTCGGCTGTGACGGTGAGCTGCGAACGGTTGTTGCTTGGAGTGTATTCCTCAAGAGCTGCGCAGATGTCGTCGGCAGGAACAGCGAATGTTGTGCCGATGCATGCTGCTGCGAGGGCGTTGTCAAGGTTGTAAGAACCAATGAGTTTTGTCTGTACTTCGAAAGGAGAGTAGGGTGATGGGACGGTGTTCCACTTAAACTTGAGGAATGGGTTGCATTCCACAAATTCTCCTTTGACGAGCAATCCTTCTGCATCCTGCTGACCGTAGCGGATGAGACGAAGTCCTGCGCTTATGCCGCGAAGGTGAGGATTGTCGTTGTTGAGAAATACTGTGCCTTCATCAGCACGGAGGAAGTCGTAAAGCTCGCCCTTTGTACGGATTACGCCTTCGAAGGAGCCAAAGCCGAGGAGGTGTGCTTTGCCTACGTTGGTGATGATGCCGTAGTCGGGCATTACGATATTGACAAGTGTCTTGATTTCTCCTGGATGGTTGGCACCCATCTCGATAACAGCAATCTGATGTTCGGAAGTGAGTTGGAGAAGTGTCTTTGGCACTCCGATGTGGTTGTTGAAGTTGCCCTGAGTGTAGAGGACGTTGTATTTCTTTTTCAGGACAGCAGCGATGAGTTCTTTAGTTGTTGTCTTGCCGTTTGTGCCTGTGACACCGATGATTGTTGTGCCGATTTGGCGGCGGTGGTAGTTGGCAAGCTGCTGGAGAGTGAGCAGAACATCGTCAACAAGTATGAGTTGTGAACGAGCGTTGTCGGTTGTATTGTCATAGATGACAGCATCGTCGATGACAGCGCATGCTGCTCCTTTTTCGAGAGCTGAAATGGCGTATTGATTGCCGTCAAAGCTTTCGCCTTTGAGGGCAAAGAAGATGGATCCTTCTGGCACGTCGCGGCTGTCGGTTGTGATAGTTGGGTGCTGAAGGAATATGCTGTATAGTTCTTTGATTTCCATGTTGTTTTTGTTTTATTTCAATGCTTTGATGAGATAGTTTTCAAGTTCATTTCCCTGCATCCTGAGTATGAATTCTCCCCCGCTGGCAACGCTGATAGCGCCAGTTTCTTCGCTGACGATAATGGCTATGGCATCGCTTTGCTGGGTGATTCCGAGTGCTGCGCGATGGCGAAGTCCGAGTTCTTTAGGAATATTGAGGTTGTGGCTCACGGGAAGGATGCATCCTACGGCGGCTATCTTGTCGCGGTTGATGATCATGGCTCCGTCGTGGAGCGGGGAGTTCTTGAAGAAAATGTTCTTGATGAGTTCTGTGCTTATGTTTGCGTCAATCTTCTCTCCCTTAGTGACGATGTCTGTAAGGGCTATTTCGCGTTCAATGATGATGAGTGCTCCGCAGAAGTTTTTACTCATGTAGTTGCAGGCGAAGACAATCTTCATGATGTTTTCGTTGACCTGCCCTTCTGTTTTCTCTGTCATCTTCTGTTTGAACAATTGTGCAATCTTGCTGAGACGACGCTGGGAGCCAAGTGTGAGGAAGAAGCGGCGAATCTCTTCTTGGAAGAGGATAATGATGGCAATGACACCTACGGAGCGGAAGTTGTCGAAAAGGCTTCCCATCAGTTTCATTTCCAGCACTTGCGCCACGAGAACCCACACGGCAACAAAGACAAGGATTCCGTAGAAAACATTCAGAGAACCTGATGCTTTCATAAGTCTCCAGATGTAGTAGAGAAGTATTGCTACAAGGAGAATGTCTATGGCGTCTTTTATTCCGAAATCGATCATGATAAATACAGTTGTGAGACAATCTTTACAACTTCAACACATTCGCGGATGTCGTGAACGCGGAGAATGTTTGCTCCTTTCTGCATGGCGATGGTATTGAGCACGGAGGTCCCGTTGAGAGCTTCTTCTGGTGTCGTTCCGAGAAGGCGGTAAATCATGCTTTTGCGTGAAATGCCTGCAAGTATTGGAAGCTCAAATATGCTGAGGGCGTCTTGATGATAGAGCAGTTCATAGTTCTGCTCCAGAGTCTTTGCAAAGCCATAGCCAGGGTCAAGGATTATGTCTTTCTGACCGAGGTCGCGAAGCTGCTGAATCTTTTCTGCAAAGTAGAGGAGCACTTCTTTGAGGAAATCATCGTATTGGGTGCTTTGCTGCATTGTCTGCGGATTGCCTTTCATGTGCATAAGGATGTATGGCACTCCAAGCTTTGCTACGGTAGGGAACATTTCTTTGTCAAGCTCACCTCCGCTGATATCGTTTATGATGTCTGCCCCAAGTTCTTCAACAGCCATCTTTGCCACGTCGGCACGGAAGGTGTCAACGCTGACAGGAATGTCGGGAGCTATTTCACGAACAATCTTCATGCCTTTTGCTAAGCGCTCCATTTCTTCCTTTTGGGAAACATCATCGGCACCTGAGCGTGAGGAATAAGCGCCAATGTCTATCATTTGTCCTCCTTCGCTGACAATCTGCTGGACACGCTGGCGTATTTCCTCTTCCGATTGCTTTCTGCTGCCGGAAAAGAAAGAGTCGGGGGTGACGTTCAGGATGCCCATCACCTTTGTTTCAGAGAGGTCCATGAGTCTGCCCCCGACATTTATTGTGTATGTTTTCGTTAGAAGTTCCACTTAAGAGCAAGAGTTGGGTTGATGAAGAATGTCTTGTCGTTGTATGTGTTGTAAATGAAGTTGTTGCTGATTTCCACCTCTGTACCGATACTGAGGTTTGTCTTCTCAAGTCCCTTGATGCTGTTGAAGTTGTACCAGAGCTGTGGCTCTGTGAGTATGACAAGCTGTCCGTGCTGGTTTGCTTTCTCGCCTCTCCAGAAATCAATGAAACCAGAGAATGTGCAAGCCTTGTTAGCAAATGTTGTGCTCCAAACACCTGTGAGCTGGCAAGACATGTATGAGTTTGTGTAATCATAGCTCTTGAAATAGTGCTTATACATGAGCTGGACGGAATATGTTGTTGAGAAGTCGGCATTGTGACCGTTCCAAGCAGCACCGAGGAGACCTGCCTGCTGGAAGCTTCCGAAGCGGTTGAGACCTCCATCGAACTCAGCGTGAGCTGCGAAGCCCTGCTTGCCGATGTTGAACTCACGGCTGATCTCGGTGTAAGCGCCTTCTGTGAACTTGCGAGAGAGATCTACATCGACAAAGTAGTACCATGAACCCCACTGGTCTGCTTTGAACTGCTCAACGGTGAGTGTAACCTTCTGGCGGCCTGCCTCCTCGTCTGGATAGATGTTGCGACCGAAATCGTAGTGTAACTGAATGTCCTGTGCGTTGGCGCTGATTGCAGCGATGATAAGCATCGCGAAAAGAGTTATTTTCTTCATAATTTTTAATAATTAATTTACTGTAATTGTTATTGTTGAATTAACTTACATAAGAGCATATCTTGCAATGAAGATAAGCGCAAGGATTATGAGTGTGATGTTGAGGTTTTCTTTCTTTCGAGCAATGGCGTTGAGGATTACCCATGAGATGATTCCAAGAAGGATGCCATCGCTGATGGATGTTGTCAATGTCATTGTGAAAATTGTGATGAAACAAGGGATGGCCTCTTCATAGCTTTCGAAGTCAATCAGCACAACCTGACGGAACATCATAAGTCCGACGATGATGAGCGTTGGCGCTGTTGCTGCTGAAGGAATGGCTAGGAAGAGTGGGGCGAAGAAGAGAGCTATGGCGAAGCATGCTGCTGTGGAGAATGCCGTGAGGCCTGTGCGTCCGCCTTCGCTTACTCCTGATGCAGACTCTACGTATGTGGTTGTTGTTGAGGCGCCTACGCATGCACCTGCTGTTGTGGCGATGGCATCGGCAAGAAGCGCTTTGTTGAGCCCTTCAATCTTACCATCCTTCTTGATCAGTCCTGCGCTTGTCATTACTCCTACAAGTGTGCCGAGTGTGTCGAACAGGTCTATGAAGAGGAAGGTGACAACAATTAAGAGCATGTCGAGAGTGAAAATCTTGTCCCATTCGAATTGGAAGAAGAGTGGGGAAACGTCTGGCGGCATTCCGACAACGCCGTTGAGTGTTGTCTGTCCCATAGGAATGCCGATGAGGGTTGTGGCGACGATTCCGATGAGCAATGCGCCTTTAACCTTGAAATAAAGAAGACCTGCAGTTATGATGACTCCAATGATGCAGAGGAGTGCAGGGCCTTCTTTGATGTCACCGAGAGTGACGAGGGTTGCATCGCTGGCAACGATGACTCCTGCATTCTTCAAACCGAGGCTGGCAATGAAAAGACCAATTCCGACAGATATTGCTGCTTTCAGCTGGTATGGAATGGCATTGACAAGTTTTTCTCGTACTTTTGTAATGCTTAATAAGATGAAAATCAGTCCTTCTATAAGGATTGCTGTGAGTGCGAATTGCCACGAATAGCCCATAGTGAGACAGACTGTATAGACGAAAAAGGCGTTCAAACCCATTCCTGGTGCAAGTCCGAATGGCAATTTAGCATAAAGCGCCATAACGAGTGTGCCGATGATGCTGGCAATGGCTGTTGCGGTGAAAACAGCTTGGGTATCCATTCCCTTGTCAGCAAGCGCTGAGAAGATGTTAGGATTTACGGCAAGGATATAAGCCATAGTGAGGAACGATGTCAATCCTGCCATTAACTCTGTTCTTACTTTGTGCTTGGAAGCGTCAAAGCCGAAAAGTTTTTGAAGCATAGTAATGAGAATTTTGTTGGTTTTAACAGTTTTTGTTAATATAAGTTACAAAGATACACTATATTTTATATATCTTTGCAAAGAAAACAAACAAATTTGATTTCAAAATAAGAAAAAGACTCTTACAACTAACTATTTTACGCTTATGATTAAGAAACATCTTATTCTTTCATTCTTTTTCCTCATTGCTGGTGTGTCCGTTTCTGCTCAGCTGAGACAGCAGGATATTATTGCTTCTTTGGAGCTTGCCAACGATTATTTCATTGCAAAATATCCTGATCCTGGTGCTCCTACTTTTGTGAAGAAGGAACGTCCGTCAAACCTGTGGACTCGTGGCGTGTATTTTGAGGGCTTGATGGCTCTGACGGAGATTGAGCGTGAAATGGGTGGCGAGAAATATGATAAGTATTACAAATATATTTACGATTGGGGAACGGCTCACAAGTGGACACCAAGAAATGGAGTGAAAACGCGTGATGCTGACGATTATTGCTGCAGCCAGACTTATCTGGATATGGGACATGCCGGTCCTACAATAGAGTGCATGGACAATCTTATTGCTTGCCGTAATGTTCCTCAGAAACAAGGTAATGGCTCGTCAACAGGTTCTTTTGGCGATTGGACATGGATTGACGCTATTCAGATGGGACTTCCTGTGATGACCAAACTGTCTGCCATGATGCAGAAGAACGGCGACAAGGATTATCTGCGTTATGCTGAGCAGGGCTGGCAGATGTATCGTACAAGCCGAGACAGCATTGCTGGCGGTTTTTTCAACAAGAAGGAAGGTCTCTGGTGGAGAGATAAGGATTTTGTTGCTCCTTTCACTACTCCTAATGGCAAGAACTGCTATTGGAGCCGTGGCAACGGATGGGTTTATGCGGCGCTTGTTCGTGCAATGGAATCGTTGCCTTCTGATCCTCATTACAAGGATTATCTGAAGGATTACAAGCTGATGACCAATGGATTGCTGAAATGCCAGCAGCCAGATGGATATTGGTATGCTTCGCTTGCTGATGCTCAGGATTATGGTGGTAAGGAGCTTTCAGGAACTGCTCTCTTCATATATGGAATGGCATGGGGAGTGCGTCACGGATATTTGCCTGAGAAGAAATTTGCTCCTATTATATATAATGTGTGGGAGAATATGGTCAAGGATTGCTTGCATCCAAATGGATTCTTGGGTTATGTTCAAGGCACAGGTAAGGAACCAAAGGATTCTCAGCCTGTGACATACGATAAACAGCCAGATTTTGATGATTATGGTCTTGGCTGCTTCCTTCTTTGCGGAACGGAAATTTTGAAGATGATGAATAAATAAGTTTTTGTTTATTAGTAATGAGAATTTGTTCTTAATGATCTTTTTTGTATGAAACATAAGAAATTCTTGCTATTGACAGTTCTGTCTATAATGATTTGCTTATTAGGCATTTGCTTGGTGCAATGCTCTGGTGATAATAAAGGAAAGAAAGTGCTTGGAAAACCTGTGTCAGCTCCTTATGAACTGCTTGTGGTTGTAGATAAAGAATGGCTGAAAACGGAAGCAGGAGAGACGTTCAAGGTTGTGATTGAGTCACCGATAGCAGGTTTGCCTCGACCAGAATCGCATTTCAGGATAACGTACATAAATCCTGCTGATTTCAAAGGAACTTTCCATTTCTATGGCAATGTTCTTGTTGTGAACATAAGTAAGAAGGTTGAGGAAACATCCATTGAATGGTTTGAGGAAATGTATTGCAAGCCTCAGTATGTCACTTACCTTAATGCTCCTGACAATGAAAAGTTTATCTCTATGCTTCACGATAATGCTAAAGTGATTTTAGATAGACTTGATTTGTATGAATTTAATCGTGAGCGTGCTCTTTTGCAGACAAAATACAGCGGACAGGTGCTTTCGCAGATGAGGAAGCAATTTGGCTTGCAGATGAGGGCTCCTCAAGATGTTGACGATATTAAGACTGGAAAAGATTTTTTTTGGGCTTCAGACAGCAAGAAGGAGTTTCGTACGAATGTCTGTGCTTACACGGTTCCTTTGCGAGACAGTCTTACATTGGCGGACTTCTTGGCTATTCGTGATTCTGTGATGAAAATAAATATCCCTGGCGGACGTGAGGATCAGTGGATGGAGACGGATTCACGTACGGTTTCATATGACTTGTGGGAAAGCGATGATAAGCATCCTTATATGGTTGTTAGAGGTCTTTGGGATATGAAGAACGATGCAATGGGCGGTCCTTTCGTCAGTTATATTACTAATGACTACGATAAGAATCGCACAGTTATTGTCGAGGGGTTTGTCTTTGCTCCAGAGGAGGACAAGCGTGCAATGATAAGGCAGCTTGAAGCTGGTTTGCAGACGTTGGAATTGGACGAAAAATAAGGCAATACTCTGTTTTGGGTATCTTTTTTGCAAATCTTTTCACTTTTCTATACTTAAAATTTGGTAAGTATATGAAAGTTTTCATACATTTGCACACAGAAAAATAAAGAATATCAAGTATAACTAAAAAAAGAAACATTTTATGGCTTACGTAATTAGTGACGATTGTGTAATGTGTGGAACTTGCGCAGGCGAGTGTCCATCAGGTGCTATCAACGAAGGTGATGGCAAGTATGTAATTGATGCAGATTCTTGCGTTGACTGCGGTACATGCGCTGATGCTTGTCCAGCAGGTGCAATTGCTCCAGGTGAGTAATCAATTATTACACATTTGTGAAAGAAAAGCGGCAAATCTTTATGGATTTGTCGCTCTTTTTTTGTTATATATTTCTTTTTCCTTATATTTGTACCTTAATACTGACGAATAACTTATAATTAATTATGATAAAGCGCTTTTTTACCTTACTATTTGCTGTTTGTGCTAATATTCTGACTTTTGCACAGACGAGTGTTAATCTTGCCGGAAAGTGGCAATTTAAGATGGATCCGAACGATGTTGGTATTGCCGAGAAATGGTATAATCAGTCTTTCGATGAGTCGATAAATCTTCCTGCATCAATGCCCGAGCGGATGAAAGGCAACGACATTAGTGTTGATACTAAATGGGTGGGTTCCCTTTACGACTCTTCGTATTTCTTCAATCCTTATATGAAGAAATATCGCAATCCAGGCAAGGATATGAAACTCCAGTTCTTCCTCACTCCACAAAAGCATTATGTTGGTGTTGCTTGGTATAAAAGAACCATTCATATCGATGAGAATGAGACGGTTCCAATGTACACTCTTTTCCTTGAACGTCCGCACATTACGACTGATGTTTGGGTGAATGGCGAAAAGGTGCAGGACACTCATAACTCCCTTTCTGTTCCTCATAAGTATTATCTTTATGGATATTTGAAACCTGGTGATAATGACGTTGTTATCCGAGTGAACAATGACCCTGAAACAGTCAAAGTGGGACAGGACTCTCACTCTGTATCTGACCAAACACAAGGCGATTGGAATGGTCTTGTTGGCAAGATAGAGCTTCAGAAATTCAATAATGTTGACTTTGTGCAGGTTTTCCCAGACATAGATACAAAAACTGCTCGCGTTCATCTTGAATTGTCTGGAGCAAAGGACAAGGAGACAGCGACTGTCAAGGTCTCTGCTGTTTCTTATAATTGTGACAAGGCAAAGGCTCATGAGATCCAGGCAAAACCTGTGACTGTTCAACTCTCCGACATACATGCTACTTCATTGGATATTACATTGGAAATGGGAGATAAAATGCTGTTGTGGGATGAGTTTAACCCTCAGATGTACAAACTGTTAGTCGAGGTAACTACAAAGTCACAAGGTACAACTAAGACGGAGACGAATTTTGGTATGCGTAAGATTGATATTCGCGATAAGATGTTCTATGTGAATGGTCGTGAGGTAATCTTGCGTGGTACTGTGGAAAACTGCGATTTCCCTAATACGGGTTATCCTCCAACAGATCTTGAATCATGGTGCAAGCTCTTCAAAACTTGTAAGTCATACGGACTCAACCACATGCGCTTCCACTCTTATTGTCCGCCAGAAGCCGCATTCCTTGCTGCTGACTTGGTCGGTTTCTACATTCAGCCGGAAGGACCATCTTGGCCAAATCATGGTGTGAAGCTTGGTCGTGGAGAACCTATTGACACTTACTTGATGGAGGAGGCGCTTGCCATTGTTAATGAATATGGAAATCATCCTTCATTCACCTTCTTTGCCTTTGGAAATGAGCCTGCTGGCAATTGGGTGCCTTGGTCAACAGAACATGTAGCACTGCTGAAGGATTATGACAATCGTCATCTTTATTGCGGTTTCTCCGTTGGTGGCGGCTGGGCTTGGCAGCCAGGAAGTGAATATGCTGTCAAGGCAGGTGCGAGAGGCTTGAACGAATGGACAAAGCAAGCTCCAGAATCAATGGTGAATTTTGAGAAGAACATCTCAATGTATAATGGTAAGGACATGCCTAATACGCCAATCACAATGCCTTTCGTTTCGCATGAGACAGGTCAGTGGTGTGCTTTCCCTAACTTTGAGGAAATCAGCAAATACACAGGTGTCAATAAGGCAAAGAACTTTGAAATCTTCCGTGATTTGCTGAAAGACAATGGAATGGAGAGTCGTGCTCACAATTTCCTTATGGCTTCGGGAAAGCTTCAGGCGCTTTGCTATAAGGCAGAAATAGAGAGAACTCTTCGTACTCCGAAATATGCTGGTTATCAGCTTCTCTCACTTAATGATTATAGTGGTCAGGGAACTGCTCTTGTGGGTGTGACAGACGTGTTCTTTGACAATAAGGGTTACATTACTTCTGAGCAATTCCGTGAATTCAGCGGTCCTGTTGTTCCGCTTGCCCGCATACCAAAATTCACTTATTCTAATAACGAAAAATTTGAATGTGAGGTAGAAATAAATCAGCATTCGTCTGCAACAATAGCAAATGCTACTCCTCGCTGGGAAATTGTTAAAGCAGTTGATACGCGCAAGCCTTATATGACTCTCAATCTCGAAGCTCCTTTTGCTGAGGGTTCTTTCCCTGCAAAGGATCTTCCTGTTGGATCAAATATAGAGCTTGGCAGCATTTCTGTTGATCTTTCTCAAATTTCAGAACCAGCAAAATACACTCTTGTGGTTTATGTTCCTGGCACAGAAGCGCGCAATCATTGGGATTTCTGGGTTTATCCTTCCAAGGCTGCAGAGACTGTCTATTCTAATAAAAAGATAAAAATTGGCAAACGCACTGGAACATCTTGGGAAGATGGTATTTATATTACCGATTCTCTTGATGCACAGGCAATAAAGACTTTGAATAAGGGAGGAAAGGTGCTTGTTTGTGCTGCTGGTAAGGTGTCTTATGGCAAGGAGGTTGTGCAGCAGTTCACCCCTGTTTTCTGGAACACTTCTTGGTTCAAGATGCGCCCTCCTCACACAACAGGAATCTTTGTTGAAAATGCTCACCCAATCTTTGATATGTTCCCAACAGATTACCATTCAGATATGCAATGGTGGGAACTTGTCAATCGTGCTCAAGTAATGCAATTTACGGATTTTCCTACTGATTTCCAACCTCTTGTACAGAGTATTGACACTTGGTTTGTTTCTCGCAAAATAGGTATGCTGTTTGAAGCTCGCATTGGAAAGGGAAGATTGGTTATGACATCCATGGATATAACAAAAAATCTTGATAATCGTATTGTTGCTCGTCAAATGCGCAAGTCTATTCTTGACTATATGCAGTCAGATAAGTTCCAGCCTCAATGGACACTTGATCAGCAACTTATTGCAGACTTGTTCACAAAGGTGGCAGGAGAGGTGAACATGTTTACAAAGGATTCTCCAGACGAGCTCAAACCTTCACTTGATAACTCGATAAAACCAAAGAAATAATGAAACGTTTAATACTGATTTTACTTACTCTAAATTTTTCCCTCTTCGCTCTTCGTGCTCAAACATTTTCTTTTGATGGAAGAGATAAGTCTGCAACTCAAGTGAAACCAACTGATGTGTTCTCTGTAGAAAAAGGTTATGGCTATGATTTTCAAGATGTAGTTGCAGAAGCATATAAGGCTCAAACGGAAACTTTCCGCCTCAGCAATGGTGTGTTCTATTTTTCTGTTGCTGTGCCTGATGGAAACTATAAAGTGACTGTGACTGTTGGCTCAAAAAAAAATGTAGGAAACACAACCGTTCGTGCAGAGTCGCGTCGTCTTTTCGTACAAAATGCCATAACGAAAAAAGGTGAGTTCAAGACTTATTCTTTTGTTGTGAACAAGCGTAACACAATCATCAATCTTCCTGATGGCAAAACAGATAAGGTGAGAATCAAGAAACGCGAGGAAACAAAACTCAATTGGGACGATAAATTGACTATCGAGGTCAATGGTGATGCTCCAGCTATTTCTTCTTTGAAAATAGAACCTGTTGATAATGTTCCAACTCTTTGGCTTTGTGGTAATTCCACTGTTGTCGATCAAGACTACGAACCTTGGGCTTCATGGGGACAAATGATTACTCGTTGGTTCGATGATGGAGTGGCTGTTGGCAACTATGCAGAGAGTGGTGAAACGGCAACATCATTCATTGGCGCAGGTCGCTTGAAGAAGATTGTTTCTTTGATGAAGGAAGGTGATTATATCTTCATGGAATTTGGTCATAATGACCAAAAAGAAAAGCGTAGTGGCAGTGGTGCTTATTACAACTTTGCCTATGCTCTCAAGCAGTTTGTGGATGAGGCTCGTGCCAAAGGTGTGACACCAATTTTTGTCACTCCAACTCAGCGTCGTGCTTTCGATAAAGAAGGCAAGATCCAAGAAACTCATGCTAACTATCCAGACGCAATGCGATGGGTCGCAAAAGACCTTAATGTTCCTGTCATTGAACTTCATGACATGACTCGCACATTCTTCGAGACACTTGGTATAGAAAACTCCAAACGAGCTCTTGTTCACTATCCTGCTGGCACTTATCCAGGACAGATGAAAGCCTTTGAAGACAATACGCATTTCAATCCTTATGGAGCTTATGAGATCTCCAAAATGATTGTCGAAGGAATGAAATCCCTCAACCTTCCAGTAGTAAAGAATCTTCGTCCAGAATATACGTCATTTGACGCTTCTCATCCTGACGATTGGCATTCATTCCATTGGAATGATGGACCTTTTATAGATATTATTAAGCCAGACGGCAATTAATTTGTTAAAAATATTTGTTTTTTACGAAAAAGTTGTACCTTTGCAAAATGCTCGCGCATTGCGTGTGCGTATAGACCAAACTTAATCGAAAAAACAAACTGATAAAATATGAAAACAAGACATTTGTTCTTCAGCATGGTCGTGGCGACCATCGTAGCTATGTTGAGTTCCTGCTCAACGCCAAAAGATGTGGCATACTTCCAGGATTTCAATCCAGGTCAGTCCATCGTGGTTCAGAATCCAGTAGAAATCAAGTTTAAGGCGGACGATGAAATTCGTATCCTTGTCAGTACGCGCGAGAAAGAGCTGTCTGACATGTTCAACTTGACTGCAAATACAGGTGCAAGTAATGTGGGCGGTTCACGTTACACTATCGATTCAGAAGGTAACATCCGCTTCCCTCAGCTTGGTAAGATTCATGTTGCAGGTCTTAATCGTCAGGAACTTCAGGAAACTGTTCGTGAACAGATCATGGCAAAGCAGCTTGTTCGTGATCCAATCGTTACTGTTGATTACGAAAATCTGTATATTATCCTTCTTGGTGATGTTGGTGCAGGACGTGTTAAGATTGATCGTGATAAGTTTACTCTTCTTGATGCTATTGGTGCATCTGGCGATTTGAAGATTACAGGTCAGCGTACTAACGTGAAGGTTATCCGTGAGAATTACGGTAAGAAGTCTGTTTATGAAGTTAACCTTTGTTCTGCTGAAGACCTTTATGCCTCTCCTGTTTACTATTTGCAGCAGAACGATGTTGTATATGTAGAACAGAATAAGATGCAGAAGCGTAACTCTACATCAAATGGAAATTCAACAGTAACTCCAGCATTCTGGATGTCAATAGCAACATTCCTTGTTGGTGTTACAAGCTGGTTTAAATAATTAATATCTAACTAAATTTCTAAACTATTAGCTAGCATGTTACCAGAAAATCAAAATACAAACCATGGCTACCAGCAGATTGGTGGTACTGCACAAATGCAGAAGAATAATGCAGCATATCTGAAGGTATTGGATATGCTTATGGTATTCCTTTCCAAATGGTATTGGTTCGTAATCTGCCTTATTTTGGCAGCCGTTGCTTGTTACTCATATTTGCTGATCACGCCTCCTGTTTACACTCGTCAGGCTTCCATTCTCATCAAGAATGATAGCAAAGGAAGCAGTGCGACAGATGGAATGTCATTCCTCAATACCAGTGTCGATGTAAACAACGAGCTTTATACCCTTCAGTCTCCAACTATTGCAGAAGCAACAGTTCGTACTCTTCATCTTGAAGTCAGTGCAATGGTTCAGGGACGTTTCCATGAGGAAAGTATTTATGGCAGCAGTCTCAGTGTGAAGATTCTTCCATTGGAGCTTGGTGATAATGAAACCGCAGACTTCAAGGTAAGCATCATGGAGAATGGAACGTTCCTGATGAAGGATTTCGTACGTAATGGAAACCAAATAGCATCAAAGAGCCTTGCGGGAAAAATCGGTAGTACCGTACAAACTCCTATTGGCAAAATTGAAGTTAAGAAGTCTGAGAACTTTTTTAACCAGAATGTTGATTTGCACATCAAGAGGAATTCTGTTTACAACACAATAAACGAGACGATGGATAAACTCACCGTTACAGGTGCAGGTGAAATGTCAACAATCATCACTCTCAAATATGAGGATGAAAACCCACAGCGTGCAGAGGATGTCCTATCCACAATCATCTCTGTTTATAATAATAACTGGGTGAAAGACCGCAACGCAATGTCTGTCTCTACAGCAGAGTTTATTAGTGAACGTTTGAAGATTATTGAAGATGAACTCGGAAGTGTGGATGACAACATTTCATCATATAAGTCTGCAAACCTTATCCCTGCAGGTGCTTCTGATGTTGCAAGTATTTATGTCGGTCAGGCGACTTCTGCAAGCGCTCAGGCTACAGAACTTAACAACCAGTTGTATATGGCACGTTATGTTCGTAATTACCTTACTAATGACGCAAATAAGTTTACTCTCATTCCTGCAAATCAAGGTCTTGATAATGCTAATGTTTCTGGTCAGATTGCAGAGTATAATACTCTTCTTCTTGCCCGCAACAATTTGCTTAATGCATCATCGCTCCAGAACCCTCTCGTTCAGGATAAGGATGTTCAGCTTGAGCAGCTGCGCATAGCTCTTATCGCATCTATTGACAATCATATTGCTGCTCTTAACACAAGCATTCGTTCAGCACATGGTGTCGCAGGTCTTGCCAATAGCAAGATTGCAAGTTCTCCAAGTCAGTCAAAGTACCTCCTTTCCGAGGAACGTCAGCAGAAAGTTAAGGAAAGCCTCTACCTATACTTGCTTGAAAAGCGTGAGGAGAACGAACTTTCTCAGGCATTTACAGCATATAACTATAGAACGATTACAGCTGCAACAGGATCTAACACTCCGACATTCCCAAATCATACTCAAGTATGGTTGATAGGACTTCTTGCAGGTATTATCATTCCTGGTGTTATAATTTTCGTAGCAGAAACAATTAACAACAAGGTTCGTGGACGTCGCGACCTTAATGAGCTTTCCATCCCATTCATTGGAGAAATCCCATACTATCGTCACAAGCGTACTTGGAAAGAGAAATTTGTTGCTCCATGGAAGGCGTTTGCTGGAAAGGTTGGTGCATTCTTTGGTAAGCAGCCAAAAGAAGACAAGACACTTCACATTCTTGTCAAGGAACGTTCTCGTAATGTTGTGAATGAGGCATTCCGTGTTATTCGTACAAATATTGAGTTCATGACTGCCAAGGAAGAGAGAGGAAAGGTCATTATGCTTTCATCTTTCAATCCAAACTCTGGTAAGACATTTGTGGCAACAAACCTTATCACATCCTTTGCTATCAAGCGCAAGAAGGTTATTGCTATCGATCTTGACCTCCGTAAGGCATCACTTTCTGCCATGCTTGAAACAAAAACCAAAACAGGTATTTCAGATTATTTGTCTGGCATGGTTAAAGATCTTGATGATGTCATTGTAAAGGGAGCAACACATGATTGGCTTGATGTCATTCCTGTAGGTACTATTCCTCCAAACCCAACAGAGCTTCTTTTTGACGATCGCCTTGCAGAGGCTATCGAACAGCTCAAGGATAAGTATGACTACATTTTCCTTGACTGTCCACCTGTTGAGATTGTAGCAGATGCAACAATTGTAGGCCGTCTTGCAGATATGACTCTCTTCGTTGTTCGTGCCGACCTTCTCGACCGCAGTCTTTTGCCAGAAATCCAGAAGTATTACGATGATAAGCGTCTTCCACAGATGACAACAATTCTCAACGGTACATCCGATGCATTTAGCTATTATGGCTACCATCGTTATGGTTCTCGTTATGGCTATTATGGCGCTTCATCTTATGGTGGCTACACTAAAGACGACGATTAATTTTGCAATACATTTCACACTGCAGGAATCTTAGCATTCTTGCAGTATTATTCTTTTGTACTATACCTAACTTGCGTAACCTCAGTATCTTAACTGTAGATTGGGGGAAGTGAAGATGTGCTTTCGCCATTAAAGATGATATACGATAATGAGTAATGTCGTTATAGAATTCGAGAATGTTGGAAAGCAATATCGCCTTGGCAGAGTCGGTACAGGCACTTTACGTCATGATCTGAATCGTTGGTGGCAAACGCAAGTTTTGCACAGGGCTGATCCCTATTTGCAAATAGGAGAAGTCAATGATCGTACTCGCAAAGGAAGCACAGATTACGTATGGGCATTAAGAGATATTTCTTTCAAGATTGCCCCAGGAGATGTTGTTGGAATTATTGGGAAAAATGGTGCAGGCAAAAGTACTTTGCTTAAACTCCTCTCGCATATTACAAGTCCAACAACAGGACGTATATCATACAATGGTCGCATCGCCTCCCTTCTTGAGGTAGGTACAGGTTTTCATCCAGAAATGACTGGTCGTGAAAACATATATATGAACGGTTCCATTTTGGGAATGACCAGGGCGGATATAAACCGAAAACTTGATGAGATAGTTGATTTTGCAGGTGTTGAGCGTTATTTGGACACGCCCATCAAGCGTTACTCCACAGGTATGACCGTCCGTTTAGGTTTCTCAATAGCTGCATTTCTTGAACCAGATATACTTGTTGTCGATGAAGTCTTAGCTGTTGGTGATGCTGAATTTCAGAAGAAAGCTCTTGGACAGATGCAAAAAGTCAATCAATCACAAGGCAGAACTGTGCTTTTTGTAAGTCACAATATGGCAGCGGTGAAGAACTTATGTACAAGAGGAATTCTTCTGAACGATGGACTTCTTGTTCACGATGGCAAAATATCAGATGTTATCAATAGTTACATGCACTGTACAGCAAGTACAAATTCAGAAAGAATTGTTGATAACATTGAATGGATTGCCTCATTTCTTTCTATTACAAAAATAGAGTTTAATGGAACAGAGTTTCCGGAGAGTGTCATTACCTCCAATCAGCAAACCTTGGATTTCTTGCTGGAAGGAGAAACGTCAGAACCTATTCCTGAGTTAGATGTTCGTGTTGAGTTTCGTAGTGTGTACGGCACTCCTATGGCAATTCTTGCAGAAGGGCATTATCGTGGCATAATACACTCTGTGGCGGTAGGGCATTTTCTGATGAAAAAGACGATAAAATTACCAAAGTATCTTAGCGAAGGTAATTATCAAATAGACATTCTATTGCACCATCCAAATACATGTCACTATATGAAAGCATCCCATTGCGCATCGATACATGTGGATGGTGGCGTTGCACAGTTCGGCCAGCCTCTAATATCAGAAAGAGATGGATTTCTGGGACTTGAATCAACTGACGAATAATAATGATACCCAAGAAGATACACTATTGCTGGTTCAGCGAAGAACCCTTTTCTGAAAAAGTGCAGGAATGTATAGCTTCATGGGAGAGAAACATGCCTGATTGGGAATATGTCCTATGGGACTATGATAAAATTAAGAATATTGATTCTGTATGGCTTAAAGAATGCGTAGAAAATAAAAAATGGGCATTTGCTGCAGATTTTGTTCGACTTTGGGCTGTGTATCATGAAGGCGGAATTTATCTTGACAGTGATGTTATGATTTATAAGCCATTTGACATCTTTTTATGCCACAGTTTTTTCACAGGTAGGGAAGGGGTTTCTTATGCTACATTTGATGATGGCATTCAAGTCTTTTTAACATCCCATTGCTTTGGTGCAGAAGCTGGTCATCCATTTCTTAAACTAAATCTTGCTTATTATCAAGATCGTCATTTCCAGTCATGTACATCCCCAGATGTTCCTAAATTATTGCGGTATGACATGCTCATGATGCCTTACATTCAAAGTCAATTGGCAGAGACGTATGGATACAATCCAATGTTGGATGCTGACAACATTCAAGAATTGAAATACGGCATGGTTGTTTATCCGTCAGCATATTTTGGAAAAGGAGAAACTAATAATGCGGACATATCATTACTCTATGCAGAACATATAGGTCAGGGCAGTTGGCGCGAACCAGAATATTGGGAAAAGCATTCAAAGCATTTCAAGGTCACTTTTCCTTACAAGATTCGTTGGCGTATAGTATCTTTGCTTAAACGCATAGCATTGCTTTTTGATTATCAGATGATAAGGATTCATCCAGATGGAGGCGAATAATGCAAACCAGCCTATTGTGACGGTAATAGTTCCTGTTTATCGTTCTGAAGCCTATTTTGAGCGATGTTGCAAGAATCTGTTTGGTCAGACCCTTCAATCTATAGAATATCTGTTTATCATAGATGGTCCATCACCTAAAACTGAATCAATAATTGCAAGCCAGTTACTTGCTTTCCCTAATCGTAAAGAACAGGTTCGTATTATTTTTCATGACTCCAATTTTGGAACAAGCTACAGTCGTCAGGAAGGACATGAGCAGGCAAAAGGAGAATATCTTTATCATTGTGACAGCGATGATTGGTTAGAACCGACCGCATTAGAGGAACTTTATAATATAGCTTGTCAAGATAATTCAGATCTTGTATTTGCAGATTATGTTCGTCATTATGAGACTTCAGGACAGAATGTGACATATTCTTCTAGTTATGTTTTACGGGGAGAGATAAATACAATAGATGGAACGCTTTGCAACAAACTGATACGGCGGGAATTAATCACAGCATATCAATTAAAGTTTCCTTCCAACATCAATTGGGGAGAAGATCTTTGTATGTCAGTGCTTTTACAGGTTGTTGCAAAAAAGATTTCATATATTCCTAAAACGATTTATCATTATTGTCTTCACAGTAATTCATTAACAACCTCTGTTGAATTAGTCAAATACTTGCAGCTCGTCTCTTGTCCTATATATATAGATAATGAGTTGAAGCGTTTGGGCAGAAGCGAGCAATATCAAAAACTGATTCTTCGTTTGAAGTTTGAGTCAAAAGAGTACTTCCTGATTCATCCTAAATTAAGGAATGTATCTAAGTGGCTATCCATCTATCCTGAATGCCATCCATATATTTGGAAATTCACATCAGTCCCATTTTATTTGAAATTAGTATCTTGGTTAGCTGTCAATAACATCGGGTTTCTTGCAAATCTTCTGCTCCTATGTCGAGAGAAAATCCATCAGTTGAGAGGAGTGTACCGATAGATGTGTCCATTATCATTCCTATATATAATGTAGCACCATATATTGCAACATGTTTACAATCTGTAATAGCTCAAACATATTGTGGACAATTAGAGTGTATATTGATAGATGATTGCGGACAAGACGATAGCATATCCATAGCACAGCAGATAATTCAAGATTATCAAGGAACGTGTTCCTTCAATATAATATATCACGAAACAAATAGAGGTTTATCAGCCTCTCGTAATTCAGGCATACGAGCAGCTTGTGGAAGATATCTGTATTTTCTTGATTCAGATGATTATCTCAGCCCTGATTGTATAGCGTCAGTTATGTTGTTGGTGTCCAAGTATCCAAATGTGGAGATGGTGCAGGGCGGTTGCATAGTTCATGGAACAAAGTCGAACCTATGTTTCGACCTTCAAAGTAGCTTTCTTCCAGAATATGTTGAAGGGCAGAGTCGTGTGGAGTGCATGATGCTAAATCGCAAGCAATTTCCAATCACATCTTGGAACAGGTTGATTTCAAAGGATTTTTTGGTTCAGCATAATCTCTTTTTCTTCGAAGGCATAATTCATGAGGACGAGCTTTGGCATTTTCAGTTAGCAAAACATCTGAAATCTCTGGCAATACTTCATCAGAATATATATAATTATGTTCGTCGGACAGAAAGTATCACATCTGTATTGTTTTCGCAGCGAGCATCAAGTCTTGTTCAGATAGCTCGACAGATGATTCAGGAGACAAGTTCAAACGGTTCCTCCATTGCAATTGAGTATATTCGCCATTTTATACATCACTATTCTTTTGATATACAAGACGAAACTCAACGCAAATCATTTCTTGAATGTTCTCTGGATTTATCAGATAAGATGCCTTGCTTCAAGCGTTTTTTGACTCGTTCATGGGTTCGCTTGGCAATGCAGAACATTCGTAAGCATTATTTGCTTTACACGCTTTTATATCATACAGCATAATTGGTACTTTCAAGTATGTCTATTCCTTTTCTCTCCCTTCATGATGTCACAGCACTCCACGCTGATGAGATACGCGATGCAGCAAAACGTGTCATAGATAGCGGCTGGTATCTGCAAGGTGAAGAGAATAAACGATTTGAGCAGCATTTCGCTCAGTATGTAGGTTCAAAATACTGTGTAGGCTGTGCCAATGGCCTTGATGCACTCATCTGGATACTCAGAGCATATAAAGAACTTGGAATACTCAATGATGGTGACGAGATAATTGTTCCTGCCAACACCTTCATTGCTACTATCTTGGCGATTACAGAAAATGGATTGACTCCAATTTTTGTAGAGCCACGATACGAAACACTTGAGATCAACGATGAGCTTATTGAGGAGCGCATAACGGACAGAACACGTGCAATCATGCTTGTCCACCTTTATGGTCGTAATGCATATTCAGATAAAATCGGTGAGCTTTGTCAGAAGCATAATTTGCTGCTCATACAAGATTGTGCTCAATGTCACGGTCTGAAGACTCTCAACTCACAACTCCCAGCTCACAACTCTGCCGCATATAGCTTCTACCCAGGTAAGAACCTCGGAGCACTCGGCGATGGTGGAGCAGTTGTTACAGACGATGAGGCTCTTGCAAATACCATTCGTACGCTCGCAAACTATGGTAGTCATAAAAAATATGTGTTCGATTATCAAGGACGCAATAGCCGTCTTGATGAAATCCAGGCAGCAGTCCTTGATGTCAAATTGAAGTATCTGGATGAGGATAACGCTCAGCGCCAAAAGATTGCCAATTATTATTACGACAATATAAACAATCCGCTTGTAACTCTTCCTTTTCGTCTTCCTGATTCCGAAAATGTCTATCACATTTTTCCAGTTCTTTGTGAGCAGCGAGATCAATTGCAGCAATATCTGTCGGACAACAAGGTAGGTACCGTGATTCATTATCCTATTCCACCGCACATGCAGAAATGCTATGCTAACGAATCTTGGAACACGCCAACGCTTTCACTTCCAATCACAGAATGCATAGCTCGTGAGGAACTTTCTCTCCCAATCAGTCCTGCAATGACTCTGGAAGAAGCAGAACAAGTGGTATTATTAATCAACGCATTTAATAATAAATAGTTACAGACAAATGATGTCTTGGATATATACAATTCTATTGCTCATTGGCAGCAACGTATTTATGACCCTCGCATGGTATGGTCATTTGAAACTCTCCGAGATGAAAATCTCCGACTCTTGGCCTCTTTGGGGAGTCATCCTTTTCTCTTGGGGAATCGCCCTTTTTGAATACACCCTTCAGGTGCCGGCAAACCGCATTGGTTTTGTTGGCAATGGCGGTCCCTTCACCCTCATGCAGCTCAAAGTGATTCAAGAAGTTCTTTCTCTGACTGTCTTCACTGTCATCGCCCATTTCGCATTCCAGGGTGAACAGCTCCACTGGAATCATTTCGCAGCCTTCGTATGCCTAATCCTCGCAGTCTATTTCGTCTTCATGAAATAGATATCAGATGATCAATTAACCTTTAAAATTAAACATTTACAACATGAATAAATTAATTGTTACAAAAGTCCTTTCTTTCTTTTTTTTAATGTGTTTGTCAACACATCTTTTTGCCCAAACAACACCATCATATACATACACCCCAACCCCTCCGTCGCCTAAAACAAATGTCCCATCCAACAAATGGTACATTTCCCTGCATGTCGGTTCTGGTATGGCATTTGGTGATGATAGCTACAATGTGTTCCATGAATTCAAAGAAGCAAGTGGCTCCAATGTAAGCTTTACTGTAGGCTATGATTTCAGCAGACTCTTTGGCTTGCGATGGCAGACAAATTTGATGCACATGTACAACCGTGTAAATCTTGAAATTTACGATTATTATCTTGGAACACATCCAGAATGGGTGCCAAATAAAGGTTTCTATGGGTATCATGTCCTCCAGAGCTCTGCAGAGGTGACATTAAATGTTTCCAACTTGCTTCTTCCATCAAGACCTGTTGATTCTCATTGGAACTGGAGCGTGTTCCTTGGTCCTGGTGTTACATCTGTGTCAAACTATGATACTATTGTACAGAAATGGAAGAAACAAGTAACGGGCTATAATGTGAATTTTGACAACCATGTACAGTGGAATGTCAACATGGGTACAGCTCTCGAATACAGGTTCAACCCTAACTTTGGCATCAATGCAGAAGTTATGTGCTCTTTTACTGGAGACAGGCTTGAAGGTGTGAAATCCGAAGAATTCTATGATGCTATCGTAACATATTCTTTGGGATTGACCTATCACTTCTAATCCAGTCCTCACCTAAATTCTCTGGTATCCTTAAATGAAAGTTACATGGCTCTAACCCCTAACCTCTAACCTCTAACCCCTAACCTCTAACCCCTAACCTCTAACCTCTAACCTCTAACCCCTAACCTCCCTGAGCACTGGGACTTCAACTGATATGCATGAGCATATAATAACACCACGACACAGGCTCCTTGATATTGATCTGAAAGGACTTTGGCGTTATCGTGATTTATATGTTATGTACATTAAACGCGATATAGCCACAAAGTACAAGCAGACCATTCTCGGCCCCCTTTGGTATGTTGTCCAGCCACTCCTGACCACAATCATGTATATGTTTGTGTTCGGCAGGTTGGCAGGTATCAGCACAGATGGAGCACCACAGCCGCTTTTCTATTTTGCAGGTATTTTGCTTTGGAACTACTTCAGCGAAACCTTCAATCTTTGTTCCGATGTATTCACAGCCAATGCCCATGTCTTCGGCAAAGTCTATTTTCCTCGCCTCGTAGTTCCATTAAGCAGTGCCACAAGCAATCTCCTGAAGATGTTCATCCAGCTGTGCTTATTTATCTGTATATACATATATTATATTATAACCCTCCCAGCAGGAACTCTTAGTATTAACTGGAGCATACTTCTTTTCCCATTCTTGGTGCTTCTTCTCGCATTTCATGCCATTGGCTGGGGGCTTATCTTCACCAGTCTTTCCACCAAGTATCGTGATCTGAAGATTCTCGTACAATTTGGCATCCAGCTTTTCATGTATGCCACACCTGTTGTCTATCCGTTAAGTGCAGCGCCAGAGAAATACCATGACATCATCGCCCTCAATCCTCTAACCCCAATCTTTGAGGCATTTAAATACAGTGCACTCTCCTGTGGATCTCTCGACTGGACAGGACTCCTATATAGTGCTATCTTCATGCTTATTGTGCTATTTATCAGTGTGGTTGTTTTTTCAAAGACAGAACGTGACTTCATGGATACTGTCTGATTTGTGAAACATATTATGTCAATTGCTATAGAATTCGATAATGTCGGTAAGATGTATCGTCTTGGCCGAGTTGGCACTGGCACTCTAAGTCATGATCTGAATCGTTGGTGGCAAACTTCTGTTTTAGGCAAAGATGATCCATACTTGAAAATAGGTCAGACAAATGACCGCACCACAAAAGGTGAGAGTGACTATGTTTGGGCGCTTCGCGACATCTCCTTTAAAGTAGAGCAAGGAGAAGTTCTCGGCATTATTGGCAAGAACGGAGCCGGTAAGAGCACCCTGCTCAAACTACTTAGCAATATAACCACCCCCACCACAGGTTGTATTCATTATAACGGACGCATCGCTTCCTTACTCGAAGTCGGCACGGGTTTCCATCCTGAGTTCACCGGTCGTGAGAACATCTATATGAACGGTTCCATCATGGGCATGACCAAGCAGGAGATCACCCGCAAGCTCGATGAAATAGTAGATTTTGCAGGCGTAGAGCGCTACCTTGATACTCCTGTCAAGCGCTATTCCTCAGGCATGACTGTCCGCCTTGGTTTTGCTGTTGCCGCCTTTCTTGAGCCTGAGATTCTGGTGGTTGATGAGGTACTTACTGTAGGTGACGCTGAGTTCCAGAAGAAAGCTTTAGGCAAGATTCAGGATGTTAGTCAGGGGCAGGGGCGTACGGTGCTGTTCGTCAGTCATAATATGGCATCCGTCAGGAGCCTATGCTCCAGAGGTATTGTCCTGCATAACGGCACACAGATATTCAATGGTTATGCCAATGATGCTGTAGATACTTATGCTGCTCAATGCAACGTTGTAGAAAGGAATCTGATTACGGAAAACATCCTGCAGAAGATGGACTATCTGAGTGATCTCCGCATCTCCTTCAATGGTACAGAGCAATCAGAAACCACCATCCTGGGTAATCAGCAGACCGTGGAGCTTCGCATCGAAGGCTATACTTCCGTGCCAGTAGATGTGGCTGCCAAGGTAATATTCAAAACCCTTTCCGGCACTCCCATTATGTCTTATGCTGAGGGCCGATGCACAGGCATATTAGAACATCTTGAAGGGCATTTTTCTTTTGTCCGCCATATTTGTCTGCCTCAGTATCATGCACAGGGAGATTATTTAATCGATATCTGCATGCACAAGCCAAGTGTTCTTGATTATTTCTATGCTAAAGATTGTGCCATCGTTCATATGCAGCCATCTGATAGCATCCATGGCTATGCTTTGAAATTAAGCCATGAAGGTGCATTCAGCATGTTATCCCAGAAATAGGTCTCACATACTTTCCACTTGCTTATAGCATTCCAAGATGAAAACCAAGATTGTATATTGTCTGGTAAGTGACAATCGAGACTATTACTACGAACAGCTTCTGGTCAGCCTTCATTCCTTGCGTCTGCATAATCCTCAAGCCAAAGTAGAAGTGGTATGTGATGTGGACACATACACCACACTCAATGACAATAGACGGGGTATCTATAACTATGACATTAATGTGCTCTCTGTCGATACTCCCGCAGATTGGAGCAAGATGCAGCGCAGTCGCTACCTCAAGACCCATCTCCGAACACTCACACAAAACGATTATCTATTTATCGATACCGATACTGTCATTTGTTCTTCCCTTGGTTTCATTGATGACATACCGTATGAGATTGCTGCTGTAAAAGACAGCCATGTTGAGCGCCCCCTGCCCAGACGGTCTCAGTGCCGTCATGAAACAGAGCGTTGGATATGGCGAGAAGCGCAGAAGGTCGGTGCCGACATCGAAGGACTTTGGCAATATAATAGCGGAGTGATGCTTGTCAGAGACACCCCACGGGCTCATGAGCTCTATGAAAGATGGGCATCCCACTATCAGTCTCAATTACAATTTGGAGTAAAGGTCGATCAGCTACCCCTGCTTCTATCAAACCATGAGATGGATAACGTTATCTCCCCTTTAGACCCAAGGCTCAACTGTCAGGTGTCGTTCCAGGAGGGTAGAAGTGCAGTGGCAAAAGCCGCCATCATCCATTATTTCCCCAGTCAGAATAAGACGTTGCTCTCCAGCCCCTGGATATTAGACCCAATCAAAGAAACAGGCCTCATCACCGCACCCTTGCAGCGCATCATCAGCCAACCCGCTCAGTTCTTCGCACAGCTTTCCCAAGTTGCCACAGGCGATGCAGCCCGTATGCTCTTTACCCCTCCATTGCTCGAAGCATATCAAAGTTGCCCAAAGGTTTTCGGCCTTTTTGTCAGTGCATTGAATGCCTATCTAGTAGCAAAAAAATGGCTATATGGTCTCTATCATCATCCCAATCTATAATGTTGCACCATATGTAGAGCAGTGCCTCCAGAGCGTCATGAACCAGACCATGACCGAAGGTGTGGAGTGCATCCTGGTCGATGATTGTGGTCAGGACAACAGCATGGAGCTTGTGGAAGGAATGTTGACAAGAGAAGGTTATCGTACTTATGAAGATGGGACTCTAACCTCTGACAAATCACCATTAACCTTTCTGATTCTGCACCATGAACACAACAGAGGGCTCAGTGCTGCAAGAAATACAGGTATAGATGTAGCGAAGGGAAACTATATAACCTTCATAGATAGTGACGATTATGTTGGTGAGCGATATGTCGAAACTCTATATAATGCAATAGAAAAGTCAAATGCAACAATATCAGCTTGCCAGCATATTGCATTCGCAAATTCGGAAGAGCTTATTGCTGATGTTGAACCACATGATTCTTTCGTTTTGTCTGGCAAGGAATCTGTAGCTGATGTATATGCAAGGCTGTGCCGAAAAGAATGCAATCGGTCATTTGATGCTGGCATTACAGCATGGGGGAAATTATTTGATATCAAATTGTTCGATACCATTCGGTTTCCTGTTGGAAAGATCCATGAGGATGATGCTGTTATTCCCTTGTTGCTCTATCAGGCAGAAACAGTATGCATAACATCAGAACAACATTACTATTATCGAAAGCATGAAACTAGCATTACCAACAGTCCATTCTCCATCAGGAGATATGATGGTATTGAAGCAACAGAATCCTGTGCTGATTTCTTTTGCAATAACAATGAAAAAGATTTGCAAGAGTTAGCTTTATTGCGCAAGAAGCGATTGATGTGTTCATTTGCATATATGGCATATAAATCAGGTTTGTACGATAGTATTCCAGTTCAATATAAAATCGGTATGTTGCAGTTTGTCTTATATTTAAGAGACAGCTTGCATTATACATGGAAGGATATAATAGCCTTTTTTAATCCTCGATTATATGAATTCTATAATCGTTTCAGATGTATGATATGACATTTTGAACATATTTGGTATCATGCTTCTTTCTGTTATAATTCCACTATATAATAATGTCTTATACATTCAAGATTGTATAGACTCGCTCTATCGTCAGGGTATTGATGACTCGGATTTTGAAATTATCATCATAGATGATGGCTCTACAGACGGCGGTGGTGAATTCGCAGACAAGATTGCAGCAAAGTATGTCAATATAAGTGTTTTTCATCAGGCAAATCAAGGCACAGGTGAAGCAAGGAATACTGGATTGTCCAAAGCTCAAGGAGAATATCTCCATTTCGTGGATCCTGATGATTTCATGTTTGATAATTCATACCGATATATAATAGACGAATTATTGACTAAAGATCCAGACATTATCTGGTTTAGTTATGTTAAAGATGGTATCCTTGGAAATGCATATCAATGGGGAGAAATCGCCTATCAAGGCAAGTCAAAAGACTATTATGCAACACATGGCATGCGAGTGAATCTTCCTTTTAAGTGGTATAAGCGCTCATTTGTTCAAAAGCATGCAATAGCATTCCCTTCTATCAGTTATTCAGAAGACAATGTGTTTACATGGGATTCCTTACGCTACGAGAGTACACTGATTATCAGCCACGCTAAGTTATATTCATATCGTACACATGCAAGTAGTTCAGTACAAAATCGTGCTGTTAATCATGTCAAAAGGACAATAAACGATTTGATTGTGGCGAATCACAAACTCAAGGAATTTTCAATAGAATACATAGATTGTCCTGCGGTAAAGAGTAATTTCATGCACAAATATCTCGTTTTGTTCAATCGTATTCTCTGTATGCCATATTCGCACAAAGAGATTATAGACATCTTTTCACAGTGTGCAGAAATCGGAATTGAACATTTGAACAAAACAGACGAGTTGAAATGGATTGATAAAATTTATCATCATCCTACAAAATACTACTACACTCAAGTATTCGTTCTAATACGATATTTTTGCAAGAATTGGATAAATGCTCAGAGTGGTGATTTTATTGATAGAAGATTAACAGCAAATAAGATATCGCAGAGAATCATAGTATTATCCTACCGTCCATGGGTGTTCCTCTATTCGCTTTTATATCGAGTCTTGAATAAGATACGCATAATCATAAACTGACGTGGCTTCGACACTTGTTCCTTTAACTTTAGAGCAGCATCAGCAGATCATTTATGAGATTCTGTATATGGTCGATGATTTCTGCAAAGCTCATAACATCCCTTATTTCTTGGTAGGTGGTACCTTGCTTGGAGCGGTGCGTCATCAATGTATTATCCCTTGGGATGATGATGCAGACATTGCCATGACAAGAGAAAATTATGAGCGATTCATAAACCTGTTTCATCAAGAAGGCACAGAAGGATATGAATTGTATGACTTGAAACATAAAAAAGCATACTTATACCCATTTGCAAAGATGGTAAAAAAAGACTCCAGAACATCAAACAAAATCAGTATTGATATTTTTGTGTATGATGGATGTGGAGACAATTTGAATGAAGCACAGAGATATTTTCTGAAATACAGAAAAAAAACGCAGAAATTTGTTGACTGTATAGTTAATCAAGTTCCATTCAATAAATTGTATGATTGTTGGAAAGCAAAGCTTGTCTATTTTGTGAGGGAGTTCCCTATAGACATATTTATGTATGTACCTGCGAAACTATTTCCATCTCAGCGGAAAAAATATATTAATAAGATCTGTTCACAATGTGCAAGTTACCGCGTTCAGGATACCCAATATAGTGCATGCATTGTTTGGGGTATTTACGGAATAGGTGAAGTGCAACCGTCTTCATATTTCCTCAATCTTGAACAGATGCGTTTTGGAACTCGTGAATTGCCTGTACCATCAGGATGGCATGATTATCTTACTGGCATTTATGGTGACTATATGACGCCCCTGCCAGAAAATAAACGTCACCAGCATTGCAAACATATTTCTAGTGCAGTAGTATCTCTGTAGAGAGAAATTCCATAGTTCGATATGTAAATATAAACAGAGTTTGCCGTATGAAAAATATTGCTGTAATTTTTGCTGGGGGCTATGGCGTCAGAATGCAGAAGCCTGGTATGCCAAAGCAGTTCCTTGAAGCTAATGGCAAGCCGGTTATCATTTATACCCTCGAGATATTTGAGCATCATCCACAGATTGATGCTATATGTGTTTCTTGCATCGAGTCCTGGATCCCAAATCTTGAGCGATTGATCCAGAAATACGGTATCCGCAAAGTTGTATCAGTCGTTCCTGGTGGTCCTACAGGTCAGGATAGCATTTATAATGGCCTTTGTGCAGCCCGTCAATATGCAGAAGCGTGTAAGGAAACAGATGCATTTGTTCTGATTCACGATGGTGTGCGACCTCTGGAACTTCCAGAGACTATCTCAGCCAATCTTCAGATTGCCCATGAGCATGGCAATTGTATTACTTGTGTACCTGCTACCGAAACTATAGTCATAGCACCACAAGGTGGACAACCTTATGTGCCCGGTCGTAATGAATCTTTCCTTGCCCGTGCACCACAGACTTTCCGACTTTTCGACATTTTGGCGGCACAAACTCAGGCAAGAAAAGATGGTCGCCATGATTACATCGATTCCAGCACTCTGATGCATCATTATGGTCATCGTCTTTACTCCTGCATCGGCTCATACGAGAATATTAAAATCACTACGCCTACTGACTTCTTTATCTTCCGTGCCATCTTGAAGATGCGTGAAGATCAGCAGGCTTATGGCATCTGATATGCATCCGCTTCTCCAGAAAGACATACGAAATTTCACAACTCATTGTCAGTACGGCAAAGAATTGTCAGGCAGCACTTTCCTAATCACAGGAATCACAGGCCTTATCGGTTCCATACTGGCACACAGCCTTCTTTCCTTAAGCCAGGATATCCGCATCATTGCGCCCCTCAGAAATAAGAGTAAAGCTCTTGCGATGTTCGATAGGACAGAACTGGCACAAATTCACTTCATAGAATGTGATTTATGTGCTTATGATTATGATGCTATAGAGCATGTGGATTATATCATTCATTGTGCTGCACCTACATCGAGCCGCTATTTGGTGGAACATGCAGTAGAAACATCTACGTTTATATATAATAGCACACAAATATTGTTGCAATTTGCTCAACAGCATCCTGTCAAGAGTTTTGTTTTTTTGTCATCGCTGGAAGTCTATGGGCAGATATCAGATGATACAGATTCTGTAACAGAAGATATATATGGATACATTGATCCTATGATTCCTCGTAGTTCTTATCCGATGGCAAAGTTGGCGGCAGAGAATTTATGTTGCCTATATGCGCATGAATATGGAGTTCCTGCAAAGATAGCCAGGCTGACACAAACAACAGGGGTAGGAGTGTCGTTTGACGATGATAGAGCGGTCAATCAGTTTGCACGTAAGGTGGCTTTTGGTGAAGACATAGTTCTACACACGCGAGGAGAGTCTGCAAAACCTTACTGTTATACACTTGATGCCATAGACGCTATATTGACAATCATGCTAAGAGGAAAAGATGCCGAGGCGTACAATGTTGCGAATGATGCGACATATATCTCTATCCGTCAGTTAGCAGAGTACTTCCGTGACACCTATGCGCCAGCAATCAGCTTACGCATTGAGATTGATGAATCTCATGGATATGCCCCAGAAACTCGACTGCGTCTGTCATCAGCAAAACTCGCGCATCTCGGATGGGCATCAAAGTATAATCTAAAAATGATTTTTGACAATTTAATTCCATGGTTGTCATCGTCCTGCCGTTTTGATAAATCATCCAAAGCATAACTTTATGATGAAAATTGACTGGAGTGTAAATTTAGTAGAAATATTCTCATGACGCTGAACACAGATTCTCTCTATTTGAGAAAAACAGAATATCCGTTCTATCTCTTGAATCTGGGTTCGGCCATTTCTTAACTGACAGCGTATTATTATCGTTATGAAGGGATTCCTCAATCCTTCTTTATTGAAAGGAGATAACAAGAATTGGTAGAAATAATATTCAAAGAGTTGTAGGAGTTGAAGAATGTCTGTCCTCAGCTTCTTCTCAAATGTGAAAGTTAAATCAAAATATATATATGTCGGAAAAAGAAATACAACAACAGATGACCGATATGGCAAGTTTTGATGAACCAATGCCGCAGGTAGGCATCTTCTGGTATGATTCTAATGATCACGCCTTCTTTGGTGTTCGCAAACAAGAACTTACTCCGAAACAAGTTGAAGAAGCTGCAGATAAAGGTCTGCCATTCATCAACTACCCTCATCTGCATCGTCAGATTTGGGCAAAGGAGTATTTTATAGCTCAGGCAACAGGCGAACAAACAAAATTTATGGGCGACTATACACAAATTCCTCGTGGTAGGGTAGCCTGGAATATCAATAAGTTCATTGTCTTCGTTGGTCAATGGGCAAAACCTATAGAATCGGAACTTGCAAAAATGATTGAGGTCGAATTTGCACTCCCTTACTTCGAATTCGTTTACGACATCCATTGGGATCTTGGTCATGGATGGTCAGGAGATATGTAAAATCAAAAGTGGCAAGGGACAGAAGTGAGCCTAATTCATGATTTTAGAAAAAACAGAATATCCGTTCAATCTCTTGAATCTGTGTTCGACCATTTCTTAGCAGACAGCGTATTGTTATTGTTTTCGTTATTATGGGGTTACTCAATTCTCTTTTATTGAAAGACAGAAAGAGACTTCATGGATACAGTTTGATTTACTTTTCAGTCATAGATAAATATGACAAAAAAGAATAAAAAATTGGTTTTAGCTATAAGTTTATTGTATATATGCGTACATTAAATTCTGCTAAAAATTTGGCATCCAGCGTTGGCATCACCCTTGTGATGACCTTGGTCGGATTTTTGACCCGAAAGGTATTTGTTGATACCATCGGAGTGGAGTATCTCGGCCTCAATGGATTGCTGTCCAATATACTTGGTGTTATGGCATTGTTGGAGGGCGGATTTGCGAGTAGTGTGGTATATAATCTTTATAAGCCATTAGCTGACGATGATAAGCCAAAGATCTTAGCATTATTACAATTGTACAAGAAGGTATATAGATATATTGCATTAGGTGTTGCTGTTTGTGGCATTGCAATTTATCCATTTCTTGATTATTTCATTGACGATCTTAAAGATCTACCTTTTGTTGCTTTTGTTTATTTCATATTCCTGTTCAATTCTCTTGTTCGTTATTTTACAGCTTATAAATGGTCGTTAATCAATTGTAGTCAGAAAAACTATAAATTGACAACCATTAACTTAATCTATCAGGTCGGATTAAGTATTGCAAAGATTGCAATACTTTTCTATACTCAGAATTACATATTGTATCTTGTTGTCGAGGCGCTTTTTGGATTGGGGCTTAACTATGCTATCGTAAGAAAAGCAGACCAAATGTTTCCGTATATTAAAACGAAAGAACATTATCAGGTCGAATCAGAAACACAAAAGAAAATCATTACTAATATGAAGGCTCTTTTCCTTCATAGTTTAGGTGGCTATTTTATGCATTCTACGGATAATATTATCCTTTCATCTTATATAGGTCTTAGTGTTGTTGGCTTGTATTCAAATTACACTCTTCTCATTGGAGTTGTTACAGGTTTAGTGACACAAGTCTTGAACAGTTTCTCTGAAAGTGTCGGAAATTTAGTAGCTTCAGAAAATAGTGATAAGGTATATGAAGTATTCAAGACCGTTCTTTTGGTCAACTTTATGGTTGTCTCAGTCCCTATTATTATTCTTTTCAATGTGATGGAACCATTCATCCGCTGGTGGTTAGGAGGTGAATATGAGATGGGATATATTGTTTTAGCTATCATTCTGCTCAATTTCTTTGTCAATAATATTCGCACTGCAGCCCTTACGTTTAAGGTTAAATCTGGTATCTTTACTCAGGATCGTTGGTCTCCATTATTGCAGGGGGGCATAAATCTCGTGTTATCTATCTGGTGGGCTCAAATCTGGGGAATTTCAGGTGTGCTTGCTGCAACTGCTGTTGCTATTTGTTCCATTGGCTTCTGGCAGTTCCCGCGTTTGGTATATAAGTACACCTTCCATCGTCCTCTTTATCTTTATTTTGTCAAGTTGGGCAAGTATTGTTTAATAATGTGCATTTCCCTTTTGACTGCATATTATATTTGTCGCAGTATTACCATCAATAATGCATTGATTACGGCCATTGTTAATGGCTTAATCAGTCTTTCTGTTACGGCTATTGTATATTTCGTATCCCTTCACCGAACTACAGAGTTTTCTTCCCTTGGTAACTATTTTTCAGTTCTTCGTCTTAAACACACATGATTATTCTCTTCTCTTTTTTACTTGTTATCGTATTTTTGTTCTTGGGGGTTGATCTGTATATCAATCTCAATGAATGGCAAAGCCGTATTCATATAGGCAGATGGTCTGACCGTCAGGAATGGCAGCAGGCCGTGGAGAAAAAAGCTTGGCAGTGGTTGAAGAAATCCCCAACTGTTCGCACAAGCAACAATACTCGTTTGCTGGTGTGGGATATGTTGACAGGAAAATATCGTAACAAGACAGTACAATCCTGGCAGGATGCCGGTTTGCTTCTAGGATTGGGAAAAGAGGCTTGCGAACAGTATGTGGCAGCTCATCCTGATTTGTTTAAGCACGGCTTTGAAACGGATCAGGCATTGTTGGCATTCGCTTTGGCAAAGCATGATTGTTTGGCAGAGTCACAGAAGCAAGTCGTTATGGATTTCTTCAAGCAATATACTGATAGAGGAGTGACAATCCCATATCGCAAGCATGTCAAGAATCTCCGTTTTGTAGATACTATTGGCATGGTAGTCCCTTTCTTACATCTGGTAGGTATGGATGCAGCTGCTGCCCGTCAGGTGGCTGATTATGACAAAGCTTTGTTACGAGGTGTTTTCCCTTCACATGCCTACAATTTGGAGACAGATCTTCCTCTTGGTGTGCATGACTGGGCACGAGGCATAGGGTGGTATATTCTCGGTTTGATTTTCAGCACGGATATGGCAGATCATAATGCTCGTATTGTAAGACTTGCAAATGCCTTGTTACCCCTTCAGAAAGCAGATGGCAGCTATGCTTGTTTTGTATTCAATCGTGCTGATCGTATGGAGTCTTCTGGTACAGCATTGATAGGGTTGTTGATGGTGAAAGCTTTTGAAATTACCTTAAATGGTGAATACTTAATTTGTGCAAAGCGCATAGAATCTTCTCTGATGCATTCAACCCGAAGGAATGGCGTTCTTGATTATTGTCAGGCTGATACACAAGGAACGGGATTCTATTCGCATATTTTCTCTACCATGCCATTCGCTCAAGGAATGGTATTGTTGTTGTCAAAAGAACTTGAGAATTGATCTAAAATAGAATAACATGAATATTAAACAAATATTCAAGCAACTTATTCCTTCTCCACTGGATTATGCATATCATATTGGCTTTTGTGATAAAAGTAAAGTCAAATACAACACAATAGAATGGTATGATAATGTCAGTTGGGTTGATACGTCAAAGTATGATTCTGAAGGTTGGTTCGCGGATCCATTCTTCTTATCGATTGATAAGGACAGAATCATGATATTTGCAGAAGAGTATGTATATCGTGAAGGAAAAGGACGTCTTGTAAAGATGACAATTGATAGAAATGCAAATAAACTAATTGATGTTGAGACTATTCTATCATTGCCTACGCATTTGTCTTATCCAGCCATTTTCAGAGATGGAAATAAAATTTACGTTTACCCAGAGAATTCTCAATCTGGAGCATTGAAAATATATGAATACGATTCTCATCATTCAAAATTGGTCAATCCTGTGGTTTTAATAGATAAGCCTTTGCTTGATTCTCAACTTGTGAAAATAAATGAAGACTATTATATTTTTGCGGTTGAGAATATTGAAGGATGGTGGGAAGAAACACAGACGCTGAAAATTTACCGTTCGAAACAGTTGATGGGACCTTATGAAGAAATTCAGATAATTAAGAACTCAAAGAATGAGGAAAGAGGTGCAGGACTGATCGAAGATTTTATACGTCCAGCACAATGCTGCGAGGGTAGATATGGAAGGGAAACAATACTCTATAAACTATTGTTCGACGGAGTTTGTTTTAAGGAAGAAGAGATAGGAAGAATATTGCCGAATGAAAAACGAAAGTATGGAGCTGTACTTCATACCTATAATACGATGGGAGATCTCGTGGTTATTGATGGATATGCCGATAAGTATCCAGTATTGAGTAAGGTATATAAAAAAATTCGTGGTATCAAACAATAGAGTTATGAATAAAATAATTGTTTTTGGGTCTAGCCATCATAATACATTAGGTTTAGTTAGAAGTATTGGCGAGAATGGCATTCCTGTGAACTTAATTATTGTTGCTGAGGATAGCTTCATTGAGCATAGCAAATATATTTCGGAGGTTTATCATATAAAGACGGAGGAAGAAGTGTTGCCTGTCCTAAAAAACAATTACTGGAATGAACAGGAGAAACCTATTATATTATGCTCTTCTGATGCTGGAATTTGTGTCTTGGATTCGCATTTTTCCGAATTGAGCAACCATTTCATTCTATTTAATATAAACTCAAAAGAGGGTGCTATTAGCCATTTCATGAACAAGGATAACACGTTCAAGACGGCAGAGGAATGCGGTATTCGAACAATAAAAACATGGCATCTTGATGACAGAGAACACTTGCCAGATGATATTACTTATCCTTGCCTTGTGAAACACAACAATAGTGTGGATGGTCCCAAAACAGACATGATTATTTGTAATAATCTAGACGAACTGAGGGCTCATCTGTCATCTGGTAAAGATTATTTGATACAGGAGTATATTGAGAAGGATTATGAACTCAATTTGATTGGAGTGTCTTTGAATCATGGAGATCAAATCATTTTGCCTGCTGCTATTAGGAAGATTCGTGATTATCTACATTTTCAATCTATGTATATGTATTTAGAAAGTCTAAATAATTATCCTACACTGAACATTGAAAAAATTAAGAGCTTTATATCTGAACTTGGGTATGAGGGTTTGTTTAGTGTAGAATTATTATGTAAAGATAATATTTATTATTTTTTGGAGGTAAATCTGCGCAATGATGGTTGCTGCTATATTTATACAGCCGCAGGAGCGAACCTCCCATATATGTGGATAGAAAATGTGAGTGGAGAATCATCTATGTCTCAAAAACAAATATTTTGTAAGACACCTTTTTACTTGATGAATGATTACGACATATACAATGTGAGATATGGGCGTATTGGTTTTATGCGGTGGTTCAAAGATTGGCTACATAGTGATGCGTTCTTTATTTATAACACAAAGGATCCACGTCCATTCTATTACATTATTAAATCTATGATTAAGAAAGTGCCAGCAAAACTATTCCAGAAAATTTGTTCGGCTTGTTGAAATCTACATTTTTTTATTTTGCAGTCTTAGAGATGAAGCGAAAAATACTTTTTCTTATCGAGAATTTAGGAGATGGCGGCGCTGAAAAAGTTCTAACAACGCTTGTGCAGCATCTTGATAAAACCAAATTTGATGTAACGGTTTGCTCGATTTGTTACGGAGGTAGTTATGAGAATATTGTTTCTAAGGTGGCAAAGCATAAGCTCCTATTAAAATCATATGATTCTTATACGGGAGTATTAAAGATATGGTATTTTATAAAACATCATTTAATATTTAAGTGGCTTCCATTTTCATGGGTATATAATTTTTTTATTCCTCAGAATAATGATGTAGAGGTTGCTTTCGTAGAGGGAACTACGACTCGCCTGTTGTCTGCATCAACAAATAAGAAATCAAAGAAGATTGCATGGGTGCATATTGATTTACATAAGTTCCATTGGACAAGGAGTGTATTCAAGAGTGATGCCGAAGAGACTAAGGCATACAATTCTTTCGACCAAATTGTGGCAGTTAGTAAGACGGCTGAGGAGGCTATGAGGAAGGAGTTTAGGCTTACGGTGCCAGTACGAACTGTTTATAATCCGATTGATGCAGATGAAATAATCCGTTTGTCGCAGGAGCAGATTGATGTGCCTCAAAGCAATCGGATCAGATTGGTATCCGTGGGAAGATTGAATAAGCAGAAGGCATACGATCGTTTGCTTCGTATTTTGAAACGTTTGAAGGGAGAGGGCCTTTCTTGTGAGCTCTGGTTGTTAGGTGAAGGTGGAGATCGTGCAATGCTTGAACAATATATTCAGGAGAATGATTTGTCTGAAGATGTAAAGCTTTGGGGCTTTCACAACAATCCCTACAAATATCTTGCCCAATGTGATCTTTTCGTTTGTTCTTCAATTTCCGAAGGTTTTAGTACCGCTATCACCGAAGCATTGATCCTTGGTTTGCCAGTAGTGAGTACAGAGGTGAGTGGCGTGAGAGAGCAGTTGACGAATGGGTGCGGACTTATCACGGAGAATGATGAGGAAGCATTGCATCAAGGACTGAAGAGTGTACTGGATCATCCTGAAAGATTGAATGAGATGAGAGAGATGGCTATAGAGAGAGGCAGAGATTTCCGTATTGAATCACTGATGAAAGAAATAGAAAACGTGTTGTCATGAAAAAGAAAGTAGCATTCTATGTGAACGGTTTGTATGGAGGAGGCGCTGAAAAAGTTCTTCAGACATTGCTGCGATTTCTGGACTATAACAAGTTTGAAGTCACGCTTTATTCAGTCTTGCAAGAGAAAGCTGGCGATGAATATCCTACAAATATAGACTATAAGTATATTTATGGTTCTACGGAAGGTAAATCTTTCGTTTCTCGTCTATTGACCTTATGCCGTAACAGGTTTGGATTGTGGATTTATGATCATTGCTCTCCATCACTATTCTACCGACTGTTCGTTAATGGGCAATATGATGTGGAGGTTGCCTTTATCGAGGGGTATGCTACGAGGATAGTGTCTGGTTCGACTAACCCTGATAGTAAGAAAATAGCTTGGGTGCATATAGATTTAGATAGTAATCATTGGACTGATATTTGTTATCACTCTTTTGATGAAGAGAAGCGATGTTATCTGCAGTTTGACCATGTGGTAGCAGTTTCCGAATTCGTGCGAAAGGTTAATGAGCGTATATTCCCTGGCATTAAAGGTTCTTGTACTCTTTATAATCCTATTGATTCGGCTGAGATAATTCAGAAGTCAAAAGAAGTTATCTTTGAACCTCACGAGACAATCCGTTTAGTTTCATCTGGCAGGTTTACGCATCAAAAGGCATTTGACCGGTTATTGAGAATTGTGAAACGATTGAAAGATGAACATTATCCAGTTGAATTATGGCTCTTGGGAGATGGGATATTGCGGAGTGAACTTGAAACATTTATTTCAGAGAATGGTATGGAAGACTATGTTTCGTTACTTGGATTTCAGTCAAATCCTTACAAGTATTTGAACGCATGCGATCTATTTGTTTGTTCTTCTATTGCAGAGGGTTTCAGTACCGTTATAACAGAAGCATTGATACTAGGATTGCCTGTGGTTAGTACGGAGGTGAGTGGCGTCCGTGAGCAACTAGGAAAGAATTGCGAGTATGGTCTAATTACTGAGAATAGTGAAATAGCTTTATTTGAGGGTGTGAAACAACTATTGGATAACCAAGAGCAATTCTTATATTATCAAAAGATGGCCTCTAATAGAGGTAAGCAGTTTGAGATTAATTCTTTGATGGCTGAGATTGAAAATAAATTGTAATAAAAGTGTGGTTATGTTATTAAGATGGATTTTGTCTATACGAGCTTTTATACGGAATAAAATTTTTCATATCGATGATCGTAGTCAATGGGAGATTGCTTTGGCGAATGGCATGAAGGTAGGAAAGGATTTGAGTATACAAGACGGAGTAATTGTTGATGTAAGTCATTGTTGGCTAATTGAAATTGGGGATAGGGTGACTCTTGCTCCACGGGTTTATCTTCTGGCACATGATGCATCTACAAAAAGAGAACTCGGTTATACTGTTCTTGGCCGTGTGAAAATCGGGTCAGATGTCTTTATTGGAGCTAGAACAATTGTCCTTCCTGGGGTTACTATTGGTGATCATGTAATCATTGGTGCTGGTTCTGTCGTTGCTCATGATATTCCTAGTAATAGTGTTGCTGTAGGTTCTCCTGCCAAAGTAATATCTTCATACTCGCAGTATATTGAAAAAAGAAAGAATCAGATGAACATATGCCCTTGTTATGATTCCAGTTATACGGCAAATCATATTACAGATGAAAAAAGAGATCAAATGATTCGAGAAATAGATGAATATAAACATGGCTATGTAATATGATATCCATTATTGTTCCTATTTATAATGTTGCAAATTATCTGCCAAAATGTTTGGAGTCTATTTCTCAGCAAGTTTTTATTGATTGGGAATGTATTTTGGTGGATGATGGAAGTATTGACAATTCTGGAGATATTTGTGATCAATGGACTACTAAAGATGAGCGGTTCTCTGTAATCCATCAAAAAAATGGAGGAGTTAGTGCTGCCCGAAATAATGGACTCAAGGCAGCAACCGGAGAATATGTTTGTTTTATTGATTCAGACGATTGGGTTGATCCAGAATACCTTCAGCACCTATATGATCATATCGGAGATGCAGATATTGCAGTTTCTGGTTTGGTTCAGAACTTGACAAGTGGCGAAGACTTGATGCATGTCCCCCAGACAACAAAATCGTTTGCTCTAAATAAAGATGGGGTGCTTGATTTTGTAGCATTGAACAGGGATTTTCTTCTTTATGGACCTGTTCAGAAGCTATATCGGAAAAGTACCATTGATCAGTTCGACATCCGTTTCCCTGTGGACTGTACTTACGGTGAGGATCTGCAGTTTAATTATGCTTATCTGGAGCATGTAAGGAAGATTGCCCAGATAGCCGAATGTGACTATCATTATCGCATTATTGGCAGTGGCACGCTGTCGTCCAAACTCCGACCAAATCAGTTTGAGCAGGACTATGAACAATGGCAGCTGCTGCGTGATTTCTATATCCGTCACTGCCTTTGGTTAGCGCCTGCTAAGGATCTGCTATATACTCGCCTGTGGGGCACGGTGTATGATGGGCTGTTTCTTTATCCCAAGCTGAAGAGTGAGGGTATCTTGTATCTAAAGCGAATCTTGTCAATCCCAGAAATCGAGGAGCTGAAAGCCTACGATTTTGCCTGTGCAGGTTGGATCCGAAAAGCAATTCTCCGTCGTCAGGCATGGGTGTTTTACCTTTTCTTTAAATTCAAAAAATGAGACTTACATTATTTCCACATGGCGGTAGTGGTAATCATGGTTGTGAGGCTATCGTTCGCAGTACTGCTAAGCTCTCAAATGCTCAGTTGAATCTCTTCTCCAACAATTGCGAGGAAGATAGCTGCTATGGGCTTGATGCCGTGTGTAATCTTACTGGAGCTGAACGTCCTATAAATCGCTTTAGCATTGGGTATTGGCGAGCTTTGATAAAAAGCAAGTTATGCGGTAAGCAGGATGCTTTTGACGAGGAGGTATACCGACATATTGTGGCTGATGCTTGCACGTCTGAGGCATTCCTCTCTATCGGAGGCGATAATTATTGCTATGGTGCTAATAACTTCATCTATCTTGTCAATCAGATGATAGATAAAGCTGGTGTGCAGAGAATCCTGTGGGGAGCTTCAGTAGAGACTTCCGCCTTGGAAGGGCAATTATTGGAGGATATGAGAGGCTTCCAGAAGATATGGTCTCGCGAGAGCCTGACCCATGAAGCTATGCTTGCTAAAGGCTTGACACAGTCTGTACTGATGCCCGATCCTGCCTTTGTGATGGATCGGAAGGAGGTGCAACTCCCAGAAGGTTTCATACTAGGCAACACCGTCGGCATCAACGTGAGTCCTATGATCATCGGCTATGAGAAGGCTGCAGGTATGACGCTGGAGAATTACGTCCGTCTTATACAATGCATCATTGAGCAAACAGACATGCAGATAGCACTAATCCCGCATGTTGTTTGGAGTCATAATGATGATCGCAAACCTTTGCTTGCATTGTATGAACAGTTCAAGGATACGGGTCGTGTCATTATGGTCGATGCTGAGGCTAAACTGAATGCTGAGGAATTGAAGTATATTATTTCAAAGTGTCGCTTCTTGGTCGCAGCTCGTACACATGCTTCGATTGCCGCATATTCTACGCAGGTTCCGACTTTAGTAGTCGGATATAGCGTTAAAGCGAGAGGAATTGCCCGTGACATCTTTGGTACAGAAGAGAATTATGTTTTACCAGTACAGTCAATGACACAGCCAAATGAGCTGACAAATGCTTTCAAGTGGCTAATGCAGCATGAGAATGCTATTCGTCAACATTTTCAAACGTTCATGCCAGAATATATCTCGAGAATTGATGTCAATCTCATTCTTAATGATTAGGGTTTATGCAATTCAATTCCATTGAATTCCTTCTCTTCCTGCCAATAGTCTATTTCATCTATAGATATCTGTTGCGTAGTAGCTTACTGTGGCGGAATGTGTTTGTTGTCATGGGCAAGCAATGTGTTATGGCAAATGGAATGGATGCAGAACATGAATGGCATACTTCAAATTATTGTGTGTGCTGTCTTAACGTTTGTGGTCAGTGCTGTCATTAGTTTGTGTTTGTCAAAGATTAAGTATGTTAAGGTGATTGTGGGAGGTTAGATTTAGTTGAGGCTTCGCTAGTTGAGTTGGAGTTGAGATTAGTTGAGATTAGTTGAGAGAGTTGAGGTTTAGTTGAGGCTTCGCTAGTTGATTGGAGTTGAGATTAGTTGAGGTTTAGCGTTTAGTGATTAGTGTTTAGTAATGAGTGATTTTTCGTTTTTTGATTTACGAGTATATAAAGAGTCTAAGGAACTTGTGAGAGTGGTTTATGGACTACTTGATAAGTTCCCGAAGTATGAGATGTATGCATTAACTTTGTAGCGCAAATCGTGTTGCGAAAAATTTCGTAACGAAAAAAATCGTAATACAAAAAGTATTGAAAATGAATCCGTTTAAGTTTGGTACGATAGTTGAAAATGATTTCTTTACAGATAGAGTGAGAGAATTAGAAGAGGTGAAACAAAAGCTGAATAGTGAAAATCACCTGGTGTTGATCTCACCGAGGAGGTTTGGCAAGAGCAGTCTAATCCAGAAAGCTCTTGTTCAGATGGGACGTCCTGCTTTGACTATTGATATGATGAACGTGCTCAGTGTTGAAGGTTTTGCGGCAATGTTGTTGAAAGGCGTATTCAAATTGTATCCTTTGGAGAAGATACGTCATCTGATGACTCATTTTAGGGTTGTACCTACGATATCCACTACTCCTATGGGAGATTCTGTTGAGGTGACATTTAATGCATCGATGAATGATACAGTAGTGTTAGAGGATGCAATGGCATTGCTTGAAAAGGTTTCCACTCCTGATAAACGTTTGATTGTTGTGCTGGATGAGTTTCAGGAAGTGACAGAGATAAGCAAAGGCTTTGATCGACAGCTTCGTGCAATAATGCAAAGGCAAAAGGGATTCAATTACGTTTTTCTTGGAAGTCAAGAATCGATGATGACAGAAATCTTTGAGAAGAAAAAGTCTCCTTTCTATCATTTTGGTCAAAGAATGACTCTTGCAAAAATCCCATATGAGGATTTCCGTGATTTCTTAAGCGAAAGAATGCCTGTTGAAGCTGGACAAGAAAAAGATAGTATTGTATCTGAGATTCTTGAATTCACAGATGTGCATCCATATTATACACAGCAGTTGGCTTCTGTGGTGTATGACATGATAAGGTACCATTCTGTTTGCCAGCATGTTGTTGATGAAGCGGTGGCTTCGATTGTTCGTTCACATGATCTTGATTTTGAACGCTTATGGGCGTCAATGAACAGGACGGATAGATATGTGATGTTGGATTTGGCACGTGAGAACAAGAGAGATACTTCTAGGCATGTTCCAACAAGTACTGTGTATAGTTCTTTACAGCGTTTGGCAAAAAAGGGATATGTGATAAAGTCTGATACTTATGAGATAGAAGATCCTTTTTTCCGTAAGTGGATTCTGGAGGAGAATGCTTGAGGTTAGTGTTTAGAGGTTAGGGTTGGTTAGAGTTGATTTGAGTTGAGGCTTCGCTAGTTGAGTTTGAGTTGAGGTTAGTGGTTAGAGTTGAGATTAGTTGAGAGAGTTGAGGCTTAGTTGAGGTTAGTTGAGTTGGAGTTGAGAGAGTTGATTTGAAATATTAAAATGTTGAATTGTGGACGTATTTAGTTATAGGAAATTAGGAGTATATCAGAAGAGTAGGGATTATGTGAAGTTTGTGTATGGACTTTTACGGAAATTCCCTAAAGAGGAACAGTATGCTCTATGTGACCAGTTGCGAAGAACTGTAGTTTCTGTGAGTTCTAATCTGGCTGAAGGTTCGTCTCGTTACTCAAAAAAAGAATTTGCTCATTTTGTGGAAATAAGCTATGGATCGTTGATGGAGGTTATGAGTCAGCTCGAATTGTCCATGGATCTGGCGTATATCACGCAAGAGGAGTTAACTGCCGCAGAAAGTAAGTCAGAAGAAATAGCACGTATGCTAAATTCCCTGCGTCATTCTCTATTATCAACTCCCTCAACTTCCTCAACTCTCTCAACTCCCTCAACTCTCTCAACTTCCTCAACCCCTAAACAATAAAAACAATGAAAACAATAACAGTATTTACACCAACATATAATAGAAAGCATACGTTGCCAAGAACATTTGAATCGCTGTGTCGTCAGACATGTGATGATTTTGAATGGCTGATTATTGATGATGGCAGTAGTGACGGAACGAGAGAGTGGGTTGAGTCACTTGGGGAGAAGTTGAGTGAGTTGAATGGGTTGAGTGAGTTGAATGGGTTGAATGAGTTGAGTGAGGCAAAAATGTTATGTGTGGATTGGATGGGACGCTTTTTTGATAGGAATGTAGATGATGGCGTCGATCATGGAGATTATGTGGAATTAAATGCGCAGAATTATTTTCAAATCATCGTACATCCAACTTCCTCAACTTCCTCAACTCCCTCAACTTCCTCAACTCCCTCAACTCTAACCATAACTTACATCTACAAACCAAATGGTGGCCTTTATACAGGGTACAATGTAGCATATCAGACTATTCAGACAGAGTTGTGTGTATGCATAGATTCTGATGATTATATGCCAGATGATGCGGTGGAACTTATAGTTGATAAGTGGAGTAAGTTGAGTGAAGTTGAGAAAGAGAAGTATTGTGGAATGGTTGGACTAGATTTTAATGTTGTTGATAAGAAACCAATAGGAGGATATTTTAAGGAGGGTTCAGATGGGAATGCATTGGAGATGAATCATGTGGGTGATACTAAATATGTCTTTAGAACTGAACTGATGATTCAAGTTGCACCAATGGAAGGGTTTGAAGGTGAAAAGGACTTTAATCCTCATTATATGCAGATGCAGGTATTGGATAAATATTCCATATTGTATATGAATGAAAATCTGTGTTGGGTAGAATATCAGACAGGAGGTGACTCAATGTCTGCTGCAATATGGAAACAGTATTGGAGATCACCTAAAAGCTATGCAAAGTATCGTGTTCAGGAGTTGAAAAATTCTCATGGCAATTCTTTCATAAAGAAGATACGTTTATGTGCTCATTATGTAAGTAGCTGTATGTTAAGTAAGGATGGCGATTTCTTGAGAAACTCTCCTGAAAAAACACTGACCTTTGTGTCTATTCCTGTTGCTGTACTATTGTTCATGTTAATTATGTGGAAGAATCGCAAATGAGAATACTTCATGTGATAACATCGCTTCGTACTGGTGGAGCGGAGAAGTTGATGGTGGAGTTGCTGCCTAGACTTTATCAGTTGAATCAGTTGAATGAGTTGAGTGAGTTGAATGAGTTGAGGTCGACTAAATCAACTATGTCAACTTCGTCAACTAACACCGTGGAGCTGTTGGTGTTCGATGGTGTGAGGACTCCGTTCTATGAGGAATTGGAGAGGAGAGGAGTGAAGATACATTCGTTTGGGGAGAACGGTAATGTGTATAATCCATTATTTGTGTTTAAGTTGATTCCGTACTTGAAACAGTTTGATGTGGTTCATACGCATAACACTGCTTGTCAGATGTTTGTGGCTATGGCAAATGTGTTTGTGGGAACAAGAATTGTGACAACGGAGCATAATACATCGAATAGAAGAAGGGGGAAGTGGTGCTGGAAAATGATTGACAAATGGATGTATAGACAGTACTCGGATATAATATGCATCTCGGATCAGACGGAAGCGAATTTGCGTGAGCATTTGGGTAATGATGAAAGTATATGTAAAAAGATAAAGACTATATACAATGGTGTGGATGTTGAAGCTTTTGCTGAGGCAATGCCTTTAGATATAGACAAGGGCGGAAAACATATCATAGCAATGGTTGCGGCGTTCCGCCAACAGAAGGATCAAGATACTTTGGTGAAAGCGATTGCGAGATTGCCAAAGGATGAATATGAGTTGTGGTTAGTTGGTGGAGGATGTGAGCGTGAGGATATTGTGAAGCAATTGGCAAAAGATCTTGCTGTTGCAGACCGAGTTAAATTCTTGGGGATTCGTAATGATATACCTTCTATAGTGAAGACTGTGGATGTCGTAGTATTGTCATCGCATTACGAAGGTTTATCTCTTTCATCAATAGAAGGTATGGCATCGGGAAAGCCTTTCATTGCAAGTGATGTGGATGGACTGCATGAAATTGTAAATGGATATGGAATACTCGTTACACACGAGGATGATGAAGTGTTGGCAGAGGCGATAAAGAAATGTTGTGAGGATAAGGAGTATGCTGCTGAGGTGGGGAAGAAGTGCCAGGAGAGAGCGATGATGTATGATATTAGTGTGATGGCAAAAGGGTATGCGAGCCTGTATGGTTAGAGGTTAGTGGTTAGTGATTAGCGGTTGTGTTGTTGTGATGCTCACCGCAAACGGTACGAACCGTTACGAGGCAACGGTTCGTACCGCACACTGTGAACGTTAGTATATGCTTGCTCACCTTATAGTTAAAGAATCCTCATTCCTTCCTCATTGATCCATGTTGTTTGGAAATTAGTCCAGTCGATGGTCTTCTCGAATTTGGTACCACTATTGTTTTGAACGATGGTGGTGCATGGCTTGGAGAGTTGTGAGGAGACCAGATTGATTTCTCGCAGCGTACAAGGAACGTAACGCCCTGAGATTTTGTCGTAATGAAGATAACACTTTCCTCGAGTGCCAAGATGCTTGAACTTCACTTTGTCAACAAATATGGTAACCACTTGCAGGTCATCGTCACGATCGACAATCAAACAATAGTCAGCTTTGTTGCCGAAGTCTGCTGAACCGTTGATGTCGTTCATCTCAACACGTCGCTTCTTGCCATCAAGGTTAGCTCTGTTCACCTTTCGAGGGTGAGCAACGAGGATCACCAGGCATTTATGACGACGAGCGAATCGTGATAGCGTGTTGTTGACATGTGAGTACCATTGGAGTTCGCTCTTTCCATCCTGCATGTCTTGCTCTATACGGTTGAGCGGATCGATTACAAGTATTCGTACTCCACGACGTGCTACGGCAAGATGAGCAATTTCGAGAATGTTGTCAAGAGTGTTGGAGTCGTTTGTGGGGTGAATATCCGAGCTTCTGAATTTCTGATTCTCGGAGGTGTTGAAGTTCAGGGTTTCTGAGATTCCAAATTTCTGCGATTCAGAAATTCCATATACGATGCCATCTTCTCCATAGCCAGGCAGGATATGACACACATTCTCTGATAACCAGTGAACACAGGCGTTGAAAAGTTGTGTGGTCATGCGCTTTGACTCTTGGAAAGGGTAGCGTGTCAGTTTCTCACACAGTTTGCGCAGATGGTATGTGATAGGCACGTTCTCTGGTGAGAAATAGGCAATCTTCCAGTCATGATAGAGACATAGACGGAGACATAGTTCATCGATAAACTCGGATTTACCATCGCCTGGACGACCGCTGACAACCATATAGCGACCAGTCTCAAAGGTCATGAGATTGTCAAACTCTCCCATGTGTACGGAGGCTCCTCGCTGCATGCCATGTTCAAACAGCTGCTGCAGCTCGTCACGCACATCGTTGGCTGTCTGAATGCCTATAAGAGGAATATCGCAAGCCGCCTTGATGCATTCGCGCACAGCATCTTCGCCATAGCGCATCAGTACCTCGTTGGCATCTTTACAGTCTGCTTTCCATTTCACAAGCTGGCAGCGCTCGGAGTCAAGTCTTCTTATTAACTCGTTACGAAGCATTATGCCTTTCTCGTCAGAGTCCAAAGCCAGCACGATGCGTTTCTTGTCTTCGAAATGTGTTTCCACAAAACGATCAAGCCATGAGAGATTTTTCTGAGCGCCATTAGGCACGGATATTGTTTCCAGATAACCACATTGTATGAGAGTCAATGCATCAAATTCTCCTTCTGTGATGTAGCAGACGGGCTTGCCTATGAGTGAATCGATATTGTATGGAATGAGCTCACCCTTAAACAGCAGCGAGAAGCGTTTGTCGATCGTTCGGTATTTGTAGTTGATGTAACCACCTCGGTCGAAGTAGTTGAACGAAATGCATCTTTGCTGTGAGTAGCCAGCCTTGCTATCGGATGTGGAGGACGGATCGGCAAAGCTTCCGTATGGTATAGTGACTCTGTATTTTTGCAATAGATCGATGTTGAGTTTACGATTCTCTGTGAGATAATTAATGAGAGGTTGTGCGTCAGATTGGTTGATGCAGTTCTTGATGAGGAACTCTGCTGGAAATCTGTAAGGACAGTTGTATTGCTTTTTTTCTGTAAGTTTTATGTTTGTTGTTTTAATGTTTTTATTCATGTTGTTGGTTTGTAGTTAGTGTTATCGTTTTAATTGTAAAACTCTATCCAGGAATATGACGATTCATCCCATAGGGCGTTGGCGGAAGGACGAGGTGGAGCATCATCTGGAATCCGTTGTCCATCGGCATAGCGATTACCTTCTGCATCTGTTGTTTCCAATGGCGCATCGAAAATATTATTTGCAGTAGGCTGGATTGATTCGACTGGTTTGAAACTCTTCTTTTCCCATGTGCGGACACATGCTTTCCAATCCGTTATCTTTGTACTGCCATACTTCCATCCACGTGCTTCGTAGAAATTCAGGAAATGTTCAGCATCGATGCCATTATGACGTTCAATGCAATAAGACATGACCTCTGACAATGAAGGACGACGAAAGCGCACCTCTTCTCTGATCTTGTCTTGATTAGTATTCTCTTTGCTCGTGTGCGATATACATGCGTGAGGGCGCTCGCACGGCTGACGCGCGTCCGTAAGACGTAAATCTTTAAGAGATGATTCACTATACCCAGGAATGGGATCATTTGACCACACCATGCCGTATTCGTCCATCACAAACAGGTCGTAGTTGGTGATAACATCCAGTATTTTCTTTCGTGAAGTCATGTGATTCAATGATCCTATAATTTGACCGATATGAATGCTACCTTCGCCAAGACATTCGACCATGGATAGCACAGTGTAATAAATTCCTATTCCAGAAAGTTTGTGATCCTTCTGAAGACGTAACAAACGCTTGTCGGACAGCATGTTGCCGTGAAGTTTAATCCAGCGCATAATAAAAGTTTTATTTAAGTGTTAAAAAAATATGAGCATTTAGTCCTTTTGTAGAACATTTCAACTGCAAAGGTATAAGGATTGAAAATTATAAAACGACGATGAATCGCCATCCGTCGTCATGTACACATGACATTTTTAAGAATAATTAACAAAACGCGTATTTATTGAGCTGCTTTTATACGCTTAAATGCAGTTTTTTGTTGTTGAGTTCCAAATAATGCAGTAGAAAGAAGAAAATCAGAAGATGAGTTATTGATAAATTAAGAAAAAGATGTACCTTTGTGTGCGATTCTAAAATTAAAAAATATAAAATGAAGAAAGAAAATTTACCTATATCAGGATTGCAGGCGATGTTTTCCGCAGCTGCATTCGTTCTCTTGACATTATCATCATGTGAAAGTTCGGAATCCAATGAGTTGAAGATTGACAAGGAATGCTCCAACGTGAGCATCGTCACTCGAAGCAATGATGGGACAACGATGGAATATCCATTGCATGTCTATGCTTTTGATAAAGATGGCAAGTTGGAAGATAAGCAGACGATAGCATCTGCCGATGAAACACTTGCATTGAGTCTGCCGAAAGGAGAAACATATCGTGTGGTTGCAGTATGTGCTAATGATGAGGTGTATAATATTCCTGCATCACCAACATTGTCTTCTGTCATCACAATGAAGGCAAACACCAATGCTGATGTGCCAAATGCGTCCGAAGCGGTATATTCTACAGCTCATCCATTGCAGATGGGATATGCCAACATAACGCCTACGGCAACATCGTCAACATTGAGCATTCAAATGCATTATAAGGTTAGCTCACTGAACGTCAGCTTGGTTGGCATGTCGGCAGAATGCACTAAGGCAAGCATATCTATCGAAAGTCCTGTTGAGGGTTTGAACATGAAAGGTGAGAGCTCTGGCAGCACAACAATAACCATACCTATTAAGAAGTCTCTTGCCGATGCAAGTAACTGGACAACTTCTACGGTGTATATGTTCCCTACGACAGGCGAACAAACTGTGTTTACCATAACCTATAGTGATGGGGCAACAGAGCGCTCATCTGCTGCGACATATCTGAGTACGTTGAAAGCAGGCATACCATACAGCATTACAGGTACTTACGATAGCGGAAAGGTTACTGTGACAGGCGACATCACTCCAAGCACATGGGGCGATCCTGTGAATCTTGCCTTTACATTCGGTGAAAACACCAATTCTACTATTGATGCTTCTGGCACGGAGACAGGTGGTAACGATAATGCTGACAATCAGGGTGGTGACAATCAGGACCAGACAGATGCAATTATTTCTACCATCCCAGCGCCATACTCTGTTTGGAATGGTCATCTTGTAGCTGCTCTCTATGATACTTATGGCAATCAACTGACAGAGGCACCTGCTTCTCCTGCATCAGGCACGGAATACAGCATCTTGCTCATGTCGCTCAAGGATTGGAACAATGCCACACCATCCACAGCAGCAACTCTCGCATCAGAATATACAGAAGGAGATATGATTTCCTGGTCAATACCAACTACAGATGAGGCAAAGGTGCTCTTCGGTATATACAACAAGGATGAATTCAAGTCTTCAATGAGAAAAGCTAATGCTGATGCTATTAATGCAACTTCTGGAACAAAATACCTCTGTGATGACGCTGCAAAGTACTTCTCGTTTGCAAACATATCATTCGCCTCTCGTGAAGCTTCTGATGCAACCTACCATCTCCGATTGGTCAAGAAGGTAAAAATCAAAAGCGAATAGTATAAAATATCATAACGCATGAAGATTCTGATAGCTATGCATTATATGGAGCTTGGCGGTGCAGAGGCTGCATTGCTGGGATTGCTCCAAAGCGTGGATCCGAAAAGGGCTGATGTTGATGTGTTTATCTATGATCATAGAGGGGAACTGATGCCGTATGTGAAGGGAGAGGGGAGAGATGGTGAGTTGAGTGCCAAGTTGACTGAGTTGACTGAGTTGAATGGTGAATCGAGAAAAAAATGGAATCTGTTGCCTGAGGTTGCGGAATATACCATGTTGGAGAGGCCGATAAGTGAGTTGGAGAAGAAAGGATATTGGAGATTGGCATTGGCAAGATTGTGGGGTAAATGGGAAGATGAACGATATAAGAAGTATAATGTGAAGGGATTGGAGAGTAATGCTCATGTCACTTTTCAGCAGCATAGAACTGTGAAGTGTTTGCCAATGATAAATCCTGATGTGGAATATGATCTTGCAATATCGTTCTTGACTCCGCATTATATTGTGTTGGATAGGGTTCGAGCAAAGAAGAAGTTAGGATGGATACACACGGATTATACAAACGTGTTTATCAATCGTGAGATGGAACAGAAGATGTGGGAGAGACTTGATGTCATATCTTCAATATCTTCTGATGTGACAGAGAAATTTTGTGAGGTGTTTCCATCGTTGAAAGACAGAATCATTGATATTGAGAATATCCTTTCACCTGGTTTTATCAGAAAAAGAAGCCAAGAGTCATGTCCTATCTTTGAACAAGATTCTGCATTGAAATTGTTGACTATCGGTCGTTATTCCAAGGCAAAGAAAATGGAGGACATTCCCTATTTATGCAGGAGATTAGTTGATGCTTTGCTGGTTGAGAGAGAGTTGAATGGAGTTGAGGGGGAGTTGAGAGAAGTTGAGAGGGGGGTGAGAAACATCAAGTGGTATATTATTGGGTACGGAAGTGCAGAGATTGAGCAGCAGGTGAGGGATGAGATTCGTAAAGAGGGGATGGAGGAGCATGTGATCCTGCTTGGTAAGCAGGCAAATCCTTATCCTTACATTCGTTGCTGCGATGTTTATGTTCAGCCATCTCGCTACGAGGGAAAGTCAATCACGGTGCGTGAGGCGCAGATACTGTGTAAGCCTGTGATTGTCACTCATTATCCAACAGCTCCATCACAAGTGAATGGAAAAGATGGTGTGATTGTGCCATTGGAACGAGAGGCATGTGCAGATGAAATGATAAAGGTGCTGAAAGATAAAGAGTTGCTTGCACAATTGGAAGAATATCTGAAATGCCATGACTATGGCAACGAAAATGAAATAGAGAAGATTTATAGAATTGCTCAATCATAAATTATAATATGGAACAATTATTCTCATTTATTCCTATAGCAATATATACGAAGCTTTTTATGTGGCTTGTGTTTGTTTTTTGTATGATAATAGGAGGATCTTATTTGTCTTCGAATAATAATCAGAATCTGTTGACTGTGCATAATCCATTACCAACATTGATATTAGCAATTGTTGTTACTTTGTATATGGGATTGCGCCCGGATCATTATCAATTCGGTGACTCGTATTTTTATAGACATACATACTATAATATTGCTGTTGATTCTACTTTCAGTACTGATACAGAGTGGTTGTTTGCTTTGATCCAAAATACGTGTAGAGGTTTTAGATTAAATCATCATATTTTTTTCTTTATAATTGAAATAGGATATATAGGATTCCTTTATGCTGCTTGCCGCAAATTGCTATGGGAAAATACATGGATGGCTATGCTTTTCTGTATATCTTCATTTTCATTTTTTACATACGGAGTTAATGGTATCCGAAATGGGTTAGCTATGCATTTGTTGCTGTTTGCTTTTGCTCTATTAGCAGATTGTAAAAAATGGATTGTTCCTGTTGTTGTTGTTCTATGTTTTGCAGCTTTTGGTATTCATAGGACATCAATAGTACCTGTTAGTGCTGCTCTTATAGCTTATTTTGTGATAAAAGATCCTAAATGGGCGATTTATATATGGATTAGTTGTATATTACTTTCTTTAGTTGCTGGTGGTTTCTTCCAAAATTTGTTAGGTACCTATTTAGGTGCTGCGGATGCACGAGCGGCTTCTTATACAGCTCAGACAGACATGTCTCAATTCTCTCGTTCTGGTTTTCGATGGGACTTTATATTGTATAGTTCTGTTCCTGTGATATTGACATATTATGTAACTGTGAAGAAGCATATTCAGAACAGAACATTTAATATCTTGGCTACTACTTATATTATGGCAAATTCTGTGTGGGTGTTGGTTAATAGTATGGCATTCAGTAATCGTGTGGCATATCTGTCATGGTTCTTGTATCCAATAGTGATAGCATACGCCTTGATTCGCTTGCATATTTGGGATGATCAAGACAAGAAGTCTGCTATGTGGCTTATGGGACTTTCTGCATTTACAATCTTTATGATGCTGTTAGGGAAATGATACCAAAGATTATTCATTATTGCTGGTTTGGAGGAAATCCGTTACCAGCTTCTGCGCAAAAGTGTATAAATAGTTGGAAGAAGTTCTTCCCAGATTATGAAATTAAGGAATGGAACGAAAGCAACTTCGATGTTAATATGATGGAATACACTCGTGAGGCTTATTCTGTAAAGAAATATGCATACGTGAGTGATGTCGCACGCTTCTATGTGCTTTTCCATGAAGGGGGATTGTATTTTGATACAGATGTTGAGGTTGTTGCTCCTTTTGATGATATCCTTGAAAGAGGCGCATTCATGGGTGCTGAAATTCCTGCCGAAGAGGAAGTCACAGTTCCTGCAGTTAATCCTGGCCTTGGTTTAGGTGTGGAAGCGCATCATCCTTTCTATGAGGCAATGTTGAAACATTATGAGGAATCTCATTTCTTAGATGAGAATGGTGCTCAGATATCAGGAACAGTTGTTGCTCATAATACAGAAATTCTTGAACAGAAAGGATTAAAGCCTACTAATGAGATACAGCAGGTGGATGGTATCTGGATTTATCCTATGGACTATTTCAATCCTTTAGAGGATGCTACAGGAATCTTGCGTAAGACAAAGAATACTCGAAGTATTCACTGGTATTCAAAAACCTGGGTGGATAAACCAATGTGGTATTTCCATGTGACTCGATTTATTCATAGGCTTTTTGGCGTTGACGCTCTCGCTCGTTTTAGAAAATGATCTCAGTTCACAAGCGTCAGTCCAATTTTGAAATTCTTCGCATCCTATGTATGCTTGGTGTTGTAATTGGACACGTTCTGCTCTATCTTTATCAAGATGAAATCCATTCTCAAGATATGTCGTTGTGCAATCAAGGGCGTGTGTTTTTATTGAATGGATGTGCAGTAGCTGTGAATTGTTTTGTTCTGATAAGCGGTTATTTCACTGTAAGATTAACTTGGTCTAAAGTTGTTCGGTATGTAGCAATGTGCTTATGGTACGCTGTTCTTGTGTATCTGCTTTTGGGTGGTTCTTGGCTACAGGTCTTGTTTCCTGTGAGTGAGACAGAACTTTGGTTTGTCCCATGCTATTTGGTATTGATGCTGATGAGCCCTTTATTGAACGCAGGTTTGTCTTCTATGTCAAAGAGAACTCTAAGAAGAACCGTTTTATTTATGTTATTAGCAGATGTTTATATAGGATACATGCATCAATGTGAATATATTGGAGTAGATGGGTATGGGATATTCCATCTTATTTGTGTATATAGTTTAGGGTATTTGTTGGCTAAGGAACAATTGATTTTCAGATTCCCTTATTTATGGGTACTGTCATGTTTTGTGGTTATGACAGCATTACATGCATTGAAAATGTTTTGGTATCCGATTTCTGCTATATATTCCTTGCATTATAATTCTCCGATAATGATTGTTGCATCCATTCTTGTTTTCCAGTGGGCAAAAGAGTTGAAGTTTTATTCAAGGGTGGTTAATTGGGTGGCTGGATCGGTTTTTGCGGTATATCTTATATTGTCAAATCCATCTGCGTCTTCTTTATTCCATGATTGTCAGAATGCATGTTTGAACTTCTCGGATTCTCCAATTGTGAGATTTTGTATGCTGTGCTTGTTGATTCTAGGTGCTTTTGTATGCTGTATCTTGTTGGATAAGATTCGTATTTGGGTATTCAATCGTATAGAAGGAGTATGTCAAAGCCTCTCGTAACAATAGCGATGCCTGTGTATATGGCAGAGGCAACAATTAAAGATGCGGTCAAGTCTGTACTGGAACAAACATGTCCTGATTTTGAACTCTTGATTGTTGATGATGGCTCAAATGATAACACTCTTGATATAATTCGTGCCTTTTCAGATGATCGAATTAAATTGCTGGCTGATGGCGAACACAAAGGTATTGCCGCACGTCTGAATCAGATGATAAGCATGGCGCAAGGGAAGTTTCTTGCCAGAATGGATGCTGATGATATGATGATGCCAATGAGATTGGAAAAACAGCTTGCATTCTTTCAAAAACATCCAGAAGCTGATGCCGTAGGATGTTCTGCTGTAGTGATTGACGAGCAAGGGCGTGAACTTGGAATAAGAAAAGAAAAGAATTCAAACGGAGAAAGTGACTTTGCAAAAGTGAAAAGTCTTATTCATCCAAGTGTGATGGGGCGTGTGTATTGGTTTCGTAAGCATCTATACAATGAGAAATATTCTGGTTGCGAGGATTATGAGCTTTGGCTCCGTGTGAAAAATGAAGCCACATTGCTTGAGATGGCAGAACCGCTGATATTTTATCGCGAGCATTTGATATATGATGTGAAACGCGTGTGGAGGGAGCGTGCTTTGGGTATAAAAATGATATGGTTTGAAAGGGCGCTTTATGGTTCTGCTATGAGAGCCGTTGCCCAAATGCTCAATAATGTGGGCGTAATGATCTTGGTGCCAATAATTCATTTGCTTCATCTGGATGGTTGGGTGATAAGGAAAAGAAACAGATGACATATTCAATAGCAATACGAACTTTGGGTACTGCTGGATATAAATTCAAGCAGGAATTGCAATCAATTGCCGCTCAGACTATACAACCGGAGAAGGTGATAGTGTATATAGCAGAAGGATATGCCAGACCTGATTTTAATGTTGGATTAGAAGAGTATGTGTGGGTGCCAAAAGGTATGGTGGCACAAAGAGCTCTGCCTTATAATGAAATAACAAGTGATTATGTATTGCTATTAGACGATGATATGCTTCTCGCTCCTGATGTCGCAGAAAAATTGCTTTTAGCAGCAACAGAGCATAAAGCGGATTGTGTGGGTGCTGATAGTTATCAACATTATGCGCGCACTTTAGGTGATAAAATTTATGATTTTGCTACAAATCTTATAGTTTCACACGGCAGCAATAATTCATGGGCGTTTCGTATCCAGAAAAATGGTTCGTTTAGTTATAACAGCCATCCTGTACCAGGATATTATGATTCCCAATATATCGCAGGTGCAGTACAGTTGTGGAAACGAGATGTTTTGATATCACTTCACCTTGAAGATGAGATGTGGCTTGATCGTTACGAATTTGCATTTAATGATGACATGTTAGAGACATACAAACTGCATATAAATGGACACAAACTGGGAATTTTGTTTGGCTTGGATGTTGTCCATCTTGATGCAGGCTCTGGCAGCCGTCCTTACCGTGCTTCAGCTCGTCAGTTTTATGTACGCGAAGCTTCTCTTTTCTGTCTTTGGTGGCGAATGATTTATGAGCCTTCAAGGGGTATGGATAGAGGATTGTGTGTTACGTCTAAGATGTTTAAGATTTTTTGGTTGTTTTCAGTGCATGTCATAGGTGGAATATTCATGCTCAATATCCAAATGCCTGTTAATTTCATAAAAGGTTTTTTTGACGCTTGGAAATTTGTACATTCTGATGAGTACAAGAGGATAGGGGGGTATAGGTTTAGTGGTTAGAGTTTAGTGGTTAAAGGTTAGGGTTTAGCGGTTAGAGTTTATAGAAAATGTTGTTGTCCATAATTGTTCCAATATATAATGCTGAGAAATATCTTCCTCGATGTCTGGATTCATTGTTGGATCAGGGTTTAGGTGAGGATGAGATGGAGATAGTTTGTGTGGATGATGGATCAACAGATGGTTCTTTGTCTGTCTTGAGAGGTTATGAGGAAAAACATTCGTGTGTTCGTGTTTTTTCTCAAGAGAACAATGGTGCATGGGCTGCAAGAAATAGAGGATTGGATGAGGCTGAAGGAGATGTGGTGACATTTTGTGACGCAGATGATTACCTTGTTCCTGATGGACTTGGATATGTGATGAGGACATTCTGGAACGATGATGTAGATGTAATTTGTCATGCCAGCACTACGTTGGACAGGAACAAGTTAAAAACGTGGAAAGAGAATAACATCGTTGATGGAACTGTGATATGTGAAGGGGAGGGGAAAAAGATATACGAAAGAGATCCAAAGTATTTCGTATGGAACACAATTATCAGACGTTCGATTATAGAAGAGCAGCAATTAAGATTCCTTCCTTTGACAATGTCTGAGGATTCCACTTTTATGCTGGAGCTTATGATGGCGGTTTCAAAAGCCATTGATGTCAGTTCGAACATCTATCGTTATACTGTAAGTGAAGGGCAGGTGACTCGGCAGCGTGATCCAAAAACGATGAGAACGTGCATAGATAATTATTTGCATTTCATGTCTGAGCTGAAGAAGTATAATCAGGAGAATGTTATACAAATTCAGAAGAGGCCTCTGTTCAGTCGCGCTTTCTCTGCTTGCCTGTCACGAAAAGAACTGAGTGAACTGAATGCTCGTCTTGATACTTTGAACATAAAATTCTTGCCTTATCCTGTTTATGTGCCGTTGAGTTTTTTGTTCAGAAAGATATTTGTTCCATATATTCTTCCACATATTAGCAGAGAATGATACCAAAGATAATACATTATAGCTGGATCTCAAACGAACCAATGCCAGAGACGTTGCAGCTATGCATGGAGTCATGGCATAGAGTGATGCCTGAGTATCAGTTGATGTTATGGGATGCGGATCGTATAGCGCAAGAGGTTGATTGTGTGTTTGTGGATGAGGCTCTGTCTGCAAGGAAGTGGGCATTTGCTGCTGATTATGTTAGACTTTATGCTGTTTATAAATATGGCGGTGTATGGCTGGATACGGATGTGCAAGTTCTCAGGCCTTTTGATTCTCTGATGGATGGACGCATGTTCATAGGTAAGGAAAAGTTGGCATTGTATCACTACGGTGAAAAGATAGGTTGGGTGAATAACCTCACCTCACATTGTTTTGGCGCAGAAGTGGGACATCCGTTCTTGTTGAGATGCCTTTCTCATTATGAAGGACGCCATTTTGTTCTTTCGTCATGCGAAACATTACCATTGAGCTTACGGTATGATATGAGATTGCTGCCAGAGATACAAGCAACGCTTGCTCAAGAATATGGATATGATGGGAATCCATTGTATGATGATAAGGAAGAATTGCTGAATGAAGACATAAAGGTTCTTCCATTTTATGTTTTTGACAGTCCTCATTATCATAACATGGATGATGTGTTCTGTATTCATCATCAGGCTGGTGGATGGTTCGCAGGAAAAGATGGTAAGCAAATGTCTCTGTCACGTTTAATGAATAGGAAAGGCATGTCATATTATATGCTGACGTTTGTGAATTGGCTGTTGAAAAGGAAACATTTAAGAATTCAAGTGCAAAGTTTATAAACTTGAAATTTAATGAATATGCGTAATAAGAAAAAGATTATAAGGGCTTGTACTGTATCTCTGTCAATTGATTTCTTTGATGAAATCATGAAAAGGATGAGAGAGGATGGGTATGAGATGGTGGCAGTGACAAGTCCTGGTCCAGAATTGGATAAACTGAGGGATGAGGATGGTTTCCATTGTGTTGCTGTACCAATGGAGAGACAGATATCCTTGTTTAAGGATTTTGTGTCTTTAGTTAGGATGATTCGTGTATTATGGAAAGAAAAGCCTTACATCGTTCATTCTATGACACCAAAGGCAGGGTTGGTTTGTATGATTGCTGGTTGGTTGACAAGAGTGCCAATTAGAATACATACATTTACAGGTTTGGTATGGCCTACTGCTGTTGGAATGAAGCGCAAAGTTCTTATGGCAACAGATAAAATCCTCTGTGCATGTGCTACTCATGTAATTCCAGAAGGTCAAGGTGTATTGAATGACCTAAAGAATTATGGAGTGTGTAAGAAACCGATGAAGGTTCTTGGATATGGCAATGTGAAGGGTGTAGATATGGAGAGATTCGATCCTTGCAGATTTGAAAAGAAATCGAATGATGATGGAACTTTTGTGTTTTTGTTTGTTGGTCGTATAGTAGGAGATAAAGGAATCAATGAATTGGTTGAAGCGTTTTCGGAATTGCATGATACATATAAGAACGCGAGGTTGCGTTTAGTGGGAAGGTTCGAAAAAGAACTTGATCCTGTAAGTCAGGAAACGCAAAAGATTATTGATTCATGTGAAGGAATAATAGTTGTTGGCCCTAAATATGGTGATGACCTTTTGCTGGAATATGCTAATGCCGATTGCTTTGTCATGCCATCTTACAGAGAAGGATTCCCTAATACTGTTTTGGAAGCAGGGGCAATGGGATTGCCATCTGTTGTTACGGATATAAATGGATCAAGAGAGATTATCTGCGATAATGTTGAAAAAGTAGGTGATGTGGCAATTTGTAAGAATGGTATTATAATTCCATCTAAGGATTCAAATTGTCTGTATGAAGCAATGGCGTTGATAATGACAGATAATGATATGTGTTATGATTTAACAACTAATGCAAGGACGATGATAATGGATAGGTTTGAGAAAGGTTTTGTGCAAAAATGTTTAATGGATTATTATAAAGCGATAATTGTTGGATGATGAATAAGTGTGATGTTCTTGTAACTTATTGTTGGAATAGAGTAGGCTACAATATTCTTAGAAGTTTATCAGGGCATGGTTTAAATGTCTGGGCAGCAGATACTTCAAAAAGGAATATCTGCAGTATGTCAAAATTCTGTGCAGGTAGTTTTGTCTATCCGGACCCATTCGCCCAAGAGGATGAATTCATCTCTTGTTTGGTTGAGAAAGTGTTGACATTGAAACCTAAAGTACTTTTGCCAACTCATGATGAGAGTGTTGTGATAATGCGTCATAGAAATGCATTCCCAAAGGAGTTGATTATACCGTACGAAGAAGAAGAAAAGCTGCTTAACCTTGCAAACAAAGCTTGGGCAACAAAAATAGCTGGTAAGGTGGGAGTTCCTATTCCAAAGGTTTATGCTTCTGTGGATGAAGTGAAAAGTTACCCTGCGGTATTCAAAACAGTTATAGGTAATTCTGCCAAAGGAGTATATTTCCCCAAGACAAAAGAAGAATTACTTGCATTGCGAGAATCGCATGATGATGAAGATACGCTTCTTGAAGAATGGGTTGGTGGTTCGGATTACAGCGTAGATTGTGTGCGTTGGGATGGTTTCTGGAAAACATCGGTTTATCATGCTTTGGTAACTAAAACAGATGGTGGTGGTACAACTACCCAACGTGAAATAGTCTATGCACCAGAGTTAGAGAAGTATGCCAAAATACTTTTAGATGCAGTTGATTTCCATGGTGTATGTGGCTTGGATTTCCGTTATGACGTAGCTACTGATAAGGTTGCATTTGTAGAAATAAATGCTCGTTTTACGGGTGGTATAGCAACCCCTATCGCTGCAGGGTTTGATATTCCATGGGTTGTTTATAAGTTAGCTACAGAGGGTAAGTATGACGAAACTTGTGATGCTCGTATAGGAACGAGAACAAAGTGGATATTAGGTGATGTGATTACCTTGGTTGGCCGAATCGTGAATATCAAGTTTGACAGTAGAGAATTGTGTCAAGTGGCTCATTTCCGTGGATTTGATGCCTTTGACGATTTCCGATGGGATGATAAGTGTGCCATTCTCGGTGAGATGGGGTATTATCTCAGTAAATTGGTGAAGAATGGAAAGTTGAATCCGTGATAAATAGTGAATGAATAAGATGATGAAAAGGTTTTTTGACGTTTTTGCCAGTTTTCTTGGTTTGTTGTTTTTGTGGCCATTATTGCTAGTTGTTTCTATTCTAATAAAGGTAAAGATGCCTGGCGGTCCGGTTTTGTTTTGTCAGAAGCGCGTTGGAAAGGATGGAAAACTGTTTACTTGTCATAAGTTTAGAAGTATGACAGTGAATCATAATGGGTCTTCCGTAAGTGTTGCTGGGGATAGTCGTATTACTCCATTTGGGGCAAAATTACGTCACTACAAGATTGATGAGTTGCCAGAGTTATGGGATGTGTTGATAGGTAACATGTCATTTGTAGGACCTCGACCAGATGTGCCTGGGTATGCAGATATGTTGGTTGGTGACGATAGAGATGTTTTAAGATTGAGACCAGGTATTACAGGGCCAGCAACGTTGAAGTATAGGCTGGAGGATGAAATGATTTCTGAATTTGTGAAATCATTTAGGACACAAGACTATATGGAGTTAAATAAGGAATATCCGCAAATTGTATCAGTATTGACAAGTGTGGATTTTGAAAATCTTAGAAAAAAAACAGACCAAGAAATTGCTGTATGGTATAATGATAATATTATCTATCCCGATAAAGTTAAATTGAATTGTTATTATTATAGGCATTATAGTTTCCTCAAAGATATAGAAATGATTTTTGCGACCATTCTAGGGAAAAAGGTTGCATTTGCAGGAGAGAGTGTTTGACGTGATTTTATATATAAGTATCATGTGGTGGCAAGCAGGTTTGAACAGTCGTTCGTGCGTCAGTGCTTGAAGGATTTTTATAGAGATGTTCTGAATATATGAATCTCTTATGCCCATGCTGATAGCGCAGATGACACAGATTTTTGTTCCTTTGGAACTGCCGTCCGAATGGCGTCTCACAGTAGGTGAGAATAAATAAAATGTGAGCGCAGCGATTAGATGTCCTCAGATGGATGCTTTAAGGTATTAAATGCTGCTTTATAATCATCTCCATTTTTTCCTGAACCACAGCTTGAATACAGGATCAGTTATCATTAGACATGACTGCTCTTGGTAGATGAGGTCACGTTCAATGAGCGCTTTGCGTATTCTTACGATGTTTGCCGGACTGCCAAGATCGTATTCGCTTCTGAGTTTTTTTTCTGAGAACCCATTGTGATGCCCTGCTGAAATAGCTTTCAATAGGTTCATCTGGTAAGCAGATAGAGGTTCTATCTGTTGCATGAAGAGAATCTCGTTTGTTTGGATAAGTTCTTCGAGAGATAAGTCAAGAAGTTCTTTTGTTGCACTCTCGCCTTCTCTTGTATGGGTGTAAAGAATCCATGCCAATTGCTGAACATAAGAAGAATATCCTTCGACAGATGTGGAAATAGAGTCGGCAATGTCAAGGGGGATGCTTCGATTGCCATTGTTGAAATGTTCAATGATGTATGATGACCAGTCGGCAGTCGGGATTTTGTTTAACCACATCAGCATGCCAAATTGGTAGAAAGGCATACTCTTGTCTAAAAAGATGCTGCTCATGAGATGTCTTTTGCTGCCAAATAAACAGTAAGAAGTGAGTTCTTGGTGTTGCCAAACGCTTCTTAGGCGTGCTTGTATGCTTCTTGAGTCTTGAAATTCTCCAATCTGCTGGAATTCGTCGATACAAACAACAATTCTGCGCTGACGCTTTTGGGCTATAGTTTCAACTAAGTTGAGAATCTCTTCAGGCGAATGTGTTTTAGGTGTGATACCTAACGATATGCTGAAACTGGAATTTGGTTCAGGAGAGATGGAAATGCTTGGAACGAGGCGTGACAAGAAATCTTTTGCTTCTTCAAACCAATATTGGGGTTTTGTTGCAGTTTGCTGTAATACTGCAGAAGCAAGGGCGTTGTAAAATTCGTATTCAGTTTTGCAACCAAAGATGTCCAGAACAACCGTGATTACGTTGTCATCATTAAGGTGGTTACATACATATTTCACGAGTGACGTTTTGCCCCATCTGCGTGGAGAAATCAAAATGGTGTTTATACCATATTTGAAATTTGTTTCGAGTTGTCGAATTTCTTCCTTGCGTCCAGTGAAGTTGTAATCAGATACCGCAACTCCAAAGACGAAGCTTTTATTTACTATTGCCATTGCTGTTATTTTTTGTGCAAATATACTATCAATTTGCGAATTTCACAAACTTGTGATTCACAAACTTGTGAAATTATATGAGAAGGTATGAGGAAATAAAGCTTTTTACGTCATTTTTTAGTATAGAATTGTTATTTATTCCTCATTTTTCTTCATATTTTATTTATAATATCAAGACCAGAGCTTCACAAAAACAGAATAACCCTTTGAAGAGGATGAGGTCTATCGCCCCTGACAGTGTGAGCGAAGGATTTTACTTGTGAGCAAGTTCCTCTGGTAAAATCAAGTAAAGAACGACAAAACTTAAAGAGCAAAGAAACTTTTAATTTAACTGAGTATCAAAATATATTGAGAAAAGTTTTGATGAGAAAAGAAAAATCGTTAATTTTGCAACACTATTTTTTCATTAAATAGTCGCTTGCAATATCAAATATATATTAGGATGAAAAAAGTGTTATATTCTTTGTTTAATTATATTGTTGCCTTATTGTTTTTTGGAGTTGCTGTTTCTTGTTATGCGCAACAACAGTCAAAGGGCAAATGGAAGGCTCCTAAACGTCCGAAGCCTGTGAAATGGGAGATGCCAAAGCAGAAAGCTCCAGAAGTAATAGATGTATGGCGTCCATACACTGTTGCAGACAACTGGTTTGTGGATTTGACATTTGGAACGTCTGTCAGTCTGACGGAGAATGCGAACAACCATTTCATTAAGTCTTGCCAGCCTTCTGCTGGATTTGCTATTGGCAGACAGTTCTCTAAAGTGTGGAGCACCAGATTTGATTTGGGATATAAGCGTCATGCTGGATGGGCAAGTGATGAGAGAATCGCAGAGTATCCTGCTCAGTTAGGCGAAGGTGGTTACTGTTTTAATATGGGAACTGCTTTTATTGATGAACAGCTGAGTCTCACTAATCTTTTCTGCAAATATAATGAGAGAAGAATTCTGAATATAAATATGTTCCTCGGAGTGGGTGTGAACTATTCTTGGGGATTTGACAAGAAAACAAAATACTGGGAACGCTATGGCTATCCTGTAGAAGGTACTGATCAGATAAACCTGAATGCTCGAGGCGGTTTGCAGGCTTTGTTCAAAATAGGTGAAGCTGCAGATATTATGCTGCAGGGTGCCTACAATATGGTCGGTGATGGATTCAATGGTGTGAAAGATGCGAAGAACAAGAGTTTTGCTTTTGATCCGTACGTTGAGGCTTCAATTGGCGTAAGAATACATCTAATGGATCATTATGGCGACTACCGATATTACAAGGTGCGCCGTTCAGAAGCAGGAAACCTTCGCGCTGAAGATATTAAGATTGGTAATTACCTTGACAATGAGAAACTTCAGGAGTTTAAGGATCGTGAGGCTTCTGAGGTGGTTGATTTTGGACAGTTGATGAAAACTCACGTATCGTTCTATATTGACCGCGCATTTGTGAATGATAACCAAATGGAGAACTTGCGAATCGTTTCGGATTTCATGAAGAAGAATCCAAATGTTAACATTGTTGTTAGGGGGTATTGCGGTGCTTCCATGATGAGCGAGTCTGCTGAGATGCATCTTGCGGAGCGTCGTGCAAAGGCTGTGGTTAAGAACCTGAAGCGTTATTATAATGTTGATGATTCAAGAATCCAGATTTGGTATAGCGAGGATGCCGATGCCCCATTCCCAATGAATGGCGAGTGGATTGATGGAGTCGTTTTCCAAATGGTGCGTGCTGAGTGATGGTTTTTTAATAAAAATGCGTATTCAAGTTACAAATTAAGCTTTTTTTGTAAATATAAGCATAAAAACGAAAGAAAAATGGCATTTCCTTCGTTTTTTTTACTTTATATGGAGTAACTTTGCAGCGTTTTTTAAGAATAGGTAATATATAGATGTTTTGGTTTAAGGTAATTAACAGTAATTTTTGATATGATAAGAAAATTGTGTATGACTGCAATGTCATTGCTGATGAGTGTTGTGGCAATGGCGCAGGTGGACAAGGATTCTACCTTCATGATTATTGATGGTATGAAGGTCCCATTGGTGGAAAAGAAATATATTGCTCCTACCCACTTTGTGGATAACTGGTACATAGGTCTTGCCGGTGGTACATACGGTAACTATGGTAGTAACGATTCGCACTCAGGCTTCTTTCAGTTGTTCGGTCCGGCAACTTCATTTACTGTTGGTAAGGAAATTACTCCTGTCAGCGGTTTCCGTTTGCAGATTTTCGCAGGTCGTAACACGGGTGTGAAGGGAGCTGATGACACTTTCAAAGATAATAACATCTTAGAGGATAATTACCGCAACCGTTACAACTGGACTTCATACGGTCTCAGCCTTCAATATCTGCCTAACTTCACAAATATGATTATGGGATTCCGTGAAAACAGAATCTTTGCATTGAAGGGAATTATTGGTATTGGCGGTTCTGTGTCTCAGAACTATAATACAGAGAAAAGAGGATTTGCAGTTCTCGATCCAGGAGGCAAGGGCGGAAATGGTGATACATACGCCAACAAGCGTCGTTCACTCATCCAGCTTACTGCTGGTCTTCAGGCGAATTTCATCCTTTCTCCAAAGTGGGATGTCAATGTTGAAGGTCTTGTGAACTTCCTTGATAACTCATACGATAGTAACACTCGTACTAAGAACACATGGGATGGTCACTTCGATTTGCTTATTGGTGCAACTTATCACTTCAAAAATAAGGGTGGCGTGAATGCTGGTTTCTATTATCCACGCCATGATATGGAAATATATAAGAAGCGTTTGGATGCAATCAACGATCTTCGTGACAAGGCAAGACAGCGTCGTGAGGAAGTTGCGGAGGAAACTCCTGATACTGTTAATATTGATGCTCATGTGATGTACACATTAATCGCATTTGATGAGGAAAGCGCAACTGTTGACCGTCTGCAGCAGACAAATATCTTTACAACTGCTAACGCATGGGTGAAGGCACCAAGAAGCATCATCTATATCACTAATTCAACAGCAGCTGATGACAAGCTCTTCCGCACTCGTGCTGAAGCTATCAAGGACATCCTTTTGGAACGTTATGAGATTCCTGCTGCCAGAATTAAGATTATTGCAGATGAAAAGAAGATTTTGCCAAGCGGCAGCTATATTGTGTTTATTGTAAATGATTAAAGGAAACTGCATAGAAACAACAAGAAAAATTTTTAGATTATGGTAAAGAAGTTTTATATAGCAGTTGTTGCAGCTCTTGTGAGCGTTGCTGCCTTTGCTCAGGATGATTACAAGATTGTCGATTCTACATATTCACGCGTTGAGCTTGATGACGACAGTCTCTACTACGACGATTACGCTTACCTTGATGATTATAAAGCTGGTGATAACTGGTTCGTGCTCGGACAGGTTGGCGTCAGCCACTCTATGAGTGAGAATACTCGTTTTGGTAACTTCTTCAAGAATGAGAAGCCAAGTTTCAACATCGGTATTGGTAAGTGGATGTTCCCATCATTCGGTTTCCGTCTTACTGGTGGTATTCACCCTCAAGTAGGTCGTGCTAACTGGGAACTTTGTGATTATGCTCCAGATGTTTTTGGTAACTATGACTTCAAAATTCTTTCTATTTATTGGGATGGTATGGTGAATTTCACCAATATATTCTATAAGTATAAAGAACAGCGTTTCTTCAATCTTATCGGTATTATTGGTTTCGGTTACAACCGATCATTTGGATTTGACAAGGGAAAGTGTGGTTTGATGGCTAGTCCAACAAATGGTACAGGTCAGGTATATGAGGTTGACACAAAGCCTGGTAACTATTTTGCTGCTCATGTTGGTTTGCAGGGACGCTTTAAGATCAGTTCTGCTATCGACCTCACTGCTGAAGTGACATTCAACGGTACCGACGATAAGTATAACGGACATGAGTATGACCGTGTATATGATACATATTTTGATGTGCTTGCTGGTATTCAGTATCACTTTAAGGATAGTCATGGACGCCGTCGTTTCCACTATGTGAAGCATTACAATGCTGCTCTTGTTGAACGTCTCGATAAGATGGTCGATGATGAAACGGAAAAACTTAATGAGGCAAACAATATGATTCCTGATATCGTTGAAAACGTGAATCTTACTGAGGCTCTTCAGACTACAATCTCATTCTACGTTGACCGTTACTACATCACAGACGCTCAGAAGAAGAACGTGAAGAGTGTGGCTAAGTTCCTTGAGACTCACCCAGACATCAACCTCATCGTTACTGGTTATGCCGATATCGAAACAGCTTATCCTGCATACAACCTCCGTCTTTCTCAGAAGCGTGCAAAGACAGTGTATGACATGCTCGTTGATGAGTTCAATGTTCCAAAGAACCGTCTCCGCATCGATTATAAGGGTGATACAGTTCAGCCATACGAGTCAGTTAACGAGTGGAACCGTGCCGTTATCTTCTTCCTTGACAGAGATGGTGGCAAGAGTCAGATTCTTGAATCTGCACAGTAATTAGTTCTAACCTTTTTTATAAATAAGAAAGATTATGAGATATATATTGACAATTATGCTTGCTGTTTCATCATTCGTTGGCATGCAGGCACAGAATAATGAAGAGAATACTGGCAGTGTTGCAGTTCCTGATGGCACATCAATGATTGCTGACTCTGCATATTATAAGAGTTTTGAGATGACTTCCCTCTCAATTCCAGCTTCTGTAAATAAGATTGGTTATCATGCTGTTGACCACTGTTTCAGTCTTAAGACATTGAATGTTGACGCAGCAAATGCTAACTATAAGTCTGTTGATGGCGTTATCTACAGTAAGGATGGCAAGACTCTCGTTCTTTGTCCTCCAGGAAAGACTGGTGAGTTTGTTATTCCTGCATCAGCAACAACAATTGCTCCATACGCTTTCAGTTCTTGCAAGAAGATCACATCAATCGTTCTTCCTGCTGGCATTGAGGAAATCCCAGAAGGTGCTTTCCAGGGATGCTGGGGACTTGAGAAGATCAACCTTCCTCAGGGTTTGAAGAAGATTGGTAAGCGTGCTTTCAACGGCACGATCGTTCAGAAGATGAATATGCCTACAACTATGGAACTTATTGACGATGAGGCATTCATCAATACAAGTCTTGCTGAGGTGAACCTTCGTGTCAACACTCCTTTCGCTCTTGGCGAAGATGTGTTCAGCGAAATACACGTAACACGTCTTAATGTCCCAGCTGCTGGTCTCCAGAACTTCAAGAAGGATCCTAAGTGGGGCAAGTTCGGACGAATCACTCCAACTCACAGTTACTGGACAGTGGATCTCCCATAAAAAAAGACCCTATCCGGCTTTCAGCCACCTCCCCGTGGAGGAGGGGGAGAAAACCATCCGGAGTATTTAGTGAATATAAAATATAAGCTGCTATCTAGATGTAAATCTGGGTAGCAGCTTATTTTGTCCCGCATGGTCTCCCCCTTTATGGGGGTAGCGACCGTTAAGAAGCGTGACTAAATGTCACGGTTTAGGAAGCGACCGAACGAAGTGCCTTTCGTGAGGACGGGCAGAAGGTTGGGGAGAGGGTCTTCTTTTATTTTATCTTCTGTACAAACTCAGGTGCGATGTGTGTGCCGATAGCACCGAGGAGTTCAAAGTTGATGAGGAACATGCGTTTGGCACGTCCTTTAGCTTTGAGGAGAACACCCTCGTAGCCATCGAATATTCCGCCGATGATGCGCACCTTGTCGCCTGCTTTCAGTTCCACTTCTTCAGGACGGAAATACGTGATGTCGTCCTGCATCTTCGTTGACGAATCTATGAAAAGTTCCATCTCGCGTACAGGAATCTTCAGAATCTTGAACGAGTCTCCATTCTTCCTGTAGCAAAATGTTATGAAAGGATTCAGTCGTTTTATGTCGTTGAGAACCTTGAACTCGCCGTATGCAAACAGCATATTCTGGATTAGAGGACGCTCAACGATTTTTTTTTGCCCACGCACTGTGATGTCCCTCTTTACCTTCGGACAGAAAGTTCTCAATCCTGCTTTCTGGAGAATATCTTCAGCCAGTTGCTCCTTTCTGTTCGTCTTCAAGGCAAACCATTGAGGCCCCTCATCAGCCTTTGTCAGCGTTTTCAATGCTTCTCGCTCTTCGAGTCTTATTATTGTTGTTTCCATCATTTACACCTGCTTGTCAACCCAAACTTTTTGTCTAATGTCACTAATTCAAGACAAAGGTAGTCAAAATTTGGAAGAATAATTGCCAGACACAATAAATAGTTGTATTTTTGTATGCTATTTGTCGATAATTCGATGCAACATTAACAATCAGAAGAAACCTTCCGTGTGAAATCAAACGATTTTGAACACTTACTTATACTAATCAATATGCTAAAAAAATCAATCTTTCTATCCGTATTTCTATCTTCCGTTCTTTCCATGAATGCCCAGCAATGGATCACCATTCCGCAAGAGGCAAAGCCATACACTCGCTGGTGGTGGTTGGGCAGCGCAGTCGATTCCGTTGGCTTGGAATATAATCTCACAGAACTCTCCAAGGCAGGCATTGGCGGTGTAGAGATCACTCCGATCTATGGTGTTCAGGGAAATGATGCCAATGAAATCAGCTACCTCTCTCCACGCTGGATGAGAATGTTGAAATATGTAGAGCAGAAGGGTGGTGAGCTTGGCATCGAGACAAACATGGCAACAGGAACAGGCTGGCCATTCGGTGGACCTCTTGTCAGCGAAGCAGATGCGGCGACAAAGATTGTGTTTAACCAAAACGAAAACGATAACCAAAACGAAAACAAGGGGACAAGCTTTGTTATTGGCAAGACCAAGCAGAAGGTGAAGCGTGCTGCTCCGGGCGGTGAAGGTTTTGTGCTTGATCATTTTGACAAGGAAGCCGTTGCTCATTACTTTGAGCGCTTCGACACCGCCTTTGCCAACAATAGCGTGTCATTCCCTCACACCATGTTCAACGACAGCTACGAGGTCTATGGCGCAGATTGGACACCTCGCCTCTTCTGGGAATTCAAGGAACGCAGAGGCTACGACTTGGAGCCTTTCGCGTACATACTTAATAAGAAAGATGAGGAACGCTCCGACGCCGACAAGCGCATCGTTAGCGACTATCGTGAGACGCTTGGCGAACTCCTCCTTGAGAACTTCACCACACAGTGGACAGATTGGGCTCACAAACACGGAAGCATCACTCGCAATCAGGCACATGGCAGCCCAGCCAACCTTCTCGATGTCTATGCTGCAGTTGACATTCCAGAGTGTGAAGGCTTCGGCTTGAGCGACTTCGGCATTCGTGGTCTTCGCAAGGACGAAGGCTTCACCAAGAAGAACTTCTCCGACATTTCCATGCTCAAATATGCCTCTTCCGCAGCACACATTTCGGGAAAGAAATACACCTCCAGCGAGACCTTCACCTGGCTCACAGAGCATTTCCGCACCTCCCTTTCCCAGTGCAAACCCGACCTCGACCTTATGTTCCTCTCCGGTGTGAACCACGTGTTCTTCCACGGCTCATGCTATTCTCCAAAGGACGCAGAATGGCCAGGATGGCGTTTCTATGCCAGCGTTGATATGAGCCCGAACAACAACTGGTGGTCAGCAATGCCAGCCTTCTCCAAGTACATCGAACGCTGCCAGTCGTTCCTCCAGTGGGGCGAGCCAGACAACGACGTCCTTGTCTATCTTCCTTATTACGACATGATCTATGAGCAGCCAGGCACAGTAGCGCTTTTCGATATTCATTCCATGGAAAAGCGTGCGCCAAAGTTCATAGAGACAGTACAGACCATCATCAAGAGCGGTTACGATGTTGATTATGTATCAGACAAATACCTTCTCAATGACGACATCACAAAACGCTACTCCACAATCATAGTTCCCGACGTGCAGTTCATGCCATTGGCAACCCTCCGCAAGCTTCTCGAAATAGCAGATAAAGGCGGTCAGGTAATGTTCGTCAAAGGCTTCCCAAAGTACGTTCCTGGCTACAACAAGACACAAGAGCAGAACGAGTTTGTTGCATTGCTTAATAAGCTTCAGCACAAAGTTGTCTTCCATCCAGAACAGGCAATGATGACCACATGGGGCTCAGGCAGCATCGTCACATCCCCAACTTACAGCGACGGACTCCAGTACAGCAAGGCAAAGATTGAGCCAATGCGCAATCAGCAAGGACTCAGCTGCATCCGCCGCCGCAATCCAGAAGGACATCATTATTTCATCTCCAATCTTCAGTCAAAAGACATTGACACATACGTTGAGCTTGGCGTGAAAGCAAAGGACGTCTTCGCCTACAACCCAATGAACGGCAGCATCTTCAAGGCACGTCTTGACAAGCAAGGCAAGGTGCGCCTGCAGCTGAAGAGTGGCGAAAGCATCATCCTCCGCACATTTGCCAACGGCACAACCATGACAGCCAAGCAGCAGCCAATCTACACAACCCACGATTCCCGCGCCACAACACTCAGCGGATGGACACTCACCTTCAAGGAATCAGCCCCTGTGAAGATTGAAGGCGAATGGAAGATGAACGGCAATCCTCAGTCATGGACAGAGTTTGGCGACTCCCTTCTCAACACCACAATGGCAACAGGCGTTTACAAGACATCGTTCAAGATGCCTAAACTCGCCGCCAACTCAGCCTACATCCTCGACCTTGGCGACGTTCGCGAGACAGCCCATGTCCTTGTCAATGGCAAAGACGCAGGAATGCTCTTCGCTGTGCCTTATCGTGTAGATATCACACCTTATCTCCATGCAGGCAATAACACCCTTGAGGTCGAAGTTGCCAACCTCCCAGCCAACCGCATTGCCGACCTTGACCGCCGAGGCGTTGAATGGCGCAAGTTCAAGGAAATCAATGTGGTGAATCTCGATTACAAGAAAGATAAGTACGATACATGGACACCAGTTCCTTCAGGCTTGAACAGCGAAGTGAAACTCGTGCCTTGTACTATAGAATAGTAATAAAAACATTATCTATAAAAATGAAAACAGTACCATTTCGTGTTATCACGCTTTTGGCATTGTGCCTCTCTTTCGGCACATTCTGCCATGCCCAGACACTTCACTACGACCGTCCTGCCGACTATTTCGAGGAAGCCCTCGTCATTGGCAACGGCACCATGGGAGGCATTGTCTATGGCGGTTCCAATGTCGATAAAATCTCCCTCAACGACATCACCCTTTGGACAGGCGAGCCATGCAATATGAATATCTATTCTCCTGATGCTCATAAAGCTATCCCCGATATACGTGCTGCCCTGAAGGCAGGCGACTACAAGAAAGCTGACGAGCTTCAGAGACAGGTTCAGGGACATTTCTCCCAGAACTATCAGCCTCTTGGCGAACTTCAGATAGAGTATCTTGATGCAGAAGGTCAGGAAACTACCAGCTACAAGCGCTGGCTCGACATCAGCAATGCCACAGCCCATACCACCTTCCGCCGCGGCAACTACGAGTACTCTGCCGAATACTTCGCCACCAATCCCGACTCAGGCATTGTTGTCCGCCTCAAGACCGACAATCCAAAGGGCATCAATGTCCGCGTCTCTCTCTCATGCCAGCTTCGCAATAACATTACCGCCTCTGGCGACTGCATCATCAATGAAGGCTATGCAGGATATGGCTCATTGCCAAGCTATTACGAGGCGGATGAGAAGTTTGCCTACGACGAAAACCGAGGCATACATTTCCGCACAATCGTCAAGGTGAAGAATGGCAATGTCTCCTCAGATGGCAAAACCGTCAAGAGCATCAACTCCGGCGAAGTGCTCATCTACATTGTCAATGCAACCTCCTTCAATGGCTATGACAAAGATCCTGTGAAGCAGGGACGCGACTACAAGACCATAGCTGACAATGCTCTCAAGCATATCACCTCTGCAAGCTATACCGATTTGCTCAACACCCACATCAACGACTACAAATCCATCTACGATCGTGTCTCTCTTAAGCTTGGCAACGGAAACTACAACGGAAACGAAAAGACCACCGATCGTCAGCTTCTCGAGTATCTTGATGAGAGCAAATTCAATCCCGAACTTGAAACGCTCTATTTCCAGTACGGACGCTACCTCCTCATTTCATGCTCTCGCACTCCGAACGTCCCAGCCAACCTTCAGGGACTCTGGAACGAATACATCCTTCCGCCTTGGTCATGCAACTACACCAGCAACATCAATGTAGAAGAAAACTACTGGGCAGCCGAGACAGCAGCAATGCCAGAGATGCACATGTCGCTCCTCACCTTCATGAAAGAGCTTCAGGGCTCTGGTGAACTCACAGCCAAGGCATATTATGGTGTTGACAAAGGCTGGTGCTTGGCTCACAATACCGACATCTGGGCTATGACCTGTCCAGTCGGACTCCGCACCGGCGACCCTTCTTGGGCAAACTGGAACATGGGTGGCGCATGGGTCAGCACACACATCTGGGAACATTACGCCTTCTCGCTTGACAAACAGTTCCTTCGCGAATACTATCCGGTCCTCAAGGGCGCAGCCGAGTTCTGCATGAACTGGCTCGTCAAGACAAGCGAGATGGGCGTCAGCGGAACCGACTATCTCATCACCGCACCATCCACATCTCCAGAGAACATCTATGTTGACGACAAAGGCTACCACGGTCGCACATGCTATGGCGGTTTTGCCGACCTTGCCATGATTCGCGAATGTGTTTCCGATGCTCGCAACGCAGCCATCGAGCTTGGTCTGGATGCAGAATTCATTGATCAGGCAAACGAAACCTTGCGCCGTCTCCAGCCATACAAGATAGGTAAGAAGGGCAACCTTCAGGAGTGGTTCTACGATTGGGAAGACGAAGATCCTCACCATCGCCACCAGAGCCACCTCTTCGGCGTATATCCAGGACACAACCTCGACGATGGCGTCAACACTCGCCAGTCGCTTCTCAATGCTGCAAGCCGTACGCTCGAACTCAAGGGCGACCGCACCACAGGCTGGAGCACAGGCTGGCGTGTCAATCTCTATGCACGTCTCCACGATGCTAAGAACGCCTACCACATCTACCGCAAGCTTCTCAGCTACATCAGTCCTGACAAGTACAAAGGCGCAGATGCACATCGTGGCGGTGGCACATATCCAAACCTTCTCGACGCTCATTCCCCATTCCAGATTGACGGAAACTTCGGCGGTTGCGCAGGCGTTGTTGAAATGCTTATGCAGAGCGAGTTGAAAACGATAACTAAAACTAAAACGAAAACTGAGAATGCTGCTCCAATCACCATTGAGCTTCTACCAGCACTCCCAGACAATTGGAAGGACGGCGAGGTCAAAGGCATCCGTGCTCGTGGCGGCATAACTGTTGACATGACATGGTCGGACAGCAAGGTAGTTCGTCTCGCCCTCAATGCCAAGCAATCTGCTCGCATCACACTCATTGCCAATGGCACATCCAAGACAGTCAAACTCAAGAAAGGCAACAATATAATCAAGTTATGAAAATAAAGCACATCGCATTATTGCTCTTTGCATCGTTATCCTCCATGTCCGTTTTTGCCGAAACCGACAGCGAGGCATCAGCAAAGACAGAACAGGAAGAATTTCCTTCCGACGAAAAGACCGAAGAGGGCTTCATCACCTCCTACATCAATCGTGCCATCGAGTCAGGAATGCAGAACCTTCCTGCACCAGATGGCACACCAGCCTATGGCAGAACACTCACCGACTATGCCAGCGCACCTAAGTTTGGCGGTTATTTCATTGGCAAATACAACTGCACCGACAAGCCAGGTGAGCCTACCAACGGAGGCTTCTCCCAGCGCATGACACGCCTCTATGTCGATGGCACCATCCTCACCGACTTCGCCTACCGCATTCAGCTTCAGACAGCCAACTCATCCTTCCACATGAAAGACTTCTTCATCGAGTGGAAGAAATATCCTGAGTTCAAAGTCAAGGTTGGACAGTACAAGCGCGCCTTTGGCTTCGAGAACCCAATGAACCCATGGGATGTCGGCACAGGCGACTATGCTCAGGTCACCAAGAAACTTACAGGACATGCCGACTATAACGGAGCAGAAAGCACCAGCAATGGCGGACGCGACCAAGGACTCCAGTTCCAGGGCGACCTTTTCCCTGTAGGCAGCGACAAGCATCGCCTCATCCACTATCAGCTCATGGTAGCCAACGGACAGGGAATCAACACCTCCGATGCCAACAAGAAGAAAGACTTCCTCGGCACCATCCAGTTCCAGCCCGTCAAGGGACTCTGCCTTGGACTCTTCGGATGGACAGGCGACTACACAGCAAAAGTCTCTGGCAAGAACGTCACCATGGATCGTGACCGATACATGATCTCAGCCCGTTACGACAAAGACGACTGGACCTTCCGCGCCGAATACGCCCACAGCACCGGCTATAAGCTCTCCGACTACGACTCTGCCACCGAAACCTTCTCAGGCAAGGGTAGGGCAGATGGCTGGTACGCAACCCTCGGCATCCCATGCACCTCATGGCTCAAGGTCTATGCCAAGTACGACGTATATCGCGATGGTGCCGATTGGTCAAGCACTCAGACCATCTACAGCATCGCACCGAACATCCAGCTTCACAAGAACCTCATGTTCCAGTTGCAGTACAACATCACTCACGACCGCACTCTCACTACCTCTCGCAAGAACTACAGCGACATATGGGTAGAGACATACGTGCGATTCTAAACTCGTCAGAGTACCCATACACCCAAAGCAAAAGCCGTTCGGACCCCATCCGAACGGCTTTTTTTGTTTGCGAGCAAACGACCTTATTCAATCCCCCGACAACGCTATATCCATTCGCTCGTATATCCTCTTTCCGTATGCTCGTACATCCTTCCACCTTACGCTCGTGAGTCTTGTCATTCCAAGGTTTGAAATGACGATTCCAAAGCGTGGAATGACTATTTCAAGTCTTGGAATGATGATTTCATGACTTGGAATGAAATTGATTACGGGCAAATGCAACTTGCATATACGAGGCATTCGACATTCATGTTACGAGGGTGCAGGTCAGGGTGATACGGGATATCGTGCCTGGCATCAACGAAATACGGCATTTATGCTTAAAAACACAAGAAATCTTTTGGTTACGGAATAGATATGATATATATTTGTAGTCAAATTATTAAATATGTATATGACAAACGACATCATAAATTATGAAGGAAACAGAAAACAAGATTATACTCTATAAAGATGAGAATGGCAAGGTGTCAGTAAATGTGCGCTTTGCTGATGAAGATGTTTGGTTGACACAAGCTCAACTTGCTGCGGTGTATGATACGACAAAACAAAACATCAGTCAGCATGTGGCAAGCATACTTAATGATAAGGAATTGGATGTAGAGGCAACTGTAAAGAAATTCTTGACAGTTCAAATGGAGGGTTCTCGCAAGGTGAATCGCAACATTGATCATTACAACCTTGACATGATTATAGCCCTTGGCTATCGTGTGCAGAGTGAGGTAGCTGTTCGTTTCCGTCGCTGGGCTACACAGCGTCTGCATGAGTACATACAGAAGGGGTTCACGATGGATGATGAGCGATTGAAGCAGGGTGGCAATCGCTATTTCCGTGAGTTGCTGCAACGCATTTGAGAACGAGAGATGCGAATGTTAGAAAGCGATTTCGATAAAGCTGTGAAGGGATTGCTTGATAATGACAACAAATAATATTGTATATGACAAACGAAGAATCAAATATAATTATCTATACCACCACTGATGGCAAGGCATCTGTGGCGCTATACACTCGTGATGGTAAGGTGTGGCTAAGTCAAAAACAGATTGCAGAACTTTTTGGGACCTCAAAACAGAATATCGGTCAGCATATTGCTTCAATACTGAAAGATAATGAGTTAGACCAAAATCAAGTTGTAAAGAATTACTTTACAACTGCCTCTGATGGTAAGCAATACGATGTAATATACTACTCTCTTGAGATGATTCTTGCCATAGGCTATCGTGTGCGTGGAGTGCGTGGCACTCAGTTCCGCCAATGGGCAACAAGACACTTGTCAGAGTACCTTGTGAAGGGCTTCACAATGGATGATGAGCGACTGAAGAATCCTGATGGTCGTCCTGACTACTTCGATGAGTTGCTGCAACGCATTCGTGACATTCGTGCCAGCGAGAAACGTTTCTACCAGAAGCTTCGTGATCTGTTCAAATTGAGCAGCGACTATGAGGCAAAGGAGAAAGCAACTCAAATGTTCTTTGCTGAGACACAGAACAAGTTGCTTTTTGCTGTGACGCACAACACAGCAGCAGAGATCATCGTATCACGTGCCGACGGTTCGCTGCCAAACATGGGTTTGACCACATGGAAGGGAAACGTCGTAAGGAAGGGAGACATCATCATAGCAAAGAACTATCTGAAAGAAGATGAGATTGACTCTTTGAACAGACTTGTAAACCTGTTCTTGGAATCTGCAGAGTTGCGAGTGAAAGGACGAAAAGACTTGACTCTTGACTTCTGGCGCAACAACGTGAAGCAGTTGTTGGAGTTCCAAGGCATGGACTTCCTTGTAGGAAATGGAAGCATATCTAATGCACAAATGGAAGACTATGTGCGAGAGGTGTATGGCCAGTTTGACAAAAAGCGCAAAGAGTACGAGGCACAGCTGGCAGATGAGGAAGATATGAAGTTGCTTGATGATTTGGAAGATGAGATAAAGAATAACAGAACGTAATAATAATCTTGAGAATGAAAAGTCCATCAGAACACATATTTAAATTGTACGCAGACTACGAGAGAAAAGGTCTGAGTACAAAGCTTATCAACGAAGCAATTGATCGCGTGACATGCACAGTCGGCAAGACAAATGAGGAAGTTGTAGGTGAGTGGTTGAAAGAGTGTGAAATAAATGAAACTAATATGTACTAACAATTAAAATGACAAGAATATGAAGAGAGAACTATCTCCAGAAATCGCTGCAATATCTGCGTTTATTTTTCTTGCGGTGGTTTTGATATATGGTATTCCTTATATTCAGACAGATAGACCAAAATGTGATGGCAAGGAATACACGCTAATCTATCGTACTCACTTCCCTGATGGAGAATTGAGAACAGATACAGTTCACAACGTGTGTGAATGTGTTGTCATGAGTTCTTCATTTGGTACAAACCATATAAAATACTATACACACAAAGAGACTGATTGGTTGTTTTCCACACATGACAAGCATGCTGTGAATTCTACTGCCGCTTTAGAAATTGTGAGTGTTGAGAAGGAGAAATAAACGATTAAGATCTTTTTGACTATTCTACATATTACAAAAATAATAGGAACAAATGAAAACAAATATAAAAATCAGCTTGGTAAACTTTACTTTCATTGAGAAAGTAGGAAGGTATGAGTTTATAGAAAAGAGGAGAGTGACGGATGAAGGATAAGTGAAAAAAGAAAGAGGAGTCAAATGACTCCCCATCCAAATGTTCACTACGGAATAATCCTTTTTGTGAATTGCTTACAGGTGCAAAGTTACAAAAAAAATAATAGAAAACAACAAAATTAATCTTTTTTTTATGAAAAAAGGCGTACAATATGTGTTAGGTCTAGATTTAGGCACCAATAGTATAGGTTGGGCGTTGGTAGAAATAGACCACGAAGCTTGTGTGGTTCGAATCATGTGTATTGGTTCGAGAATAATTCCTATGGATCCATCCGAGATTAGCAAGTTTGAAAACGGAGGGCATATGGTCAGTTCTGCAGCAGAATGTAGGAAATTTCGTCAACAACGCAGACGGATTGAACGTTTCATTTTGCGTCGCGATCGCCTAAACTGTGTGTTAGATATTTATAAGATGCTGCCAGAGCACTATCGTTTGGAGATAGATATGTATAACGAATCTAACGTACGAAGTGGGAAAATTCATTCAGGTTGTGAACCCAAAATAGCCTATAAGTTTGAACGTCATAAGAGCAGTAAAAGGGATAAATACTCTTTCATTTTTAAGAGTTCTTATGATGAAATGCTAAAAGAATTAGTTCCTTTAAATGTCCACAATAGACCGATTCCAAAAGACTGGACATTATATTATCTTCGCAAAAAGGCATTGACAGACAAGATCTCTCTACAAGAGTTATCTTGGGTTCTTCATTCTTTTAACAAAAAGCGTGGTTATGAACAGACGGTTGGAGTTGATGAAAACACATCTGACAATGAAACAAGACTGTGTAAAATATCATGCATAAACAACCTTTCGAACAACAAATATGAAATAACTCTTGAAGATAGTGAAGAGCCATCTTGGAATTTTAAGTTCATAGAAGAAACAACCTTGCAAAATAGATGTTTAAACGATTTTGTTCAGATTGAAATTGTCAACAAGTATGACAACGAAGGAAATATTGAAGATTCTAAGACTTTATACGTGTTGAATGAAATCATAACGCTTAAAGCTGAAAATCGTAGATATGAAAATGGCGGAATCTATATAGACTTCAACAATGGGTGGACATATAAGTGTAAAGGAAAGACATGGAAAGACTTGTCTTTGGACAGGGAATGCAACTTCGTGTGTACACGAGCTTTTGACGTGTCGGGAAATGTAAAGAACACTTCATTGACAGTTGCTTCTGCTGAGGACAAGAAGGCGATTTGGTCTTTTCTGAAACTTGATACGGAGAACAAGATTGAGAAATATAATCACGAACATGGTACAAAAGGTGTAGCCTCATATATATACGCTCATCTTTTAAGTGACAGAAATGACTTGTTTCATACAAAGATAATAGGGGGCTTGGTTGAGTCTGTCGAGCGTAAATACTACCGTGAAGAGATTATTGCCATACTGGAAACTCAGTCAAAGTTCTATGATGGATTAAGTGATAGAAACACCTATTACAGAGCAATCAATACACTCTATCCTCACAATGAATCGCATCGTGGTGTGCTTGCTCAACAATCTATATGTCAATTGATAGCGGATGATATTCTGCATTATCAGAGAGATTTGAAATCAAAGAAATCTGAAATAGATGATTGTAGATTTGAGAAATATACATTTGTAAACAATGGGGAGAAAGTAACAAAACCAATAAAAGTTGTACATACCTCAAATCCATATCATCAAGAATTTCGTATTTGGAAATTCATAAATCAATTGAAAATTTATGAAAATCCAACAGAAGAACATGCTTCAAGATTAGACGTGACTGACGAATATTTGTCTGACCCTGAAGTCCGAGCCAATTTGTTTTCTGAATTCCAGAAACATAAAACCATCTCTATGAAGGTATTGCGTAAGAGTTTTTTCAAATTACCTAATAATGGAGAAGGATTCTCATGGAATTATGGCAGTGATCATGAAGAAAAAGGTAATGAAACTCGATATGAGTTTATGTGGCGATTGAGAAGAATTAAAGGCTTCGATTGGGAGAAGTTTCTTGACGCTACTCATGTCGATGGTAAAAAGGATGTTTCTAATGAATACATGCTATGGCATTTCTTCTATTCTGTGAAACGTAAGAGTCAGAAGAATGTTGGATTGCCTAATCTTGTGGAGCGACTTCTTGAATATGCTGGAATGGATTTGGGGTATAAGTCTGATGTGGTCAAGAATCTTATGACATTTAATGGGTACAAAAGTGCTTATGGGGCTTATTCGGAAAAAGCCCTCTTGAAGCTTTTGCCTTTTATGCGTTGCGGCAAATATAGAAACGAGCATGAGATTATAGAAGTAACTGGAATTGTCGATGATGCTGTTTTATGGGGATTGAAAGAGAATGAGGCACTTGAAATCGTTTATGGTCCTGAGTTGTTGAAACTTAATAAAGAACATTGGTCTTGTCCTAACGATATCAACAATTATTTGAAGAATAATCTCAAAGCGAATTCTTTGAGAAATCCTGTTGTCGAGAAAGTTTTGCGTGAGATGCTGAAAGTTGTGCATGACATTTGGAAGTCAGAATTAGTGAAAAATCCTAATTTCCATTTTGATGAAATACATGTGGAGATGGGGCGTGAAATGCAGAAGTCAAAAGACCAAAAACAAAAATATCAAAAACAACTCAGAGAAAATAAAAATGCAAATAAGAGAGCAGAGTTGATCCTTAAAGAATTAGGTTACGAATCTCTGTCTCCTTTCTTGAAAGAAAAATATCGTATTTATGAGAATTGTGTTAATTCGCTTATAAAATATGATAAGAAGGACAAGGTCTATGAATATAAAGATGGTGAAGTTATAAAGACCATAACGAAACAGGAAATTGAGGTCATTCAATCAGCCAACGAAATATCTCAGAATGACCTTATTAGATATAGATTATGGCTTGACCAGAGATTCACTTCGCCATATACAGGGAAGCCAATCTCCTTGTGTGATCTTTTCGATAGAGAAAAATATCAAAGAGATCATGTTCTGCCTCGTGAACGCATCACACTCGATTCCATCCAAAATCTTGTTATGTGCGAGTCTAAAGTGAACAAGAAAAAAAGTGCAATGACGGGTATGCAGTTTATTAAGGAGTATGGTGGAAAGATAATTGCAGGACATAGGATTCTTACTGAAACAGAATATAAAGAATGGATTGAGCATAACATTACAGATGATATGCGTAAAGAGATTCTTCTTAGTGAAAATGTTCCAGCACGCTTCACAAACAATCAGTTGAACAACACACGTTATATAAGCCGTATGGCATTGTCTCTTCTCAGTCGCATTGTACGTGAAGACAATGAGAAAACTGCGATATCGAAACATTTACTTCCAATAAATGGCGGCATCACAGCAGTATTACGACGTGATTGGAAATTAGGTGATGTCTGGAATAGAATTATCTCTCCACGATTTGAACGAATGAATTCACTTATTTCAGAATACACAGGTAATCCTTGTACTCTGTTCGGGGAGATAAAAAATATACATGGCAATGAAGTTTTCATTCCTCAGGTACCTGAAGCATATCGTGATGAATTCGAGAAAAAACGAATTGATCACCGGCACCATGCTTTAGATGCTCTTGTAATAGCATTATCTGAGGTGGCACATGTTCAATACCTTAACAATGTTAGCGGCGATAAGGATTCTGATATAGCCTTGGATAAGCGTAAAGAATTGAAGTCGAATCACACTTATTGTACTAAGGATTCGGATGGAAATAAACAGACGCGCTTTCTGCCACCTGCTCAATACAAAAATGGAGGAAAGACTGTTAAATATAGGTATTCATATGTTTCAAAAAGTGGGAAGGTGTTAAAGCTAAATGATTTTGAGGAGGTTGCTTATGCTGCATTGTCTGAAATGTACGTTTCGTTCAAACAGAATATGCGACTCATGTCTCCTCGTAGAAACGTCTATTTGCATTTTGATGCGGACCAAGGACGTATTGTGCCAGTAAGCGAGTCGAACCTTAATGATATACGTAAATGGTGTCTGCGTCAGCCTCTTTCTCCAAACACTACGCTGTATGGACTTCGTGAGAAAAAGGGAAGTAATCAGAAATACCTAAGTACAAGATGGAACCATGATCTTACATCATTAGGAACTCTTGATTATGATAAGTGTATCGATGAAATAGGCAAGATAGCAGATGAATGCATTCAAAAGACATTGAAAAATTATCTTGAGGCATGCGAAAAGCTTCCAGAAAAAGCTTTTTCAGCAGAAGGCATCACTTATTTGAATGCTCATATTAGCGATTACACTCCTAATAAAAAGATGCATGCACCTATATTGAAGGTAGCGATGTTGCAAGTTAGTCAAAAAGGACATTCGTTATCTAGAAATGGAGGAGTGAAATCAAAACAATATACGGAAGCAAATAAAAATGTTGTATGTTATTTCTACAAGGATAGAATTATCGTTCAGACATTAGACATGCTAATACAACGTGCCGAATTACCAGATAATTATTCTTATACTATTTGTCCTAACGACTTGGTTTATGTCCCAAGTAAAAAGGAACTTGAGTTGGCTTCTAAATTGTATAGTAAAGGGATAGTAAATATCTCGATAAAGGACTTTGGTATAAAACAAATAAATCCAAATAATATGTACAAAGTTACTAAATTTGAGCCCAATGGAAACACTGCTAATGTGTATTTTATGCCAATGTATATGGCTAAAATGATGATTGAAGGCGATAAAAACTATTCTTTTGTTAATGAAACAGGTAAGAAAGCAAAATTACAAAGTGAATTTGTATGGAATTCTACAAAAACAGAATGTTCCAGAACAATGGATTCTAATGAACTGATAAAAGAAACTTGTTGGAAAATTACTATTAACAGAATTGGTGGAATAGAAAGTTTGATTACAAAAGAGGGAGTAGAGATCAAGAATCGATGATAAAGAAGACCCTCTATTTTTCCCATCCCGCCTATTTGTCTCTTCGTAATGCTCAACTCGTCATCCGAACAGCAAAGATAGACGAAAAGGCAGAGAATGCAAAAGAACTCAGAGCATTGGCTGAGCGCACCATCCCGATAGAAGACATCGGGGTGGTGGTGCTTGACCATAAGCAGATTACTATAACAAGCGGTGCCATGTCAGCAATGCTTGAGAATAACTGTGCTGTGATTTCCTGCAATCAGCAGAATATGCCTATTGGATTGATGTTGCCGCTTTCTTGCAATACTTTGCAGAATGAAAGATTCAGAGATCAACTTAGCATCTCTGTGCCTTTGCAGAAACAGCTTTGGACACAGACGGTGAAGCAGAAAGTGATAAATCAGCAGAGTGTGTTGAAGCGGCACACAGATGTAGAATGCAGATGCATGCAAGTATGGGCTAACAGTGTGAAGAGCGGAGATACCGAAAATGTAGAAGCAAGGGCTGCTGCGTTCTATTGGCGAAACATATTTCCAAACATTCCAGATTTCGTGAGAGGACGAGAAGAAGCGCCACCAAATAATTTGCTTAATTATGGTTATGCAATTCTTCGTGCCGTTGTTGCTCGTGCTTTGGTGGCGAGTGGTCTGCTTCCCACACTTGGCATTCATCATCACAATCGTTATAATGCGTATTGCTTAGCAGATGACATTATGGAACCTTATCGTCCGTATGTTGATGACCTTGTTATTCGTATCATGCAGAAATACAGCGATTACTCTGAATTGACAGTCGGTATCAAGGCGGAATTGCTTCAAATACCTGTGCTCGACGTTGTTGTGGATGGTAAGAAGAGCCCGTTGATGATTGCAGTAGGACAAACCACAGCTTCACTCTATAGATGTTTCCGAGGAGACATACGTCAGATTAGTTACCCTTATATGGATTGATGTTATGTTGTTTGACCTGTCACGCCTAAGTGAATATCGTGTTATGTGGATACTTGTATTCTTCGATTTGCCAACAGAAACAAAGAAGGACAAGAAGGCTTATGCTGATTTTCGCAAGAATCTGCAACGTGATGGGTTCACAATGTTTCAGTTTTCCATTTATGTGCGTCATTGTGCAAGTAAGGAAAATATGGAGGTTCACGCCAAGCGAGTACGCTCGTTCCTTCCAGAATACGGCAAGGTAGGAATGCTTTGTATAACGGATAAACAATTTGACAACATAGAGTTATTCTATGGGAAAAAGGCTCAGTTGCCCAATGCTCCAGGTCAACAATTAGAACTGTTTTAAAAAAGAAAAATCCCGCCTTACGACGGGATTTTTAAGTATCACACATTAGCTTTTTTGTTTTCTATTTACTATCATAGTGTACTGAATCTCATTTTGTTGTAGAGATTCAGTTGTTTATGATACTTGTTCGATACTAATTTGTAAGCAATTCACAACTGCTCGTGAATAATCGTCCCAACATCGGTGTTGTTTATGATACTTGTTCGATACTAATTTGTAAGCAATTCACAACACAAGCTCTATCTCTACTTCATCTTCAACAGTTGTTTATGATACTTGTTCGATACTAATTTGTAAGCAATTCACAACGAGGTGGTAGTGGTGGTGCTATGACATATAGTTGTTTATGATACTTGTTCGATACTAATTTGTAAGCAATTCACAACACTTTTATCACAACAGGGAAAACGATTCCGGTTGTTTATGATACTTGTTCGATACTAATTTGTAAGCAATTCACAACCACTCGCTATGTGAACGACAACGGTGACTGGTTGTTTATGATACTTGTTCGATACTAATTTGTAAGCAATTCACAACCTATTCCATGCTATCTGCTGCTGCATATTAGTTGTTTATGATACTTGTTCGATACGAATTTCAATTATTTCAAAGAACGGATGTGCAAAATTATGTATTTATTCTTTAATACAAAAGAATATCTTGTAAAATGTTACTTTGTTTGTTTTATAATGGTATAAATAATATAATGAAATGTGTTATTTGTCGTATTGTGTTACAATCTAACTAAGCAAATAGGGTAAATGTTGGGTAAGTGATGTGGTAAGTGTTGAAAAAACACTTACCACATACAATGTGTTGAAACAAAGGATGTTACACCAAAAAGGGTAAGTGTTAACATCTTTTGAGAAAAACTCAAAATAGACGAGGAAATTAGTACATACAATTAAGCTGCCAAATTAAATTATGCATTTAACTTGACAGCTTGAATTGCGTTTGCTATAAAAGCGCCTTAGTCTTCAAAGTCGTAGTGGTCGAGTTTCTTGCCACATTTGTCGCAGAAGACCATGTGCTTGTAGATTACTGCACCGCAGTCGTTGCAGTGGTAGGTCTGCTCGCACTTCTTTTCGTTGTTTTTTTCGTCCATATATTCTACTATTTCTGTTAATGATTTTCTTGTCTTTGCCTTTGGCTCGTCAGCTATGTGTCCAAGCGGAATGATTACGGCTGGCTCGATGTTCTCTGGGAGAGAGAGCTGCTGGGAGAGAAGCTGGGCATCGAAGTTGCACACCCAGCAGGTGCCGAGTCCCTGTTCGGCGGCTGCAAGGCAGATGTGCTCGGTGGCAATGGCGATGTCGATGTTTCCATGTTCTTTGCCGTCCTTGCGCACCCATGCCTGTTCGTGGCAGATGCAGCAGATGATGAACATTGGGGCTGTCTTGATCCAGTCGCGCTGGTATGACTGGCACACTTTGTTCTTTCCTTCTTCGGAACGGACTACGATAAATTTCCATGGCTGGAAGTTCACGGCTGATGGTGCTATGCGGGCGCACTCCAGTATGTATTGCAATTGCTGTTCAGATACAGGCTCGCTTGTGTAGGAACGTACGGAGTAGCGTTTTTCTGACAATTCTAAGAAAGACATGAGTGGAATTAGGAATTGGGAATGTGGAGTTAGGAATTATTGCAGTACTGCCTTGAAGCGTGTGATGAAGTCCTGTGCCTGCTCCATGGAGAGGCAGAGTGGTGGGAGAAGACGGATGACGTTGGTGCCAGAGCATCCTGTAAAACAATGCTGCTCTTTGATGAGGCGTGTGCGTGGCTCCTTGTATGGGATGTCAAGCTCAATGCCAATCATGAGTCCCTGTCCGCGAACGTCAACAACGTGTGGGAGGTTGCCTGCCTTCATCTCTGCTGTGAGTGTGTCAATGAGGTACTTGCCAACATTGGCTGCATTCTCAATAAGTTTCTCGTTCTCAATGATGTCGAGAACAGCAAGGGCACCAGCACAGCTGAGGTGGTTGCCGCCGAAAGTTGTGCCGAGCTGACCATAGACAGGGGTGAACTTTGGAGAAATAAGCACACCACCCATTGGGAAACCGTTGCAGATGCCCTTTGCCACTGTAATCATGTCTGGCTTCACACCAAGATGCTGATGTGCGAAGAACTTGCCTGAGCGACCGTAACCGCACTGGATCTCGTCGCAGATGAGAACTGTGTTGTACTCGTTGCAGAGAGCGCGAATGCCCTGAAGGAATTCTGCACTGACCATGCGGATGCCGCCTACGCCCTGGATGCACTCGATGATGACTGCACAGACATCGCCTTTCTCAATCTCTTCCTTCCATGCTGCGAGATCGTTGAGAGGGAGGTAGGTGACATGACCATTTGCGTTGATAGGTGCGATGATCTTTGGGTTGGCAGTAGCCTCGACAGCAAGAGATGTGCGACCGTGGAATGCTTTCTCTGCTGAAAGAATGCGTGTGCGTCCGTTGTAGAAGGAAGCGAGCTTCATTGCGTTCTCATTTGCCTCGGCGCCAGAGTTGATGAGGAAGAGCTGATAGTCCTCATAGCCGCATGCCTTGCCAAGGCGCTGAGCGAGTTCCTTCTGGAGTGGGTTCTGAACTGAGTTTGAGTAGAAGCCAAGCTTAGCAACCTGCTTGCTGATAGCTTCTACATAGTGTGGGTGTGCGTGACCAACGCTGATTACTGCGTGACCGCCATAAAGGTCGAGGTATTCCTGACCTTTGTCGTCCCACACCTTGCAACCTTGACCTTTGTCGATTGCTATGTCGAATAGTGGATATACGTCGAATAAATTCATTTTTATGAAATTAGGAATTGGGAATTAGGAATTAGGAATTGAATGTGTTGGACATGGAACAGTAATAATTCCTAATTCCACATTCCTAATTCCTAATTCAATTAAAATGCGCTTGCTTTTAGGTTAAGTCCGGCTCTTTCATCGATGCCGAACATGATGTTCATATTTTGTACTGCCTGACCAACAGCACCCTTGAGGAGGTTGTCAATCATGGAAGTGACAACAACTTTCTTGCCGAAGACATCAACATGAACGAGTGCCTTGTTAGTGTTCACAACCTGCTTCAAATCAATTGCTTTGTCAGAGTAGTGAGTGAAGGCTGCGTCCTTGAAGAAGTCCTTGTAGAGAGCAACAATATCTTCTGCTGGCATTGCCTTGTCGAGCTTTATTGTCTCAGTACAGAAGATGCCACGAGCGAAGTCGCCACGGTAAGGGATGAAATCCACAGTGATACCCTCTGCCTCAAAGCCTTCGTTGAGTGTGTCAACAACTCGTGGAGTGCCTTCTGGGCGAAGCTCATTGAGTGTCTGACAAATCTCATGGAGATGCTGATGAGTGAAGAGCTTGTATGTAGAGAAGTTGTTGTTGCGCCAAGAGAAATGAGTTGTTGCGCCAGGCTTCTGACCAGCACCTGTAGAACCAGTAATTGCGTTCACGCTGATGTCATTAGTGAGCAAGCCTGCCTTTGCGAGAGGAAGGAGACCTTCCTGAATGCAAGTGGCGAAGCAGCCTGGGTTAGCAAGATGCTGGCACTTTCCAATCTCTTCTCTGTGAATCTCAGGAAGACCATAGACGTAGTCATGGTCACCCTTGATGCGGAAGTCCTGTGCAAGGTCGATAATCTTCACATTGGCAGGAATCTCATGTTCCTTGAGGAAAGCCTCACTCTTGCCATGTCCGAAGCAGAAGAAGACAACATCCACTTGGTCGAAAGGCATCTCGGAAGAGAACTCCATCTCTGTGTCGCCCATCAAGCCCTCATGTACATCATATACTTTATTGCCTGCGTTACTCTCAGAGTTGGCGAAGACGATCTCCACCTCAGGGTGATTAAGCAGAAGGCGAATAAGCTCACCTCCTGTATAACCTGCTGCACCTAATATACCTACTTTAATCATAATAATATGTTTTTTTTGCGCATGGCGCCAAGTTAAGAAAAACCTTTAAGAAACAGAACAAAAACAAGAAAAAACAAATTGCTTTTAGAAATAGCTTATTGATTTTGTTTCTGGGTCATAGTAGTATTTTTCACACTCGTCCATTACAGGAAGAAAGTTGTAAAGAATACCTATGCGTATGTTTGCTGCGCGCATGTACGCCCATAATTGTAAGCGTTCATGAAGTCCTATTTGTTCTATCGCTTTACATTCAACAAAAACCTTGTTCTTGCAGAAAAAGTCAACACGCATTTTGGTGTTTAATTCTTCTCCTCTAAACTTTGGATGAAACCAGTACTCCTTTATAGCAGAAATTCCAGCTTGACGGAACGCAATTGCTAACGACTCTTGGTAAACGTATTCTGTCAATTCTGGCCCTTGTTCACGATGAACATCTTGACAGCATCCAATTATGTCATAAACGTACTTACGCAACTTCTCAGCGAGGACTGGCTCTAAGTTTTGTTTGATGAACATATAATTGTTTTTTCTTGTTTTTGTTCTGTTTCTTAAAGGTTTTTCCAATTGGCGCTTGCGCACCAATAAACTATCTTTCTTCCTCTGGGTGAGCCAAATAGTAAGCGCGGAGAGCTGTAGAAGTCACCTTGATGAAGCCCTTGGCATCCTCTGAAGACCATGCCTTAGCAGTCTCACCATACTCACCGAGCTTGTTCTTCACGAGGTCGTTAGGAGAGTCAACACCAACTGTCTGGAAACCGAGTGGACGGAGCTCGAGAGTAACCTCACCAGTCACGTTGCGCTGTGACGATGCAAGCATAGCCTCGATGTCCGCCATCACAGGCTCAAGATACTGAGACTCATGGAGGAACATGCCATACCAGTTAGCAACCTGATCCTTCCAGTACTGCTGCCACTTAGAGAGTGTATATTTCTCCAAGAAACGGTGTGCGCCGATGATGAGCATTGGAGCAGCTGCCTCGAAACCTACACGTCCCTTAATGCCGATGATTGTGTCGCCTACGTGACAGTCACGACCGATACCGTATGCAGCACCAATCTCTTCAACTGCCTGAATAGCCTCAATCTTATCTTCATATTTCTTGCCGTTCACTGAGCAAAGCTCGCCCTTGTCGAAACCAAGCTTCAAGATTTCTGGACCTTCCTTAACAGGGTGCTTGAGGTAAGCAGACTCTGGCAGACCCTGAGTAGAGTCAAGGATTTCGCCACCACAGATTGATGTGCCCCAGATACCTACATTGTAAGAATACTTCAACTTAGCGAAGTCTGCAGCAAAGCCGTTCTTGTTGAGGTAGTCAATCTCTTCCTGACGGCTGAGGTTGCCATCACGAGTGAGAGTGATGATCTCTACGCCTGGAGCCATAACAAGGAATGTCATGTCGAAACGAATCTGGTCGTTGCCAGCGCCTGTTGAGCCATGAGCGATAGCCGATGCGCCGATTTCCTTAGCGTAGCGAGCAATGGCAAGTGCTTGGAAGATACGCTCTGAAGACACAGAGATTGGGTAGCAGTTGTTACGGAGAACATTGCCGAACACCATATATTTGAGAGACTTAGCGTAGTACTCCTGAGTCACGTCGAGAGTGACATACTTAGTAGCGCCAAGCTTATAAGCATTTTCTTCGTTTGTCTTGAGCTGCTCGGCAGAGAAACCGCCTGTGTTTGCGCATGCAGCATAAACTTCATAACCTTTTTCCTTTGCAAGATACATCACTGTATAAGATGTATCGAGACCGCCGCTGAACGCAACGACAACTTTCTTCTTTTCCATACTAAGCCCCCTCCTAACCTTCCCCCAAAGGGAAGGGACACCATGCGGGGTGCGTGTCTATTATTATTTAATTATTATTATCTAAATGTCTTTTCACCATCTCCTTGATGATTTCAGTGTAAACCTCGAAAGGTTCACCCTTATGCTTCTCTGGATCGTAGAGCATACCAGTGCAGATGCAGAACTTGCGCTCTTTCATCTGGAGGATAGGATAGTTGATGCATCCCTGACAGCCGCGCCAGAATGCCTCATCGTCAGTAAGCTGATTGAAACTCACTGGCACATAGCCGAGCTGAGTGTTCATCTTCATCACAGCGTCACCGCTTGTTAGCGAGAACACCTTTGCGTGAGGCCATCGCACACGAGCAAGGGTGAATGTGTGATCCTTGATGCGCTTAGCGATGTTACGTCCCTGATAGTCAGGGTGAACAATCAGACCTGATGTGGTGACATACGCTTTGTTGCCCCATGTCTCAATGTAGCTGAATCCCACAAACTTGTCTCCGAGTTCTGTCTGCTGGCTTGGATCGAGAGCCAGCACAGCTTTGCCCTCTTTCATCTTTGTAGCAACATACTCGTGAGTACGCTCAGCAATACCTGTGCCGCGCTTCTTTGCTGCCTCGCGAATTGTATCAAGAATCAAGTCAACATATTTCTCGTGACTTGCATCTGCTACTATAACCTTTATTCCGTCTTCGTATTCCATTTTTATAATTGACTACCTGGATATACAGGTACTATTGTTCTTAAGTTTGCTTCTAATGTGTCTTTGTTAAACCCTTCTTCAAGAGCAAGGAAAATTGTGTCGTCGCCAGCAATCGTGCCGATAACATCGGTGAAATGAGCATTGTCAATGTCGCTGGCAAGTCCGCTTGCGTAGCCCGGACGGCATTTGATGACGGCGAGCTGCCCAGAAATGCGGATGGACATGAAGCCGTTCTGAATTGCTGTTCCTGTCTGCCTGTGCTCTCTCACCCTGCGATAATAGGGATTGTCGGGCATCATATAGATGGAACGTCCGCTCGGAGAGAAACCTTTGACAACTTTCAGCACTTTCAGGTCGCGAGAAAGCGTGGCTTGCGCCATGTTCACCCCTTCCTTTGCAAGAGCTTGAGCAAGTTCGTCCTGACTTCCTATTTCCTGCGTCTGGATTATAGTTTTAACTATGTCTAATCTTGATTGTCTTGAAGTCATATTCGTGAATAATTATGCAGTATATGCACAAAAACGACGACAAAGTTACCTCTTTTTATGAATAAATAATGCATATTATGCAACTTTTCGCTGCATAATATGCATATTTCTATCAAATTAAGGCATTTTGCACACTAAAGGTGCGTTTCGCCTTCAATAAAATTATCCATGAACATAAATTCCCCGTCCCAAACGGCATAGGTGAAGAGCGTCATCCATTCGCCAAGGATAAGCATTCGAGTGTCTCTTGAGAGCATCAGATCAAGTTCGATGTGGCGATGTCCGAAGATGAAGAAATTCACTTCTGGATGCTGCTTCAAGTAGTCCTTGGCATAGAGCACCAGCCCTTCCTTGTCTTCGCCCTGATAAGGTTCCTCGCCATTGCCTTTTGCACTCTCATAACCAACTATGCTTGTCACGTTCTCGAAGTCCAGATTTTTGTCTGGCTCATTCCTCTTCATTCTGGAATGTTTAGCCCAATTTAGACCGAAGTTCATGAAGATGTTAGGATGAATGCAGCTGGCAAGCTTTCTCAGCACCTTGTTATGGAAGCACCAGAACATCAGGCTGGTCTTCCACTCTTTATCGCGATAGTCAAGTCCATCGCCATGAGCAAGATAGAAAATCTTATCATCAATCTCCAATGTGTATGGTTCATGATGAATAGTCACTCCGCACTCTTTCTCCAGATAGTCGGTCATCCACATATCATGATTGCCTGTGAAGTAATGCACTTCCACCCCCATGTCAGTCAACTCGCTGATTTTGCCAAGGAAGCGAGTATAGCCTTTTGGCACAACCTCCTTGTATTCGAACCAAAAGTCAAACATATCGCCCAGCATATACACAGCTTCAGCCTTGTCCTTTATCTGGTCAAGGAAATTCACAAGCCTTCTCTCCTGGGTTCTGCGATGCTCGATCGCCCTGCTGCCAAGATGTGCGTCAGATATGAAATAGATTGATTTCATAAGATTAAATTACATAAATCCCAAATCGAGCTTTGCCTCCTCGCTCATCATGTCTTTTGTCCATTCTGGTTCGAAAACAACATTGACATTCACCGCCTTCACGCCATGAATGCCCTCAAGCTTCTGCTGGATGTCTTCAAGAATGAAATCTGCTGCAGGGCAGTTTGGAGCTGTGAATGTCATGTCAACATCGATGTTGAAAGGCTTGTCTGCGTCCTCGCCATTCTCTGTGACATCAATCTTGTAAATCATACCCAAGTCCCACACGTTCACAGGGATTTCCGGGTCAAACACAGTTTTCAGATACTCAACAGTCTTTTCCTCTATCGAATATTTAGTTATTTCTTCCGCCATTATTTAAATTTTGATTAACTTTGCACAAAGTTACGTCAATATCCGTTCTTGACAAAATAATTCGAGGTTTTTCTCGTTTATATAGTTGATGAAGATTACACATTATTATATTATAGCACTTTTGTCGCTACTGACGGCACTATTTTCTTGTATTCCTGAGACAATGCAGGCACAGACAAGAAAAGTGATGAATCGTCCGTATATCGACACGCGCCGCTTCCACTACGGATTTTTTGCCGGCGTGCATTTGCAGGATATCGAATTGCAGCAGAACGGATACACAGATCCGAATGGCAACCAGTGGTTCGCAGAAGTTCCTGACTACGAGCCAGGCTTTTCCGTTGGTATTCTTGGAGAATTCTACATCAACAAGAACATCGCCTTCCGAGCCATTCCGAGCATGCATTTTGGAACGAAGAAGATTGCGTTCCGCAACGAGGCAAACCAAGAAAGGCAGTACCAGAACATCAAGTCCACCTACTTCTCAGTGCCTTTGGACTTCAAGTTTGCTGGCGAGCGTTTTAATAACTTCCGTCCGTATCTTGTAACAGGCGTGAATCCTATGCTCGACCTCACGGTCAAGAAGCAAAAACAATATCTGCTCACGAATACTGACGTTTACCTAGAGATTGGCATGGGATGTGATTTCTATCTGCCATTCTTCAAGTTCATTCCTGAAATAAAGTTCCTTTACGGACTCACAAATGTAGTGAACAAGAATCGTCATGATATCTCTGATGAAAGTCAGATGATTTTCACCAAATCCGTTGACAAGGGAAAGAGCAAGATGATTGTGTTCACGTTTTATTTCGAATAAAAAAGATTACAATGAGATACTCCATAGTCATACCCGTTTACAATCGTCCCGACGAGGCAGACGAATTGCTTGATAGTCTCACGAAGCAGACTGTCAAGGATTTCGAAGTCGTTGTCGTTGAAGACGGCTCCACTATTCCTTGCAAGGACGTTGTAGAAAAATACACAGACGTGCTGAATATCAATTACCTCACAAAGAAGAACGGAGGTCCTGGGCCAGCACGCAACTATGGTGTGGAAAATTCTAAAGGAGAGTACGTTCTCATTCTTGATAGCGACTGCATCATTCCAGAAGGCTACATTGCAGCCATCGAGCAAGAACTCTCAACAAATCCTTGTGACGCATTTGGCGGTCCTGATGCTGCTCACGAATCGTTTACCAACGTTCAGAAAGCCATATCCTACAGCATGACATCTTTCTTCACCACTGGCGGTATTCGCGGAGGCAAGAAGAAAGGCGCACTCGACAAGTTCTATCCACGTTCCTTCAACATGGGAATGCGCCGTTCCGTATATCTCAAGCTTCACGGATTCTCAAAGATGCGCTTCGGCGAGGATATAGACTTCAGCTACCGCATCGTCGAAGGAGGATATAGCTGCAGGCTCTTCCCGGAGGCATGGGTTTACCACAAGCGCAGAACAGACTTCAGTAAGTTTTTCAAGCAAGTGTTCAACAGCGGCATTGCTCGCATCAATCTTGAGAAGCGTCATCCAGGCACCATGAAGCTTGTCCACATGCTGCCAATGGTGTTCACTCTCGGAGTAATTCTCCTGTTCCTCGGAGCTGTTGCATTGCGTCAGTACGACTACTGGACAAACACCGTCACAGGTGTTGCGCTGCCAAATGGTCATTTCATCGCAGCTTACTCGCTCTGTCTCTGGCCTATCGTCCTCTACTCACTCCTCATACTTATAGACTCCACAATTAAGAATCGCAACCTCTTCATTGGATTCCTCAGCGTAGAGGCTGCCTTCGTCCAGCTCATGGGCTACGGCTTCGGATTCCTCAAAGCGTGGTGGCTCAGATGTGTGCAGGGAAAAGATGAATTCACGGCATTTGAAAAGAACTTCTATGATTAACAAGAACTTTCAACCGTTCAATCCTGTAGTAAAGGAGGAAGAGCAAGAGCCCCTCGTTGCAGCCGCACCATCCCACACGTCAATAAAAGACCTGGCTGAGGAGGAACGTCCGCGAGAGAAACTTCTTGCAAAAGGCGCTAATGCCCTCACCATCCCCGAGCTGTTAGCCATTCTCATTGGAGGTGGAACGACAGAAAAGACGGCTGTGGAACTGATGCAAGATATAATGGCAGACTGCGAAGGCAAGCTTGTGAACCTCAGCAGAATGGATGTAGAAGAACTGATGCGCTACAAAGGAATAGGCGAAGCCAAAGCCCTGAGCATCATTGCTGCAGCAGAAATCGGCAGACGACGAGTGGAAGAATCTGTGGCAGACCTTCATCTGTTCGACGGAGCAGAAACTGTTCTCAAATACATGCGTCCGAAGATACAAGATCTCACCCACGAAGAGAGCTGGGTGCTTCTGCTCAACAACAACTCTAAACTCATCCGTTGCGTCCATCTCTCATCAGGAGGAATAACCGAGACTGCCGTTGATATCCGAATGCTCTTCAAGCATGCCTGTCTTGCCAATGCCACTTGCATAATTCTTGTTCACAACCACCCAAGCGGAAGAATCAATCCAAGCAGAGCAGACATCGAACTCACACAGCGAGTACAGAAAGCAGGACAAGTCATGAACATCCGTCTCATCGACCACGTAATAGTAACCGATAGCGATTACTACAGCTTTGCAGAACAAGGAAAGATTTAAGGACTCCCTCAAAATAAAAATTACTAAGAAATAAAACTCTTAAAACTCAACATAATGAAACTTACTGTTATCGGCGCCGGCAACATGGGCGGCGCGCTCATCAAAGGATGGGCAAAAAGCGGAAAGATTGGCAACATCACAATTGCCGACAAGAATGAAGCACTCCTCGCACAGTTCAAGCAGGAGTATCCAGCACTCAACACAACCACAGACAACATCGCTGCCGTAAAGGACGCAGATGTCATAGTGCTCGTAGTTAAGCCATGGCTCATGAAACTTGTGCTCGCAGAAGTCAAGTCAGTGCTCAACCTCGACAAGCAAATCATCGTTTCTGACGCAGCTAACTTCACTACAAGCATGCTTGCAGAAGAACTCGGACAAGACGGACAGTTCTTCTACGTCATTCCTAACATCGCAGCAGAATTTGCAGCAAGCATGAGCTTCATAGCAAAGGGCGCAAGCGCAACTCAGGAAAGCCTCAAAACAATTGAAGAGCTTTATGCAATCGACGGAGATACACTCGTTGTGACAGAAAATCTCGTTGGTCCAGGCATGATGATGGCATCTTGTGGCATCGCTTATGTTATGCGTTACATTCGCGCACAGATGGAAGGCGGTTGCGAGATGGGCTTCTACCCAGCACAGGCAAAGCAGATTGCGCTCCAGACAATGCAGGGTGCCGTTTCACTCCTCAAGGAAACAGGCTGGCATCCAGAAGAAGCCATCGATAAAGTTACAACTCCTGGCGGTGTAACTATCAAGGGGCTTAATGAACTTGATCACGCAGGCTTTAATTCTGCTGTCATTCGTTCGCTCAAAGCAGGACTCAAATAATGCCCATCCCCGACCCATCCCCTATAAGGGAGGGAGTGCCATGCGGAAAGAGTTAAAGTTAAAAATTAAGAGGTTAATCACTTAAAATTAACCGCTGTAAATAAAAATACGCCCAAAAGCTTTGCTGGATGAAAAAAAGTCATTACCTTTGTATCGCTTTTGGGCAGCAAGCCCTGATGGCGGAATTGGTAGACGCGTTGGTCTCAAACACCAATATCGAAAGATGTGCCGGTTCGATCCCGGCTCAGGGTACTGAATTGGAGGAAGGTTTCACTTTCCTCCTTTTTTATTTTTAAGCAATAATACATACTAACAGAAACCTAAAGAAAATGAAAAAACTTACTTTTGTTCTATTTGTGTTTTTTGGAATGCTGGCAGTATCTCTGACTGCCGATGCTCAGGTGTCGTTTGGCAAAGCAAGTAAGTTCAATGACAACTGGCTGTTTGTGCTTCAAGACGATTCGCTTTTTTCGAACACCAATGCTGACGACAGCAAGTGGCAGCGACGCACATTGCCTCACGATTGGTCAATAGAGGGACAGCTGTCGCCAACTCTTGCAAGCTGTACAGGTTATCTGCCAGGTGGTATGGGATGGTATCGCAAGCATTTCAAGATGAGCGAGGCAGAATTGAATAATGAAGATAAAGCCTTGAAATTTATCTATTTCGAAGGCGTGTATAATCGTAGCGAAGTATATCTTAATGGTCATCTGTTGGGCAAGCGCCCAAGTGGCTACGCTTCGTTCATGTATGAGATGACTCCTTACCTGAAGGAAGGGGAGAATGTTCTTGCTGTGCGTGTTGATCACAGTCGCTATGCCGACTCTCGCTGGTACACCGGTAGCGGTATTTATCGCGATGTCTGGATGATAGAGTCTCCAAAATGTCATCTTGCTCAGTGGGGCACAGGCTATAAGGCTTTGAAGATAGGCAAGGGTAGTGCTTCTGTGCAGGTTGATGTTCAGGTGGATAATGTTGATGCAGCTAAAAGTGGTCTTGCTGTGAAGGTAGAGATGCTTTCTGCTGATGGCAAGATTGTTGCTAAAGGACAGAGTGTGGTATCGGCAAAGAACAGCAAAGCAATTATAAAGCTCAATGTTGCTAATCCTCATGTATGGAATCTTGACGATCCTTATTTGTACGAAATACGCACTTCGCTTGTTGAAGGTGGAAAGGTGATTGATGGCAATGAAATGAAGGCAGGTCTGCGCACTCTTCAGTTCACGCCTAATCATGGCTTTGCCCTCAACGGCAAGAATATGAAGGTGAAAGGCGTGTGCCTGCACCACGATGCTGGTGTGCTCGGTGCCGTGGTGCCTGAACAGGTGTGGGAGCGTCGTCTCATCAAGCTCAAGGAGATTGGCGTGAACGCTATTCGCTGTGCTCACAATCCTCAGTCGCCAGTGCTCTACGACCTCTGCGACCGTCTTGGCCTTATGATGATGGACGAGGCAAGCGACGAGTGGGAGTTCCCAAAGCGCAAGTGGGTTGAAGGCTGGAACGTCGGCACTCCAAGCTACGATGGCACGTTCGACTTTTTCGAGGAGTGGATTGATCGTGACGTGACAGACATGGTACGCCGCGACCGCAATCACCCTTCCATCATCCTTTGGAGCATTGGCAATGAGGTTGATTACCCTAACGATCCTTATTCTCACCCAGTGCTTGATGGTGGCAATGCAGTGATCAATCAGCCTATGTTTGGCGGCTATGATCCTAAACGCCCTAATGCAGAGAGAATTGGCAAGATAGCAAAGCGCTTGGCTGCTTGCGTGCGCAGCGTTGACGACTCTCGTCCTGTGACAGGAGCGTTGGCTGGTGTGGTTATGAGCAATCAGACAGAGTACCCAGAAGCTGTTGATGTTGTGGGATATAACTATACGGAGAATCGTTATGATGAAGACCATAAGGCATATCCGAAGCGCGTCATCTATGGTTCTGAAAATGGAGTAGGTTACGATGCGTGGTGTGCTGTGCGCGACAAGGACTTCATCTTTGGACAGTTCATCTGGACTGGAACCGATTACCTTGGCGAGTCAGGTCGCTGGCCTTCGCGAGGCTTGAACACAGGCTTGCTCGACTTCGGCAGCTTTGCTAAGCCACGTGGCCATTTCCGTGCTTCGCTTTGGTGCGCAGCCCCCGTGTGCTACATTGGCACTTATCCTGCAGTTGCCCGTCGCGGTCGCAATGGTGGTGAGGGCACTATCCCTGTATCTGCCGAAGCCCTCGACACTTGGAACTATGAGAATGGTCAGACAATCCGTGTGGTATGCTACACTAATTCACTTAAGGCTCGTCTCACTCTCAATGGCAAGGTCGTTGGCGAAGCAAAAGCGAAAGATCCCAAGAATGGCATAATATACTGGGACATTCCTTATGCAGAAGGTGCTCTCACTGCTGTTGGCATGAGCAATGATGGCAAGGACGAAGCATCATACACCATCAATAGCAACTTGCGTCCATGCAGCATACGCGCTCGTTTTGACAATCAGCGCATTGGCAATGCAGATGCTACCGTAGCAGATGCGTCAGCAAATGGTTTGAATCATCTTCTCGTCGAAGTGGTTGATGACAATGGCAACGTGGTGCGTCTTGCCGACAACAACATCACTTGCCGCATTGAAGGACCTGCTCGCCTCCTTGGTCTCGAAGGTTCTGACAACACCGACATGGGCAACTATCGTGACAACCAGCAGCGTGTGCATAATGGTCGTCTTCTCGCTTACATTGCTAACCTGTCACGTTCTGGCAAAGTGACCATCCACCTCTCTTCGCCATTGCTGAAGGGTTGTGATGTAACCTATGAGGTTGGTGCATCTCACTAACCTGTTGCTCTCGCCAATAGAGCACTTTTGGCTATCATCATCGTAAATCTACTCTTGCTTCATGATTTTCAAGCCATTCACAATGTATATGCCTTTGCTAAGGCTGGCTGGCAATTTTCCATCAGGCAATAGCTTTCCGCATTCTCTGCCAGAGAGGTCGTAGATGCAATCTGATTTTGCTATACAGTCGCTGTACACTTCGTCAATGCCATCAGCAATAGAATACCATCCCAAACTCTTCAATTGACTGAGCACAATATCTGTTCTCTTAGGGAAATACTTGGTAAGCAGGCGATTGCGCTCATTCATATAGTATGTGTCCACGCGATACCTATGGCCCTTAGACATGTATGGTTGCACATCTCTTCTGTACGTGCCCCAGCGTGCCGATTCGTCATACACAGCCTTCTCCACAATATGGTAAAGGCTATCCCAAACTTCCACCGCCTTATCTGGTGTGAGAATGCCATCATTGGTAAGGAGAACGTGCGCGCGATGGTTGAAGCGGTTCTTGAATTGTTTATTGCGCATCAGGCATCTAAGGAAATGCGTAGGCTTGCCACTGTTCTCCTTGTCTGTGATGTTGTCATTCTCGCTGCCAAAGATCAGTTCTGTGTCCCAGCATATAAAACGGAATCCTTGTTCTGTGCTCTCGCGGTCGCGGAAGGCAAACCAGTTGTGATGATCCCAGTCGCTGTTGCCAGTGTAGAAATTGATAATCATGTAGTCGATGAAGTTGTCCATGTCAAGCAATGGCGTACGCGACTCGTCCTTATTGCCGTATCTGTCAAGTCCCTGCAGGGCGTAGTATGCTGTATTGCTGTAGCTTGACACAGATTCCAACAATCTGCACATTTCATTCCATGCATCAAGCGTACCCTCATCAGCAATCACATTCTCGCCGTCCATCTCATCCACCTTTATCACGTCATAGTTCTTCTCCTTGCCACCGTAGTGCAATGCGCAATGCTCTGCTGTGATGCGCTCGGTGAGCGTGTACATTCCCCAATAGAGACCATTGAGAAACACATGTACCATCTGTCCCTTGCTATGCGGAGCACCAAGGCGCTCCTGCACCGATCTTGCCCACAAGTCGCGAGTGTATTGAGCTCGCTGCCTGTTCGACTCGTCCCAGTGCAACCACGAATTGCTATGGTGAGTGCGCAGAATCAGATCCTCGTATTTCTCCACTCCAGCATCGCCAAAGACGGGATAGTATAGCTTCTTAGGACCGTATTTGCTCTTGAACATAAGTCTGAGAGCGTGCTTGGCGTTCTTCTCTGGCACACGGCTGTGGCCACCATGAATCTTTATACCGCAATCCACGGTCACATCATGTTTCAAATCACCTCCGATTACCTCAAGGCTTATTTGTCGCTCCCAACCTCTGCCTGCACCGCTGCCAATTGGCGCGCCTGTGTAGATGTAGATTCCGCCATTCTCCTCATCATATTCTTTTCCAAATAGATAGTCCTTTTCTGTTACGATTGACACGACGGGCAAATCGTAGAAACCTGCCAGTACATCGTTCTTCGATTCGTCCACAATCTCTCTGTCCATGGCATAGAATGCGGGCGCATATCCTTTTATATCGATATTCTCGCCCCATTCCTTAGGGTAGCCTTCTGGTATGATAGGCGTGCCAGTTGACGATGTGGCTTGGTAAATCACATCTTCAGGAAATATGTATGATGCAGTTGCAACGGCAGACAGTGTAGAGTCATCTATCTCCTCCACAGCTCGCAGTACGCATGTTCCCTTCACGGCAAGAACTTTGCCATACACCTTACTTTCTCTTGTTGGTACGCTTCCGTCTTTTGTGTAATAGATGGTTCTTCCACTGACTGATGGCGTAATGTATAATGCGAATGCATTCTTGTACAATCCATGCTTTTTGCTGAATGTCGGCATCTCTGCAGATGTGTCATCTTGAGCAGCGAGAGTGCCAGCAACAAGCATCAGAAAGAGAAATATAAGAAATTTCTTCATTTCGTTGTAGTTTCCTTTTTTATTGTTTAATGAGTTATTGCTTAAAGAGCGACAAAATTACGAAAAAACTTACAAATGTCAACTCTTGATGCTCTTGTTTTGTCTGTTTTAAAGTGAAAATCACAAATAAATCAACATTTTACCCAATATGCTTTCGATTTACACAATAAATGTATAATTTTGCACTTGTCAAATTTAAACACCTATTTATATGTTAAAGAAAATACTAACATCAGCATTTGTTGCCACACTGTATCTAACAGCAAATGCACAGCAATCAAACATCAATCTGAGTCACAATCCTCAGAAAGACACAGAAGGACTGATTCCTTTCAGCGCATCTCTCAATTCTCCACAAGTGAATGATGACCACACCGTTGAATTCCGCATCAAAGCACCAAAGGCAAGCGAAGTCAAACTCTCGGGTGCAATGCTCACAGTGATGCATGAGAAGAACCCACTGCCTTTCACAAAAGGTGATGATGGCATCTGGACACTTAAGATTGGTCCGCTGCCAGTAGATATGTACCAGTATAACATTGTCATTGACGGTGTCAGCATGGCAGACCCAAACAACACCTACGCAGCCTTCACAGCCATGCCTCCTTACAGCGAGCTCATCGTTCATGGCGACGCTCCTCAGTGGTATGACGCCAAGCCTGTTCCACACGGTTCCATCACTCGCCACATATATACGAGTTCCGTCACAGGTGGCGAGCGTGAAATGTACGTTTACACTCCGCCAACCTTCGATCCTAAGAAGAAATATCCTGTGCTTTACCTCATGGGCGGCAGCGGAGAGCTGCCATCCAATTGGATGTACGACGGTCGTGTGAACTTCATTATGGATAATCTTCTCTCTGAAGGCAAGGCAACACCTATGATTATTGCTATTATCAACAATCAGGTTGTACATCGCAATCACCCTCAGCATGCAGACCTCACGTTCGATATCATGGCTCGCGAATTGCGTGATGTCATCGTACCTTTTGTTGACAGTCATTACAACACCATCGCCAATCCTCACGGACGCGCACTCTCAGGACTTTCCATGGGTGGTCGCCACACCATGTTCAGCGGTATGGAGCGCAATCTTGACCTCTTTGCCAACTTTGGAGTTCTCAGTGCCGGTGATGCAGAGCCAGAAAAGACTATGCCTACTTTCATGAGCACTACTGATGTGAACAAGAAGATTGACTATTTGTTCATTGGTCAAGGCACAGAGGAACAAGCAGGTTTCTTTAATGTTCGTGTCAAAGGTCTCGTTGATGCGCTTAACGCACACGGTATTGAGCATGAATATTATGCAGGAGGTCACGGAGGCCACGACTGGTCCACATGGCGTCACCTTCTCTACTACCGCTTCCTTCCAAACCTCTTTCGTAAATAAGCGACAGTATAAATAAAGGTTGGCATCGTTGATGTCAACCTTTATTTATGCTATTGCTGTAGTTTGGACTTATCGTCTAAAGATGCTCTCAAGTTGGATAGTGATGCTTACGGCTGTCTCGCTACCAATCTCTGAGAGTTCTTCTGAGAGAGTTGCGAGTGGCTTAGTTGCAGCCTCAATGTCAACAACCATCATCATGTTGAAGAAGTCCTGAACGATTGTCTGGCTGATGTCAAGAATATTGACGCTGTTGTTTGCCAGATAAGTACTTACTTTGGCAACGATACCTACTGAGTCTTTGCCAACTACTGTTATTAATGCTCTTGTCATAATGTTTCTATTTATTTGTATTTGTTGTTTTTGTGTAAATGCCCTCGTAAGTATGCACACAGAATGACAGGCTGTCTGTGGCGAAGCCCTCCAATGGAAGACTCATGTAAACATTGCTCGTGTACGACTCTGCATCATCTTCTGGACGCTGATGCATGAGCGACACATAACTCATGTTTCCTTTGACAGAATCAATGCAGAATCCGTAGGTATGCGTTCCCTTGCCTGTTGTCATCACACCTAAATGTATGTTCAAGAACTTATTGCCTTTCCATACGCTTGTCACCTTTACAGGATCCTTCGCTGCAGTCTTGAAAGAGTCGGCAGGAAGCACATGCTTTGAGAAGATGTTACGGATGTTGTAAATATCTATCTTTCCATCATCAATCGTGTAGTTAGCCAAGCATCGTAGAAGCGTATCCTTCTTGTTATCAGTGCTTATAATCCGGCTTACAGCATATCTGCTGCCATCATCCAATGTGACAAAAGCAACATTTCCCTTGCTGTCAGTTTCTGCTGTGAGGAAATCGGTGAACAGAGAAGGATAACGCTTGTCATCATCGTCTGAGCAGCTCCAGCAAGATATAACTATTGCCAAGACAAAACTAACTATTGATAGCTTTCTCATGATTCTTCAGAGGATTAGCGTACATTGCTGTAATCTTTTCGCGGAGGAAAGGAATATCAGGATTCTCCACGTCAACCATCTTGATGCGCTCCTCGATATAGGCGTTCTCCTTGCCAGCAAGCGCGTCGCGGTTGATGTCGTAAATCCTATAATTGCTATGAATCTCGTGGTCAATGTGCTCTGCAATGACTCTGAAGATATCAGCACGATCTATCTCAGTAGGATCCAATGTGTCGAGCCAATTGTTGATACAAGGTGCAGCCTGATAATGCACATGTCCCTTCTTTCCCCAGATGCCAATCTTCATATTCTCAAGGTCATCGCCCTTTGCTTTCTTCCATCCAGGAATATCACGCTTGCACTGGAACTCCTTAGCCTTCAGGTAGTCGCATGGATCGTACTCATAGCTGATCGCAAGAGGGACGATATTCATGTGGCGGATGTTCTCTATGATGTCCGCTGTTGTTCTGCCAGAAGTAGGTCCGCCCATATTGAGCATCTTCAGCACAGACTCCTGAGTGAGGTCATTGGAGTCCTTTGCACGTCCTTCGCGCTGAGCAATCCAAATGTTCTCATTCTTCTCATTGATGGCGAAATGCATGTACTGGCTCATGTGGATAGAAGATTTCAGCATTTCCTTTGGAGTGAGACCACGGTTGACGATGAACGATTTGTTCATGCGCACAAGAGTACGGATCCAAGGGTAGATGAGCAAGTTGCTTCCGATAGCGATTTCAACAGTTGTTGTGAACTTGTCAGCAATAAGGAAAGTGTCCAAGATAGCAGAGTCGAGCACGATGTCTCGGTGGTTTGACATGAAAGTGTAGTTGTCTTTTCTGTCAAGTGCTTTTGAGAACTGGTATGAATAGCCAGAAGTACACTTGTGAAGCACATAGTACACCAAAGGCTTCATGTATCTCTTCTGGAAATCAAGAGGAGTCTTGATGCCAGTGAACATCATCTTCAGTATCCAGTTTCTCAAGCCCTTTGGCAATGGAATCATGCCAGCCAGAATCTTGTCAAACTGCCTGTCCTTAAGCATTGCCTCGAATGCAGGCTTCATCTCGCCATCACCCAGAGGCCTAATATCATCAAAATCGTTTATGTTCATGATTACAATTTATCTGCGATTACCTCGTTAAGCACATCCTTCATATCCATGCCAGCAGCACGAACCTGCTGAGGAATGAAAGAAGTTTGAGTCATTCCAGGAGTTGTGTTGATTTCCAGCATGTTGATAACATCATCACCGTTCTCATTCTTGCTGATGATGTAGTCGATGCGGACGATGCCCTTTGCACCGAGAATGTCGTATATAGCACCAGTGAGAGCCTGTACGCGCTTTGTTGTTTCGTCGGACAAGCGTGCAGGTGTGATCTCCTCGACAAGACCGTTGTACTTTGCATCATAGTCGAAGAACTCAGTCTTTGGAACAACTTCCGTGATAGGCAACACCACTTTCACGCTTTCCAATTCGCCAGCTTCGTTCATGCGCTTTCCTGTATAGACGCCGTTGCTGATTTCTGTTCCAGACATCATGCTCTCGATGAGCACGTCATCGCTTTCCTGGCGTGCCTTCTTCACAGCAGGAACAACATCATCAATAGTCTTGCATTTAGTGACTCCAAAGCTTGAGCCTCCAGCGTTTGGCTTGATGAAGCATGGCAAACCAACTGTATCAACAATTGCCTGTGCGTCAACATCCATGTTCTTACGGATAAGCACCTCTTCCGCAACCTTCACTCCAAAGCCCTTCAGGTACTGGTTGAGTGTGAACTTGTCGAATGTCATTGCCTCTACAAGAAGCGATGATGTGCTGTAAGGAATGTGGAGAAGGTCGAAATAACCCTGAAGGATTCCATCCTCGCCTGGAGTGCCATGAATAGTGATGTAGGCATAGTCAGGCTTAACATCCTTGCCCCATTCATCCTTGAAAGAGAAGTTGTGGCGGAAAACAGGTGACTTCTTGCCATTAGGAAGGTGCGCCTCCCAAGCTTCACTGCTGATTTCCACAATATATACGTCGTACTTTTCTTTGTCAATCCATGAATCTATGCCAGCTGCACTTCTCAGCGACACATCATGCTCGGAGCTGTCTCCTCCGGCAACAATTGCGATAATTTTCTTGCTCATTGCTATTCTTCTTTAGCTATTCTTCTTTAGCGTAATTTCGCCATTTATTTAATAACTGTGTAATATCTTCTGCCAATTCACTGCTGAACATCATCTCCTTGCCAGTTCTTGGATGAATGAATCCTAAAGTCTTAGCATGAAGAACCTGACGCGGGCAGATCTTGAAGCAATTTTCTATATACTGCTTGTATTTTGCTGTTGGCTGACCTTTCAATATCTGGTCGCCGCCATAGCGCTCGTCGCTGAAAAGCGGATGGCCAATGTGTCTCATGTGAGCGCGGATCTGGTGTGTTCGTCCTGTTTCCAGCACACATTTCACAAGAGTGGTATATCCGTAGCGCTCCATTACAAAATAATGAGTCACCGCATGCTTGCCAATCTCGCTATCTGGAGAAAACACTGCCATCCTCATCCTGTCCTTCGGATCTCTGCCTATGTTGCCCTCTATCCTTCCGCTGTCTTCTGTGAAGTTACCCCACACCAACGCATTGTATTCCCTCTTGGTGGTTTTGTTGAAGAACTGCAAACCAAGATGCGTCTTCGCCTCAGCAGTCTTCGCCACCACAAGCAATCCGCTGGTGTCCTTGTCAATGCGATGCACAAGACCGATTTCCGGATCGTTGATATCGTAAGCAGGATTGTCCTTGAAATGCCAGGCGATAGCGTTCAGCATAGTGCCGTTCCAGTTTCCGAATCCAGGATGCACCACCATGCCAGCAGGCTTGTTGATGACCATCAAATCATCATCCTCATAAACAATGTTCAAAGGAATATCCTCAGGAGTGATCTTGTTTTCATAGTGAGGGCGGTTGAGCATCACCTGAATAACGTCATCAGGTTTCACCTTGTATGATCGCTTCACAGGCTTTCCGTTAGCCATGATAAAGCCGGCATCGGCAGCCTTCTGGACACGGTTTCTCGAAGTGTTGCTCAGATGTATGAGAAGAAACTTATCCACTCTCAGCATCTTCTGCTTCTTGTCAGCTACGACGCGATAGTGCTCATAAAGCCCCGACTGCTCGTCTTCCTCGTCAAAAGAATCGCTACCCTCCAAATCAAGCTCTTCGTCAATCATAATTCAAAGTCAAAGTCGTTGTCTTCTGGGTTAATGTCGCTTTCCATCTCATCCATTGAGAGCGAATCCACAGGATCGGGCTCTCCGCCACCAACGATGATTGTCAGCGGACGCTCACGAGAAACCGTCTCGCCAGGGTGAACATTCTTGCCATTCTGCTTAATGCCGATGACGAGGTCCTTTGGCCTGCCAATCATCACCTCATTTGGGGTGAGCTTGAACCCGAGCGACTTCAGCGTAGCCTGAGCCTCACGCAGAGAGCCTCCGCGCACCACATCTGGCAAAGCAAGAGTTGGCTCGCCCATCATGTTTACTGTAAGATAGACCACACGTCCCGACTTGACCTCATATCCTGCATTTGGCTTCTGCTCCAATACAGTTCCAGGAGCAACGCTTTTGCGATAAGTAGAGTCGGTGATGACAGCTGTGAGTCCGCGTTCCCTGAGCATGTCTTCTGCATCATACTTGAATTTTCCCACCACGCTTGGCACCTCAATCTTCTCACCGTGATGAGTGATGGTGTCCAACAAATAAAATGCTCCCACAGGAACACCAAGCAGTACGATAATCATCAGTATGATGCTTCCCCAGAACTTAAAACCTGTCTTGCCTGTAAAATATGATTTCAATGCCATTGTCTTATACTATATTTAAATATGTGTGTGCAAAGGTAGGCAAAATGAGTGAGAAGAGAAAAGAAAACAACAAAAAAATGCAGAAGTTCCTGTGAAACCCCTGCATTTTGTATCGCGAAAAAGGAAATGTTTATTTTCCGTGGTGCTCGCTTGATACAGTAAGAGACTTGCGACCCTTGCGGCGACGAGCTGCGAGGACGCGACGGCCATTAGCAGTCTGCATACGAAGACGGAAACCGTGCTTGTTAATTCTCTTGCGATTGTGTGGCTGGAATGTTCTTTTCATTTTCTTATCTTGTTTTTATTATTATTATTCAATTCTAAATGCACACATTCCCACGCAAAATGCCGCAACATTTCACGGAAAACGACTGCAAAATTAGTGAATTCCATGAAATCGGCAAAAGAAAACACCAAAAATCATCAAGTTTTTTTGTCATTTTAAGGAAAATACGTAATTTTGCACCCGAATTCAGATAAATAAATAAAACAAATTCACATTTATGGCTATTTTAGCAGGTGACATCAAGAAAGGCGTATGCCTCCGTCTCGACGACGGTAAGATTTGGGTAGTAATCGACTTCCTTCACAAGAAGCCAGGTAAGGGTAATACAGTAATGATCACAAAGCTTCGCAATGTTGAGGACGGACGTGTGCTCGAGCGTACATGGATCGTATCAGCTAAGCTTGACGACGTTACAGTTAGCCACCAGCAGTTCCAGTACCTCTACAAGGAAGGTGAGGACTTGGTTTTCATGAACACAGAAACATTCGAGCAGATCAACATCAACAAGGATCTCATCACTGGCGGCGACTTCCTCAAGGAAGGCGAGACTATGGTTATGGCATCTATTGATGACCAGACAGGTGCAATCCTCACAGCAGAGGCTCCAGTAAAGATCAACCTTGCAGTATCATACACTGAGCCAGGTTTTGCAGGCAACACAGCAACTAACGCTACTAAGCCAGCAACTCTCGAAACAGGTGTTGAGATTCGTGTGCCACTCTTCATCAACGAAGGCGACATTATCGAAGTTGACACTCGTGACGGTTCTTATGTTGGTCGTGTAAAGGAATAATTTTTCCACATACATATATTTACAATAAAGGAGGGACAGCAATGCCCCTCCTTTTCGTTTTCGTTTTAGTTTTTCATTTCCGTTATCGTTTTTTGCCCCCGATATTATAGCCGATCGTAGCACCAGCATCAAGGTTAGACACATTTGCGCCAAACTCGAAATTGCGGTGAGCATACATCAGCTTCACGCCAGCAAGAAACCTTGCCTTCTTTCCTGTATAGAAATGATTGAACGAGCTTCTCTTGTTCTGGTCCCTATGATACAGCCATCCCGCATGAGGCGTGACAATTAAGCGATTGCGCCAGTTGCCAAGGTAGAATGACGGACCGAACTTGAATCCGAGCGTGTTGAAGTCCAGATGACAATAGTCAACATCAGCCGACGAGCCAGTGGCAGAAAAATCATGCTGGCAATCCCCCATGATGACACCGCCCACATAGATTCCATAGCAGGTGAAATCAAGTGCAAGGAGATGGCGAGGGAACTTCGCAAAATCATATTTAGTGTTGAAGCTATGCACGTAATCATAGCCAGCATCAATTGAAACAGTCTTGTTCAAGCCGAAAGATGTTTGCGCCTTGCACGTAAAGGTCATGGCAGCAGCTAATAAGAAAAGTAATACTCCTTTCATTGCATGTTTTTGTTTTCTTTCTTTATTGTTTTTGCAAAGATAAAGACTTAAAACGAAAAAACAAGTAATAATTAGATGTTTTTTGTGTAGTTATTGTTGTAATAACTTATTTTATTGTTATCTTTGCAAATAATAACGCAAAAATAATTATTACTAATAAATACTTATCGACTAAATCTTTATGAAGAAATTAAGCTCTTTGCTTGCAGCGCTTGCCGTTGCTGGAAGCATGTCAGCGCAGACTCACACATTCGATGTGAACACTGCCAAGGCTGGTGCTCCAATTCCTAAGACAATGTACGGTATCTTCTTCGAGGATATCAACTACGCTGCCGATGGCGGTCTCTATGGCGAATTGCTCATCAACCGCTCTTTCGAGTTCCCTAACAACTATGCAGGATGGACAATCTCCGGCAAGGTGTCGCTCAAGGACGATGGCCCTTTCAACAAGAACCCTCACTACGTTCGTCTCGCTCCATCAGGCCACAGCGACAAGCACACAATGATTGAGAACCAAGGCTTCTTCGGCATTGGCGTGAAGGCAAACGCAGAATACCGTTTCTCCGTTTGGGCTCGCGTTCCAGATGGTGGCACATCAAAGATCTGGATTGATCTTGTTGACAATGCCACAATGACTGACGATCAGAAGATTGGCAATGCTGGTCTTGAGATCTCTGGCAAGGAATGGAAGAAATACACAGTAAACATCAAGGCAAAGAAGACTCTCGCTAAGGCTCACCTCCGTGTTTGGGGCGACTCGAAGGTCACTACCGACCTCGAGCACGTTTCTCTCTTCCCTGTTGACACATACAAGGGACATGAGAACGGTATGCGTAAGGACCTTGCAGAGTCACTTGAGCAGCTTCACCCAGGCGTATTCCGCTTCCCAGGCGGTTGTATCGTAGAGGGTACCGACCTTGCTACACGCTACCAGTGGAAGAACTCAGTTGGTCCTGTAGAGAATCGTCCTCTCAACGAGAACCGCTGGCACTATACATTCACTCATCGCTACTTCCCAGACTACTTCCAGTCATACGGACTTGGCTTCTTCGAGTACTTCCAACTCTCTGAAGAGATTGGTGCTGAGCCACTTCCAGTTGTCAGCGTAGGTCTCTCTTGCGAGTTCCAGAATGGTGCACAGCGCAGCGACGCTCACGTTCCAGTTGATCAGCTTCAGCCATACATCGACGATGTTCTCGACCTCATCGAGTTCGCTAATGGCGATCCAGCTAAGAACCAGTGGGCTAAGCTTCGTGCCGACATGGGTCACCCAGCTCCATTCAACCTCAAGTATGTAGGTATCGGTAACGAGCAGTGGGGTGCTATCTATCCTGAGAACCTCAAGCCATTCGTTGAGCAGGTTCGCAAGAAGTATCCAAACATCAAGATTGTAGGCACATCAGGTCCTGACTCTGAGGGCAAGGAATTTGAATACCTCTGGCCAGAGATGCGCAAGATCGGTGCTGACCTCGTTGACGAACACTACTACCGCAACGAAGAGTGGTTCCTCGGCAAGGCTAAGGATCGCGATGGCAAGAAGCTCAACTGTGGCGCTAACCGTTACGACAGCTACCCACGCAAGGGTCCGAAGGTGTTCGCTGGCGAGTACGCATGCCACGGCAAGGGCAAGAAGTACAACCACTACAACGCAGCCCTCATGGAGGCAGCATTCATGACTGGTCTTGAGCGCAATGCAGACGTTGTTGAGATGGCAACATACGCACCTCTCTTCGCTCACGTTGAAGGTTGGCAGTGGCGTCCAGATGCAATCTGGTTCGACAACCTCAACAAGTTCAACTCATGCTCATACTACGTTCAGCAGCTCTATGCAACAAACAAGGGTTCTAACGTCCTCAGCCTCACAATGAAGGGCAAGCCAGTTGCAGGCAACGACGATCAGGACGGTCTCCATGCTTCAGCAGTATATGAGAAGTCAACAGACGAAGTTATCATCAAGATTGCCAACGTAAGCGCAAAGGTACTGGATGTAGCACTCAACCTCAAGGGACTCAAGAAAGGTACTCACTCAGCAACCCTCATCTCTCTCCAGAGCGATGACCTCAATGCAGAGAACTCTATCGAGAACCCAACAAAGATCACTCCTCAGACAAAGTCAATCTCTGTAGAGGCTCCAGTTGCAAACATCACAGTTCCTGCCAACGCATTCGTAATCTACAAGATTAAGAAGTAAGCAGCACCTTCCTCCGTCCTGCTTCAAGGACAGGAAGCAACATACATAAAGCCCCTTGAGCGTCACACGGTATAACCATCCGCGATAGCATATTGTAACCTGCCTGTAAAGGTATTAATTTTGCATCCAAAAAGAATATGGACAAAGTTGATCTTTACAGGCAAGTTTA